>JAFWCM010000178.1 GCA_017536885.1 Solobacterium sp.
CCCTGAACCATCGCAATGCCGTCGCCTGTGGAAATCACATAGCCGACGTCATCGGAGTGAATCTTATGATCATAGTTTTTGATCTGTTCCTTGATCAGGGAACTGATCTCTTCCGGTCTGATCTGTTTCATGCTTTGTCTCCTCTCAGGAGTAAATCCTTCAGTTCGTTGATCCTGTGCGCGGTTGTCACATCGGTGACGGTATTGCCGGTGACCACCTTGATTCCGGCAATCAGTGATTCATCTACCTCATTGGTAAGAAGCACCTTCTTCCCGCTCTTCTTTTCGAGCGCAGCCTGAATTCTCTTCATATCTTCAGAAGAGAGCGGCCGGGCGGAGCTGACCACCGCGGTCTCGATATTGAGAACCTCATTGCATCGGTCGATGAAGGTATCGAGGATCTCCTTCAGGTAATAGGTGCGGTCCTTATCCGTAAGCAGCTTCAGAAAGTTGCGCATTTCCTTCGTGAAGCCGGCAAACATGCGGTCAATCGCGTCTTTCTTTTCCTGTGCGTCAATCTGAACGGCACGGAAAAATATCAGAAGATCTGGGGTTTCCTTCAGCGCATTTCTTACGATCAGCGCTTCTTCCCGCATCTCTTCCACTGTCCCGTTTTCTTCCGCCAGCTGAAACAGCGCCTCGCCATAGCGGCTGCTGATCTCACTCGCCATCGGTCGCTTCCTTTACAAAGGCATCAATGGCCTCACGGTCGAGATCTTCCGCATTCTGTGAGGACAGCAGAGAGGATGCCGCGCTTAAAGCAACTTCCACCATCTCCCGGCGCATGTCGCTGTACATGGCTTCCCGCTCCTGTTCAATCTGCTCGTGTGCCCGTTTGCGGAGGCCATCCGCTTCCCGGTCTGCTTCCGCAAGAATGGATTCGCGCTGGCTGCCGGCTTCTCTTACCGCCGCCGCGACAATCTCTTCACTCCGGCTTCCCGCTTCCATCAATTGCTGGCTCGCGGCAGTCCGGTCAGACTCCGCCGCAATCCTTGCGGCTTCCTGGGCATTGAGATCTTCCTGCATCTTCTCCGCCCGTTTCTTCAGATACTCCTTGACGGAACTCCAGAGATATTTCTTCATCAGAAGAAACAGCACGAGCGTACTGCAGAGCTGCACGAGCATCGTAAGCGGATTGGGAATCAGCTGTTCTACGATGTCGATCGTTATCATTCGTATCTTCTCCGGTTATTACAGGCTCGGATATACGAACATCAGAAGGATCGAAACGAGCAGTCCGTAAATCGCGCAGGTCTCAGAAAGCGCAATACCGAGAATCATCGTGGAGCGGATCTTGGACTCCGCTTCAGGATTCTTTCCGATTGCGTCGCACGCATGCGCTGCCGCAGTTCCTTCACCAAGACCGGTCATCATTCCGGTCATTACCGCCAGTCCGGCTCCGATTGCAATTAAACCCTTGTTGATATCCATATTTTTTCCTCCTATGCGATACCTTTCACTACATCTTCGGGCATATCATTCCCGATCAATACCATTGTTAATGTGACAAATACCAGTGTCTGAATGAATCCCGCAAACAGATCGAAGTATGCATGCAGGATCGGTGTGATCACCGGCGCCATGAAGTTGAATACATTTCCCTGCGCACCGAACCAGGACGCGATCGCATTGGATAATGCCTGGGTGGCGCTGTAAATTAACTGCATCATGATGCCGCCGCAGAGGATGTTTCCGAACAGACGCACGGACATCGATACCATGGTGGAGAACTTCCCCACGAT
The DNA here is from genome assembly GCA_017536885.1 of Solobacterium sp. Taxonomy (GTDB): domain Bacteria; phylum Bacillota_I; class Bacilli_A; order Erysipelotrichales; family Erysipelotrichaceae; genus Bulleidia. The sequence goes on from JAFWCM010000178.1 coordinate 1,742, forward strand.
GTTCATCGGCAGCATCACCGGGATCGGCTCCAGAAATCCGTGCAGATATCCGCCGATGCCCTGATACTTCAGCTCGGTGTACTGAATCAATACCCAGGTGATAATCGCCAGCAGCAATGTCACGCTGAGATTGGCGGTCGGTGATGACAGGCCGAAGAGAGAGATGATGTTTGAAAAAAAGATATATGTCCAAAGGACCAGAATATAAGGAGTCAGGATGTCCGCAGTCTTTTCGCCGACATTGCTTTTGACCGCGCTGTGCACGGTCTCTACGCCGAGAAGCACCGGTACGATGATGCCCGAAGGCTCCGCCAGCGCATCCGCCTTGTCGATCTTCTTTGACAGGATGACAATTCCAAGCCCCAGCAGAACCGTGATCAGAATGATTACATATACGTCTGCCTGTACTTTCATATACTCTCCTTTCGCTTTGTAAGCTCATGGACAATTAAGGCAATCTTCACCGAAAGAAGTCCGAGGGCGGCGGTGAAGATGTTCATGACTCCGGGGTGAAACACCGCGAAGATCATGACACCCGCCATCAGGGCATAATGCAGAAGAAAATGCAGAAGCCCGGTTCCCGCGTGTGCTTTTCCGATGTCAGCTACCTTGTTCCAGTAGGAAACATTACTCTCATATAATATAACGGAAATAATGAATCCGCTGAGAAATCCGTTTCCGTACGCTATTCCGGCAAAATACAGCAGGAGTCCCGCCAGTCCGACGAGGATCATGCATTTTCGGAACCCTGCATTTTCTCGGGAGAACAGCGACATCTCTGTTTTACCTTTCCTTCCGTATCCGTTCAATGTACATATTCGCGAATCTGTCACTCTTCGATCATTCCGATAAGGTCGAGAATGCGGTTGAGATCCGCGGTATCGCTGTAACGGATGTTGATGTTCTTTCCGTTCACGATCACCTGGGTGCCGAGCTTTCTGCTCATCCGCGCTTCAAGATCCCGGATCAACGGATCCTTGTCGGAGAGCTTTGAAGCCGGCTTCTGTTTTTTCTTATCGCCGGTCAGCTCCTTGACATAGCGCTCCACTTCCCGCACCGACATCTTTTCCTTATGGATTTTCTCCGCCGCATCAAAGATGTCATCTTCATCCTCAAGGGCGAGGAGAGGTCTTACATGTCCCATCGTAAGCTTGCGGTTGGTGACCATCTCCTGCACGGGCTGGGGCAGCTTCAGAAGTCTCAGCATGTTGGCGCAGTATTCCCGCGATTTGCCAACCCGCTCCGCCAGCTTCTCCTGAGTGTAGCCGAGTCTTCGGATCAGCGCCTCGTAGGCGGCCGCTTCTTCGATCGGATTCAGGTTTTCTCTCTGAATGTTTTCCAGCAGGGAGATCTCCATCATATCCTCATCGGTGAAGTCCACCGCAATCGCAGGCACTCTCTGCAGTCCGGCAATCTTTGCGGCCCGCAGTCTTCTTTCCCCGGCGATCAGCTCATAGCCCTGCACGCTCTGCCGCACCAACAGCGGCGTGAAGATGCCGTGGAGCTTGATCGAATCGGCCAGCTCCCGCAGGGATTTCTCATCGAATTCCTTCCGCGGCTGATAGGGATTCTTGCGGATCTCGGCAATCGGAATTTCCACTTCTCTTCTGCCCGGGGCATCCAGTGCGTTATTCTGGATATCATCGAGCACTTTTTCCACATCGGATCCGAAGATCGCATTCAGGCCTCTGCCGCCGAGGCCGGCTTTTTTCTTCTCTGCCATCAGCGCATTCCCCTTTCATTCTGGGCGATCACTTCCTTGACCAGGCCCGCATATGCCTTGGCCCCCTCGGACCTCGTGTCGTATTCGAAGATGCTTTCGCCCCGGCTCGGCGCTTCGGAAAGGCGGACATTTCTCGGAATATAGGTGCGGTAGACCTTTTCCTTGAAGTACTTCCGCACTTCCTGCTGGACTTCTACCGAAAGCTTCGTGCGCACATCGAACATCGTAAGCAGTACGCCTTCAATCGAAAGATTCGGATTCCATAACCGCTGCACGAGGCGTATGGTTCCAAGCAGCTGGGTCAGACCTTCCAGGGCAAAGTATTCGCACTGCACCGGAATCATGACCGAATCGGCCGCCGTCAGGGCGTTGGTGTTGAGAAGACCCAGGCTCGGCGGGCAGTCGATGATGATGTAGTTGTACTGATCGCGGATCACATCGAGCTTCTGTTTCAGAAGATTCTCGCGGCCGATCTCATAGGCGTTGCTTGCCATTTCCACATCCGCACCGGACAGGTCAATGGTCGCCGGCAGAACATCCAGCGGCGGCATGTCCAGCGTCACCCGGTCTTCTTCCACACTGTCATCGCCCATCAGAACCTGATAGACCGTATGGTCACGGTCAAAGCCGGTATTGGCGGCACCGATGCCGTTGGTCGCATTTCCCTGAGGGTCAAAATCCACCAGAAGAACCCGCTTGTCCGCATAGGCAAGTCCGGCCGCAAGGTTGATCGATGTTGTCGTTTTTCCTACGCCGCCCTTCTGATTGGCGACTGCGATAATTTTTCCCATACCCTCATAACTCCTTTATTTCGGAAACTTCAGCAGGATGCGAAGCTCCTGATCGCTTTCCTCTGTATCCATGACCACATCGATTCCCATCTTCCTGATCATCGCCACACACTGATTCACGGAATTGACTCCGATCTGTGTGTTTCTCGTAAATCCTTTGGTTTTCTGTTTTCTCCGCTGCGTCTGTCTGCCCGTCAGCTGTCTGACATAGGCTTCCGTCTCCCGTACGCTCAGAGAATTCTCTTCGATATTTCTGCATGCCTGCAGGGTGCGGTCGCGGGAAAGCAAAAGCAGTGCCCGGGCATGGCGCTCGCTGATCCGCCGCTCACTGACCGCATTCTGCACTTCCTGCGGCAGGTTCAACAGGCGGATCTTGTTGGCCACCGCCGACTGGGACCGGCGGATTTTCCGGGCGAGCTCTTCCTGGGTGATGTCAAGCAGACGCATCACCTGCACATAGCTCCGCGCTTCTTCCACCGCGGTCAGATCATCTTTCTGAAGCCGCTCGATCAGCTCTCTGCGGGCAAATGCCGCATCATTCGGGGAGAGCACCCGGCAGAGGATCGTATCGTATCCCGCCCTTTGGCAGGCCCGCCATCTTCTTTCGCCGGAGATGATTTCATAACGGTCATCGCGTTTGCGGACAGTGATCGGGCTGAGCAGGCCGTTGATGCGGATACTGTCCGTCAGCTCCTTCATGACCGTTTCATCCGGGTGAATGCGCGGCTGAAAGCGGCTCGCCTCGAGCTGATTCACCGGCAGCTCGGCGAGTTCTCCCAGATTTTCCTGTTCAAAGAAATCAAATATCGAACCTGTCATATCCTTATTTCGCTTTCAGAGGGCTTTTCTTCATCTGCCCGTAGTTTCTCGGGTATTTTCCCGGCGTATGTTCTGTCTTCTTCGCAACGATCAGGGTGCGTGCATCTTTATTTAATAATGCATACCGGATCAGTTCGCTTTCCGTACATCCCAGCTTTTTCAAAGCAAAGCCCGCTTCCGCTAGCTCTTCTTCTCCCTTTGCGCCTTTCATCGACACAAAGCTTCCGCCCTGTTTTACCAGAGGCACGCAGAGTTCGCTGAGCAGCGGCAGATTGGCGACCGCCCGCGCGGCTGCGACATCAAAGGATTCCCTGAGATCGGAACACTCCTCCGCCCGCCGGTTCAGAATTTCGGTATTGGAAAGATGCAGCGTTCTCTTCACCTCATGGAGAAAGGTGCACCTCTTCCCCGTCGGCTCGATCAGCGTCAGGGAAAGAGACGGGTCGGCAATCGCCCAGACGAGACCCGGAAATCCCGCCCCGCTTCCGACATCGCACACTCTGCCCTTCACCTTCGTGAGGGTCAGTGGGATCAGACAGTCGAGAAAGTGCTTTTCGTAGATCTCTTCCGTCTCCTCAATTGCGGTCAGATTGAATTTCCCGTTCCATTCCTTTAAAAGAGCCGCATAGATTTCATACGACTTCAGAACTTCCTCACTGAGGGTGAATCCCATCCGGGAAAGGGTTTTTCCTAATTCTTCCGATGTCATGCCCTTTTATTCTACAACGATTATTTCCCAACCGGTACACCCAGTGTGAGCGACCTCCCCTTTCCGGCTCATAAACCCTGTCGTAAAACGGAAAAACCGCCGTTCCCTGTCTGCGGGGTTCAGCGGTTCTGCTGTATTATTTTCCGATCTGATCCTTCAGATGTTCGATTTCCCGGTTTACGATATCGGCGGTTTCCTCATCCGGGTGAAAGAAGCTGCTGTAGGAGAAGTACACCACGCCAGGGCATCCTTCTTCCAGACTTGTTCGGGTCTGTCTTGCCATGAGATCATCGTTGGTTTCCCACTCGCCGTTGACCTCATCATCCTCCGACAGCTTGAACCGCAGGCCGATGTTGTATGCGGCAAGCCCGGGAAGAATCGCCACACCGCTGTCCCCGGCAACGGCTTTCCATTCCTGCAGCGTCGATTCAAACGGCTTGATCGGGTGGAGATATCCCCAGTAGATCTGGGGGATCAGATAATCCACGGTGTTGTTTTCGCACCAGTGGTAGGGATTGGCGAAGAGCAGATTGATGCAGTTATCGATATTCCCGGCCGGGGAGATATCGAAGTAGAGCTTCGGATTCTTTTTCTTCACGGCATCGTGAAGTTCCTTCACCATGAGGTCGACATTGTTCATCCGGAAATCCTCCAGGCTTAATTCCGGATTTTCCTCCTGCACCAGGGAATAGATGTAGGCATCGAAATTGCGCTTGGTGTCATAGGGATAGAAGTAGTCATCCATATGGATGCCGTCGATGTCATAGCGATCGCAGAGCTCTTCCGCCACCGAGACGATCAGGTCTCTCACCTCGGGGTAGGCGGGGTTGAGATAATACCGGTCACCGCTCTGACGGACCCGCTCATCATTGTCTTTGACCCACTTGCGGATGATGAAGTCTTCGGGAAGAGCTTCCATCTCCTCCGGGGTCACCGAGCGCATCGGGTTGATCCAGGCTTCCACCTTGATGCCCGCAGCCTTTGCCTTTCTGGAAAAGATTGCAAAGGGATCGTAATCTATGTCCGGCAGCACGGCGGTTCTCGGATAGATCTTCGAATCATAGAAGGCATCGGTAAACGCCACCGCATGGAGGTAGAGGCGGTTGAACCCCATGTCTTTCATATTCGCAACTGCCTGATCAGAGAAGGCGGAAAACTCCTCTTCATTCATCCCCGTGCAGAGCGACCGGTACTCGAGGTAGGAAAACCAGATCCCGTACACGGGTTCACTGATCGTTGTGTCTGCCGTCTCTTTCGGGGCGGCGGTGATCGCCTGCGAGGAGGGCTTTGCCTTACATCCGGAGAAGAACAATACCAGTGCCGTCAACAGAATGGGTACAGCCTTAATCCGCATGGGTGATGAACTCCGAACGCGGCAGGGTTTCGATCCACTGGCAGAAGGCACGCCACTCCGGCAGACGGTGATCCCGCCGCTGGAAATAGATGACCTTGAGCTGACGGTAGTTGGTCGTCATCCGCGCCGTCAGCCGGAACCCCGCCGGATTGGAATAGAGGATCTCAAGGTATTTCTGATGGGCGAGGTCGTTGAGGGTCGTCACATCCTTTCCCTCTTCCCGCCTTGCCTTGATATCTTCCTGAAGTTCGTTGTAGTCCTTTGTCTTCTCTTTCATGATATCGATGATCCGGGAGTCGACATATTCGTTGTACATATCATCGAGATCAAACTGCGTGATCCACTGCATGGTCGATTTCTTGTTTACGAAGTCGAGAAAGCGATACCGCTCCGCCTGAACCCATGCCTTATTTGTAAAGGTGAGATCAAACTGCACGATGACACCGTTGAGAAAGCTGTCTGCCCCGATCTTCTGAGCCGGGGAGATGTTGCGCTCCTTGACCTCTTCCTGAGAGATCTCAACTTCTTCGGCGCCTTTCACCGATTCTTCAAGTCCGTAGATTTTCACATTTGAAACAACGTCCTGCCAGTTCATATTATCTCCTTCCTTTTCCCTGTTTCATCGCGATTGCTAGGACCGCGATATCCGCAGGATTCACCCCGGAAATCCGGGATGCCTGCCCCATCGTCAGGGGCCTGTATTTCATCAGTTTCTGTCTTCCCTCAATGGAAAGATGTTCTACTTCATCGTAGTTGAATTCTGTTCCGAGCACGATTTCATCCATCGCCCGCAGCTTTGCGGCTTCGCGCTTTGCTTTTTCGATATAGCCCTCATACTTGATTTCGATATCGCATTTTTCGCAAAGGGCGGGATCGGCTTCCGCTTTGAGCACCGCAAGGATATCCCGGGTGGTTACACCCGGCCTGCGTACCAGTTCGTACCCGTTTTCTCCTTTGTGTTCAAACTTGATATCCGCCTTTGGGGATAAAACAGTTCTGAACATTTCATCATCCAGCATCACCTTGGAATCACGCAGGGTTTCCTTGAGCTCCGCAAGCTCCTGCCGCGATTTCAGGAAGTCGTCATACCGCTTTTGCGAGATGAGGCCGACGCGATAACCTTTTTCCAGAAGCCGGGCACTGGCATTGTCATGGCGCAGAAGCAGGCGGAACTCCGCCCGCGAGGTAAGCAGGCGGTAGGGTTCCAGGGTGCCCTTGGTCGTAAGATCATCGATCAATACCCCGATATACGCTTCATCCCTGCCGAGGATCAGCGGCTCTCTTCCCTCCAGCTTCATCGCGGCGTTGATTCCGGCAAGAATCCCCTGCCCGGCCGCTTCCTCATATCCGGAAGTGCCGTTGATCTGACCGGCGGTAAAGAGATTTTCGATGACCCGGTTTTCCAGATCGGGCTTCATCTGCACGGGATCCACCGCGTCGTATTCGATCGCATAGGCGTATTTCTTGATCACGCAGTGTTCAAACCCGGGCAGGGTATGCGTCATCTCCTCCTGCACGTCTCGCGGCAGGGAGGTGGAAAACCCCTGAACATAGGTGGTATCCATGGAAAGGCTCTCCGGCTCGAGGAAGAGCAGATGCCTCGGCTTATCGGAAAAGCGCACCAGCTTGTCTTCGATCGAAGGGCAGTACCTCGGACCCACGCCTTTGACCACCCCCGAATACATCGAGGATTTCTTCAGATTGGCGAGAATGATCTCATGGGTCTTCGGCACCGTCCAGGTCATATAGCATTTGACCTGTTTTTCAAACGGGAGGATCTCCTCTGTGGTTTCCGAAAATGCCGCAAACTCCGGGGTGCCGGGTTCTTCCTTCGTTTTGGAAAAATCGATCGATGCGGTCAATACCCGCGGCGGGGTTCCGGTCTTCAGGCGGAATGTCTCGATCCCCGCTTCTCTTAACGAGGCGGAGAGATCCGCCGTCGTTTCCTCGCGGTCGGGCCCGCCGGGAACGACTTCCGAACTGATCATATTCAGGCCGGCCATATATGTCCCCGTCGTCAGGATCACAATCTCGGCCGAGATAAACGATCCGTCCTTCAGGGTAATGCCGGTGACTTTGCCGTGTTCAGTGTTGAGTTTTACCGCCATGCCTTCCTTTACGGTTAGGTTTTCCTGATGAAGGCATACAGACTGCATCATCTTACCGTAGGCGATCTTGTCCGACTGCACGCGCAGTGCCCGAACCCCGGGCCCCTTGGCGGTATTGAGCATCTTGAACTGCAGGGCTGTTTTGTCCGCGGTGATCGGCATCTGTCCGCCCAGGGCATCGATTTCCCGCACGACCACGCCTTTGGCCGGGCCGCCGACACTCGGGTTGCAGGGCATTTTTCCGATATTGGAAATGCTTAAGGTAAGCATCATCGTCTTATGGCCAAGTCTTGCGCAGGCAAGGCTCGCCTCGATCCCGGCGTGTCCGCCGCCGACCACAATCACTTCATAATCAGACATGACTCGCCGCCTCCTTCAGAAATTCCCCGTTCGGTTCTCCCTCTTCGCAAAGCACTTCAAAAGAGATTTCGTTCCCGGGCAAAGCAAACTGAACCGCCCGCGAGCGGTAATACATCATCTTCCCAAGCAGAGCCCGGATCGCATTCGGTTCTTTGCCTATCGATGCGACATAGGGAAACACCAGGGTGAGCCTGCCGTCTTTGAAGACAAAGGCATCCGCTTCACTGCCGCGGATCGGTTCGAATCCCGTTACCGCTGAAGCAAGAGCCCGCGCCCGTTTCTTCTCTTCTCTGGTCCAGGCCTCTTCGCCAAGTTCCTTGGCGATCGCCGCCAGGATTTCTCTGGTTTCGTCAAGCTCAAAGACATTCTCCGGCTCATCGCTCTGACTGCTGGCCCAGGGATCGATGCCCTTCTGGCGGGCAATGCGAAGAATCCGGAGTGTGGCTTCGGGATCATTGCGGTCAAGATACATATAGCTCTCAAGTTTTTCGTTGACCTCAACGTTCGCTTCTTTTGGATAAACGGGTTCACTGAAGAACACCGCATCCGATAACAGTAAACAGCTCATGCGTTCGGGCACTTCGTGATCGCGGCTGGCCCGCCGGATCGCCTCTTCGAGGTCGGCTCTGGTATCGAAGCCGTTGAGGGTGCCGTACTCCTTCCACATCTGTTTCAGGGAAAGCTTTCTGGCTCCGTCAAAATGCGCGTATCCGACAAACCCCTTCCTTTTCTTATTCCTGCCGTAGGCATAGAAGAAGAGAAGGTCTCCTTTCCGGAAATCCGAAAAGGCCGCCCGTGCGGAAAGCCGCCAGAAGTTAAACCGGCGGCTGCCGCACAGACGGTGATATTCAATCATGTTGGAATCTGTCACATACGCGATCGAACTCATAACCTGCTGTTCTCAA
>JAFWCM010000179.1 GCA_017536885.1 Solobacterium sp.
CGAATTTCAATTGAGACGTTTGACGGCGAGATTATAAGAGAAGGTGTTTCATTCAAAAAGGTAACACTAATCAATAAAACAAAACACTATATTACAGAAAGGAGAGCGCTCCGCCCCACAGCAAGCTATGGGGTTCCCGCGCAAAGTTAAAATTATGGCTGCCTTTCAGAAAAGCACAGCTATGTCTGTAAAGAGAATCGTGATTTCTCTTCTGATATTCTTTCTGATCCCCGTCATCCGCCGTCTGCTTGGCGGGTGGATCGAGAACGATACCCTGGGTCTCATGTTCGCACTGAACTTCTGCGCCTGGCTGTTGATCACCTATGACTGGGAGCTCTTCGGCCTGCACTGGCTGCGCTCGAAGGAAAATCCCGGCGATACGATGTTATATACCGCAGTCGGTTCGATTGTCCTGTTCCTGTGGACCTGGCTCAACAACCGTTTTCTGCACGGCCTCATCGTGATGCCCGATCCCGAAACCATACGGTCGTATCTCGTCGCTCTGCCGGCGATCTTCATCGCCTTCAGCTTTTCCCTGTCGTCCCTGGTCAACATCTGCTTCAAGTGTCTGACCGATCACTTCAAGATCCGGCTCGGGGAAGCGACGATGATCCTGCTGTCCGGGTTTCTGTTCGGTTTCATCTATACCGTATGTTTCTGCCCGCTGCAGCTCACGATCTTTATCCCCACCTACTTCTACAATGTGATTCTGATCTGTGTGCTCTCTTACCTCTACAATCAGACCCATTCCTTCATCCCCGGCATTCTTGCCATGGGCATCGTCTACTTCATCTGGCAGATATTACTCCTGCTGTAAAATATCCGGCAAAGACATGCCGGTTTTTTTGACGATCGGAAGCGGCTGCCCAAAGAAAAACCCGTCTTCGGCAGAAAGGATCACTGCCGGGGACGGGACGCATGTGTTACAGAAATAAAGATCAAAGAAATGAATGCGGAGAAGATTCACATCTGCTTTCTCATCTCATCACAGATAAACTGCACCTGGGGTCCGAAGACGATCTGTACCGCGTTCTTCCCTGGCTTGATCACGCCCTTGGCACCGCTTGCCCGAAGCGCCTTCTCATCCACCAGGGCATCGTCATTCACTTCCGCCCGGATCCGGGTCACGCAGTAATCCAGCGATTTGATATTCTTCGCCCCGCCGAGGCCTGCTATGACCTTTTCGGCGGTCTCTGCAAAGGAGCTGTCCCCTGTCTCTCTGGCCGGGGCACCTGCCTCCTCCTCTTCTCTTCCCGGGGTTTTGAGATCAAAGCGGCGGATGCATGCATAGAAGATCACAAAGAATACAGCAAACGCGGCGAGTCCCAGCGGTATGATCAGCCAGGTCTTTTTTGCGGCGGGAAGCGATGCGGAAAAGATGAGGTCGGTGAGTCCTGCGGAAAAGGAGAAGCCGGCCCGGAATCCCGTAAGACAGACGATCACCGTGAAGATGCCGTAGAGCAAAGCATAGACCACATAGAGCGGAAACGCCGCAAACATAAAGGAAAACTCAAACGGCTCCGTCACCCCGCAGAGAAACGAGGCGATCGAAGACGACAGCAGCAGAGAAGCGGCTGCCTTGCGCTTTTCCTTCTTCGCCGAAAAATACATCGCAAGCGCAGCACCGGGAACACCGAACATCATGCAGGGGAAAAACCCCGACATATACATGCCGAGATCCCACGTCACGCCATTGACTCCCGTCACATCGCCGGCCCAGAAATGAACGAGATCTCCGAGCCCCACCGTGTCAAACCAGAAGACGTTGTTCAATGCGTGATGCAGGCCGAACGGAATCAGAAGCCGGTTGAAGAAGGCATAGAGACCGGCGCCCAGCGGCCCCATGGTCACGATCACATTTCCAAACGCGTACAATCCCTGAAACAGCATCGGCAGAGCAAAGAGAAGCACGATCGAGATCAGGATGGAAACCCCGGCTGTAGCGATCGCAACAAATCTTCTCCCGGAGAAAAACGCGAGGAAATCGGGAAGCCTCTGCCCCTTGAAGCGGTTGTAGCAGAGCGCACCGGTAATACCGCAGAGAATGCCGATGAAGGCGTTCTGAATCTTATCGAAGGCAATGCCCTGAATCTCCGAACGTATGAACCCCGGCAGCATCGTCTCGACATTCGAACGAGACAGCAGCGTCGTGATCAGAAGCCAGGAAACCAGGGCGGCGATCGCGGCCGAGCCGTCATGATCATCCGCCAGGCCGACGCCGACACCCACCGCAAAGAGCAGCGGCATGTTGTCGACAATTGCCGAGCCGGCCTTGATCAGAAAGAAGCCGATCTGTGCGGAGGTACCGATGATATCTCCCCCCTGCATGGCAGAGGGACACAGCGCATAGCCGATTCCCATCAGAATGGATGCGATCGGAAGCACGGCCACCGGCAGCATCAGTGCCTTTCCGAGTTTCTGAAGATTCTTCATCATAATTGTTTCTCCCTGTATTCGTCTGAATCTCTGTTTTCATTATGACAAAAACACGTTGGAAAAAACATACCGCCGGCGTCACAGATCCAATGGTATGCATTACAAAACCGGTTCCTCTGTTCCAGGGTTCCCGTGCCCTGTATCTGTCACTGCGGTTTTCCATCAGGAATTCACACGGCAGAAAAAAGGATGACCCTTGCAGAGAGGATCATCCGTTGTTTCTTTCCGGCTCCGTGGTTCTTCACTTTGCTTTGATCACATAATAGTATCTGCTCTCTGAAGGATCTCCTTTACTGCTTCCGGAAAAATTACGATCGAATCCGAAATACCATTCCAGAGAAGAAATATCGTTCACCAGAGAAGAATCCATTTCCGTATGAAGCACAATCGTCGCAGAGTTCATCGGATTCAGCGAACTGAGTGATTTTCCTCCGCTCAGCGCTGTGACATCCCCTTCCAGTTCGGTGGTGCCGTTGATTACAGCTTTTACCTTCATGTCTTCCGGATCATAGTCCTGGGAGGATGTGTTCTTAATGGTTCCTTCAAGATAGAGGTGTTCCTTCCCCGGCGTTTCTCTTCCGACAATCAGGCTGAACGTGATATGGCCGCCATAAGACCCCTCACTGCCGCCGGTCGTATTGGAATACTTCAGTTCCGGCTTATGGCCGCTTTCCGTAAAGGACAATTCGGCAAATTCCGTAGTAATCGTCTCGCCGAGCTCTGCGGTCTTCAGTTCGGTTCCCCCTTCTCCTTCCGGCCAGTTTTCTGTCTGGGTGAAATCATAGGTTTCATTGATCAGATGCAGAGTTCCGTCTTTCTCTTCAATCCGCAGGGGATCAATCTCACTGACATCGGGATGCAGATTGGAAGCATCGGTCCAGAGATTGGGATTATCCCGATAGGTTGACGAAGATTTACTGTATTTGAGTGTAACTTTGGAAGACGTTATCGTAAGCGAGGTGTCATCCTTCCCTTCCCAGTATCCATAAATCCGGTTCATATCAAAGGAATTGTCCTGATAGGGTTCCAGGGTGAGAATCAGCTGGTTCGACTTCTCCGAACCTCCGTTATGCTTTGCGATGATCGTCACAGGGGAATCATCCTGAAGCACATACACCACCCCGACTTTGATCGTTCCGTTCTGAAGAACTGTCTTACTGGTGTTTTCAACCGTTTCCGGGGCGTTGCTGTAGGAATAACCGGAAGCGGTGTCGAGTTCTGTTCCGTTCTGATATGCATTCACCCAGAAATCCTGATAATACGATTTGGGATCGGAATCAAGATTCGTGTAATTAAAATTGAAGCATACTGTTTTTTCCGGATCACCGGAGCCGCCGGCATAGAATCCTTTCCCCACATATTCGTAATCCGCGTAATCAAGGATACCTGTCTTCAGTTCAAAATGAAGCGTATCCGAGGAGCTTCCCCCGCCGGAAGATGATGCACCGGCGGAACTTCCTCCTGAAGAACCGCACGCGATCAACGATAAGGACGCTGCTGCAAGCAATAGTTTCCGAATTATACCTTTCATTGTTTTATCCTCCAAAAAAGACCTTTCAGGAATACTGAAAGGCCGCCGTAATGTGATGTGCGGCTGGCTGACCTTTCCCGGTCCCCGCAGTTTTGCCTCACCGGATTACCCCGGTTCTGCCCTTTGATGATCAATGCCATTTTCTCTGTCACCGGCTGATTAAATCGTAACCTTTATCCTCTTTCACCGTCAATTACCAACCTGCATTATTTCGTTCAGAATGATGCGTTTTTTCTTCGTTAAGAGGTGATCGCGCCGATCCCGAAGATCCTGTCCGGAGGTCTGCTTTGCAGAGAAGACCTGCTGTCCGGTTGTTCTGAACACGCCGGAAACAAAAAAACGGAGCGCATCCGTCTGGTAACGCTCCGCCAATCCGCTTTATTCGGTCTCGATGAGACCATAGCCGCCGTTGTTGCGGCGGTAGACAACCGAGATCCGGTCGCTTTCGTCATCGGTGTAGATGTAGAAGTCGTGGTTGGACAGTTCCATCTGCATGATCGCTTCTTCAAGATCCATTCTCTCCGCGGCAAGGGTCTTGGTCTTGACCGGGATGTCGATCTCTTCCTCTTCTTCTTCCAGAATGAATGTTTCCGCAAGGGAATCTCTGTGACGGCGGTTGAGACGCGTCTTCTGGCGGCGGAGCTGATCTTCCAGCTTATCGAGGGCAATATCCACTGCCGAGTAGATATCCTCATGCTCGACTTCCGTTCTCAGAATACCAACTCTCGTAGGAATCGTGACTTCGATTTTCTGAGAAGCCGGATACACTCTCGCGACCACTCTTGCGGTTGTGTCAGGATCGATCAGAAGGTATTTCTGAAGTCCGGAAAGCTTCTTCTCGATTTTCGCCCGCATCGGCTCAGTGATTGTCACATTCTTTCCAACAATTTCAAAACGCATACATTATTCCTCACTTTTCTATATATAAAATGCGATTCTGCATCGGTTATGGGTTCATGATTTGTACATTCTTTCTTTTCCCTTATTATACCAAAGTCTTAGTCAGGGTGAGAGAAAAAAAAAAGCGGATCATTCCGCCAGCGACCGAAGCCATCGGAAAATCACGGTCATGGCATAACTGTCCATGCCGCAGTATTCCTTCAGCTCGCGGGCGATCTTTTCAAGATCCGCACTCTCATCTTCGCGGTCGAGATACCGCCACTGAAACACCGCTTCCATGCCATGATGGATATCGAGATCCTGATAGCTGCGGTCTCCCATCAGCGACATGATCTTCTTAAGCGTCCATACCCCCGACATCCGCACATCATAGACAAGGCCCGAGGTAAACGGCATCTGAAGATCCTTCATCCGCTCGTTGATCGAAAGAAGATCCTCGCGGTATTCCTCATACCGGTCGGCGAGTTCCTGAATCCTCAGCTTCTCGGCCCCTTCCGCATTGTAAGCGATCACCGTGCCGTTCTTCGGGATATCCCTGACCAGGCTTTCCGCCATCTCCTTACGGTCATCGTGAACGGAGAGAAACACCTGATTGCGGATCGTCCCGTCTTCTTCCATGATATGAATGCTGTATTCAAAAGGCAGCACCATATACGGCTTCATCCCCTCATACGGCGGCACCGCAAAACACTCCCATTCAAAATCCAGGAAGGTGATCGGATAGCTCATATCGCGAAACCACGCGGCCAGTGCCGTCTTATCCGCGAACAGACCCCCAAGCCGGTCGGCCATGATCTCGGCATACTGAATGCGGCTGCCTTCGATACGGGCGATATCCGCATCCTTCAGGTTCATCAGCCCTTCCTGCAGCATGTCGTAGCGGCTCTTCGCCCCGGTCAGCGTCAGGATCGAATTCACCGGAATCGTCGCCTCATCCGGGAAGCACTGATCATAGAACCGGCAGCGCGACCGCCCGGCACAGCGGCTGGTGCGGTAAGGCTCGGGCATGTTCTCCTCGCTGAGCAGTTCCATGTCCCTGAGCATGCCTGAGATCTCCCGCATGTTCCTGCGGATCGCATCCTTAATCAGGATCGTGGGATTGTTTTTCGCATTGTAAAAATGACGGGTTACGATGAACAGCCCCCCAGGATCCAGCTGCTTTCCCCGGACGTAATCGGCGTTGAGATGAATCACATAATACTCATTGATCTTAATGCCGAGCTTATCCAGCACCCAGACGGTATCGCAGTAGAACTGCATGTCCTCCGCCTTGGGATAGAGTCCGTTGAACAGAAAATAGAGATCATATCCGTCTTTGACGCGGTGCAGAAAAGGCACCTTGATGCGCAGGCCGCCGTACTCAAAGCGGGCACGCGAAAGCCACTCATGGTCTTTGAGCGCTTCCATCGCCCGCTCGGGCGGATCATTCTTTTCTCCCAGAAAATACTCTTTGATGCCAAGTTTCTGTGCGGCAAGATCCGCGATCTTCTCATCGATTCTTATGAAGCTGTGATACGGCAGTTTTTCCTGGGTCTGATCCAGGACGAACATGCGGTGACATCGATTGTATTTCTTGCAGTCCGAAATATGAAACATACTGTCCTCAGAACACGAAATTTCCTTTCCTGAATACCGGCACTTCACTTCCGTCGGGAAGGATGCCGTCCGCCGAGAGATCCTCGGTGCCGAACATGAAATCTACATGCATGCAGCTGGAGTTGCCGCCGAGCTTCAGAAGCTCTTTATCGCTCAGAGCTTCCCCGCCCTCGATCGTGGTCGGATAGCAGGCGCCCAGTGCCAGATGGCAGGCGGCATTTTCATCAAACAGGGTATTGTAAAACAGCAGATTGGTATTGGATACGGCACTGTCATAGGGAACCAGCGCCACTTCGCCAAGACGCACCGAACCCCTGTCCGCATTCAGAATGCTTTCGAGGGTTTTCTTTCCCTTTCCGGCTTTATAGTTAACGACCTTTCCCTTATGGAATTCAAAGGAGAAATGATCGATCAAAGCTCCGTCGTGATTCAATGGCAATGATGCGACAACCTTTCCTTCCGTCTTGCGGCAGTCGGGTGCGGTGAAGATTTCCTCGGTCGGAATATTGGGATCAAACCACTGGCCGGTGATCGAAGCCTTCTCGCTTCCCCCGCCCCAGATATGCCCTTTGGCAAGAGGCACCAGAAGATCCGTGCCCAGGCCGCTGGTAAAATGCAGGGCAGCGAAGCGGTATTCATTCATGATCCGGCAGTGCTCGCGGAGAATCTCCCCGTGCTTCTCCCAGTTTTTCCGCGGATTTCCCCGCTTGTTCATATAAACCGTTTCAAAGATGGCATCGTATAATGCCTCTACGGCTTTGTCTTCGTCTTTGATCTTCGGGAACACCTGCTTTGCCCAGGCGCGGTTGGGAAGTGCGCCGACACACCACTGTCCCTGAGATTTCAATGTATAATCCTGCACCGGCTTCAGCGCCCTGGATCTTGCCTGACGCACGCGGCCGCATTTGTCCTCATCGCATCTCCGGAAGGCATCGGCGCTCTCCGAGATCACATTCAGGTAGGCCACTTCTCTGGCCTGCTCTTCTCTCTGGCGCAGAAGCTCCGATTCCGGAACCCGGCTGAGCTTTTTCTCATCCGCGTAGAGATAATCGAGCCTGGTGCTCTCTTCATCCTCAAAGACGATGGTTACCTTGCCGGCTTTTTCCTTGTAGGCCAGCTCCTTGAGCAGGCGGCCGAATTCGGCGTGCTCCGCCGCGATCCGGATGATCAGTTCCTGCCCTTCCTTCAGGTTCACACAATCAACCAGCAATGCGGCATACTGTTTCAGTTTCTTGCGATCAGGCATGTTCAATTTCCTTTCCTATCAGATTCAGCCCGGCAGTCCGGGTGATTTCCACCATGGCAAATTCGCCCGGGCGGTGTTCCCTGCCGCGGAAGCGGACACATCCGTCGACGTTGTCCGGGGCATGCATGTATGCTCTTCCGACATACATCTCCGTAAGCGGATCGATGCGCTCGATCAATACTTCCAGAGTTCTGCCGATGAAGTCTTTCTGTAGCTCGGCGCTGATCTCACTCTGCACCTTCATGAGCTCTTCTTTCCGCCGTTCCTTTTCTTCCGGGGAGGTCAGATCTTCCATATCATAGGCCGGCGTATCCTCCTCGCGGGAGTAGGCAAACGCTCCCATATGATCGAATTTCACGGCTTTGAGAAGCGAGATGTTCTCGCCGTGATCCGCCTCTGTCTCCCCCGGGAATCCGGCGATCAGCGTGGTGCGCAGTACGGCATGATCAAATGTTTCCCGGATCTTCCGGCACCGCTCTTCGATCAGCGCCCGGCTTCCCCGCCGGTGCATGGCCTTCAGAACTCTGTCACTGCCGTGCTGGACGGGAATATCGAAATACGGAAGCACATGCCTGCTGTTCCGGATCGTATCGAGAAGATCATCCGGTATCTCATCCGGATAGAGGTAGAGAATCCGCAGCCAGTGCAGCCCTTCCAGAGCGTCGAGTTCCTTAACAAGATCGGAAAGCATCAGCCGTCCGGTCAGATCGATGCCATAGCGGGAACAGTCCTGCGCGATCAGGGTGATTTCCTTCACTCCGCCTTTGATCAGTGTCCTGGCCTCTTCGACAATCTCCTCCATTTCCCGCGAGACGAAGGGTCCCCGGATCAGAGGAATCGCGCAGTAGCTGCAGCGGTTGTCGCAGCCGTCCGCGATGCGAAGATACGCCATCCACGGCTTAGCCGAAAGCATGCGGGCCGATTTGCCGTAGGTATGGGGAATCGGCACACCGAGTTCTTCGCTCAGGATTTCATTGAGATGAGGATATTCATCGATCGCGATAAAGCGGTCCACTTCCGGCATCTCCTGTTCGAGTTCCGGCTTGTAGCGCTGGGATAGACAGCCCATGACGATCAGTTTTTTGAGGCCCGTTTCCTTTAAGTCCGCAGCTTCGAGAATCGTGCTGATCGCTTCGCTCTTGGCGCTTTCGATAAACCCGCAGGTATTGATGATGATGGCGTCCGCTTTACTGCGTACGGTCGTGATATCCAGTCCGCTTTCCCTCAGCATTCCCAGAAGCATTTCGGTATCGACCAGATTTTTTGCACATCCAAGTGAGATTACTCCGATTTTCATTTTTTTCTCCGCCTACCATTCTACCACAATCGAAAAACGCTCCTTAAGAGCGTCCTTCAAACGGCTGCCGGCAGGCGGGACAGGTCACCGTGACCTTGCCGCGTCCTTTGGGAAGCCGGCAGATCTGTTTGCATTTCGGACAGGTGACATACGTGTGTTCCTTGTCACGGGCGGAAAGTGCGGCAGCCTTGAAAGTCCGGCGCGGGCCTCTGGTAAAATCAAGAAACTTCTGGTTTTCCGCGTAGCGCTTCGCAAGGTTTTTCGAGAAGAAGCGGTAAAGCGAATACACCAGAAGGACCAGCGAAATCCATCCGAGAATCGCATTCTTCAAGAGGATGCCCAGCAGATTGAGAATGACTGCCGTATACAGCATTACCGAGTTCAGCGCATCAGGGCCGTACCGCCCCATCATGAATTGATTCATCTTCTTTCTGATTTTGTCCATACAGAACCTCCCAGTTGATAAATACAGCGATCAGAAGCAGAAGCAGGAAGAGCCCCGCTCCGGCCATGACATCGCTGATAAAATGCTTTCCCCCGACGATGCGGGAGAAGGAAATCACAGCGGTAAAAACAGCGGCTGTAATGATCCAGGTGCCCCGGCGGATCTTCATATTCTCAAAGAGATCCGGAAGAAAGGCAAGCAGGAAACTGACGGATGCGCAGAAGGCATGGGCGCTGGGAAACGAGCGGTAGAGATCCGAACGGAAGGCAAAGCCCTGAATAACCATCCACTCGCGGAACTCTGCCCCTTCCTGCACGATCGCAAGATACCTTGGCCGTCCCCAGGAAAACTTCATGATCTGAACCAGAAGAAAGCCGATCAGCACCGTGCCGATCCCGATCCAGAGAATCGTTCTGGTCTTGCGGGAATCCTCCGGAAGCGGGAGCCTGCTCATCAGGTAAATCAACAGAAGAGCATAGAGCACAAACAACAGAAACGAGAGCGGTTCCTTCGTGCTCGGAATCGACAGGGAATATGCGGCCCCGCCGCAGAGCGCTGCCCCGATCAGCTGTGAGATCTTCTTCTGTCGGGGATTGTTTCCCAGTCCGAGAACCCCATAGCAGGGACATAACAACGCCGGCAGCGGTCCGATTCTTCTGCCCGCCTCGACAAAAAGCCCCGAGGCATTTTTTGTCATCTGCACGGAAAAAGAAAGATCGTAGGCGGAGAGCACCGCCAGCAGGATCAGGTAAACTGCCATCAGTAACGAATACAGCCGTTTTTTATCCATGAGTCATAGTTTACTCCATAATTCCCCTTCGTTGGCAAAAAAAGACCTTCCCGGATCTGATGCAGAAAAGAAGAGGATCATGCATACATGGTGCGCTTTTCATGGCAGAACACCCCTTCCGCAGAAGACAGGAAGCGGGTTTTTTCCAAAGCAAAGACATGCCTCTGTTGAATCAGCGAAAAAAACCGGCTGTTTTTCAGCCGGAATCATTGTCAATATTTGCAGAATCTTTGCCCTCAGGCTTTCTTCACCTCAAACCTGGCCCTAAAGGCGGCGTGATCCCCGAGTTTTCCGTCAATGCGGTAGATCTGTTCCCCGTACTCGTAATGCAGGGAAACGGAGCTGCCGTATGCCACCTCATGATCGTAGTTGATCTGCACGGCGGCGGGCACATACACCTCATGGAAATGCACATCGAAGAGATCATCGATCCAGTCGAGGTAGCGGGTGTTGTTCACATGGCCGTTGAGGTCGATGTCGGAATAGACCACGGTGCGGATCGAAGCCGGACGGTCGCTGTCGATCGACCGCAGTGCCATCGGCAGTTCACACTGCTCTTTTCCTTCCCCTGCGGGGATTTCGATCCCGTAGTCCTCGGGCCGGATAATCGTCCGGGTGGATTCGCTGATCAAAAGCCAGAGTGAGGATCCGCGGAACACGAGGTTTCCCTCGCCATCCCTGGCCTCATAATAGCGGGGAAACATCATGTGGCTTCTCTCTCCCGGCCAGGTTGAAAACGTGATTTCCTCATCATAGGAGATCATTCTCTCAAACTCGAGCTTCATGCGGGAGATCACCCAGAGAAGACCTTTGTCCAGTGTCTTTTCGCGGGTGACGCCGATTCCTTCCACATCGCTGATGCTCATCTCCTGGAGAATGGAAAACAGCGCCGACATGCGAAGGCGCTGAAACCGGTCGCATGCGGACGCGTTGATGCGGATCGTGCGGGAAAACACCTCAGCCATTATTCTGGTTCCCCTGCGCTTTGCGCACGGCTTTGATGACATCTCTTACGGTCGCAAGATTCTTCCAGCTGTCTTCGGGTATCCGGACGTTAAAGACGGCTTCCACCTTGGTCATCATCAGGATGAAGCTCATGGAATCGGCACCGAGATCGCGGTTGATCACCGTGTCCATCGTCACGTTTTCCGTTTCGGTTTCCGGCAGGCAGACATGTATGATTTTGAGAAGCTCCTGCATCATTTCCTGATCGCTCATTTGTATTCCTCCAGTTTCCACCGCCTGATTTTTCCGGTAGCGGTGCGGGGCAATTTATTGCCCGTTATGATCACTTTTCCGATCCGGTTCGGGATCGGCTGTGTTTCGTTGAATTCATCCACGGTTTTCAAAACCAGCTCACGGTCGGCATTGTCACCGGCAAACAGCGTGAGTTTTCCTTCGCTTACACCAAGGGCAATCTCCGGTCCGAGGTTTTTGCTGAGACGCGCTTCCCATTCCGGAGTGCAGATCTTTACGCCGCTGGCAAGGACGAGCACATCGTTTTTCCGGCCGGTGAGATGCAGTCTTCCCTCTTCATCGAGGTATCCGAGATCGCCGGTATGAAGCATGCCGTCAGAGAGTACCTGCGCCGTTTCTTCGGGACGTTTCCAGTAGCCTTCCATCATGCACGGCGTCTGGACCAGAACCTCCCCCTCCTCACTGATCATGATTCTGGTATCGGGACAGAGATCCATCGCAAAGGGATCGTCACTTCCGACGGAGATCGCCAGCCCGCTTGCGGTTTCGGAAAGCCCGTAGCCGAAGCTGATCCGCCTGCCCATGGCTCTCACCTCATTCAGAAGCTGCTCGGAACAGGGGGCCGCGCCGACCAGCACCGTATGGACACTCCCTGCGATGCCCTTGACGGCACAGAGATAGTTGAGCAGTGTCGGCACACAGACAAGGATCGTCGCGCCATAGGCTTCCGCATCTTCGCCATAGTACCGCATGCCCCGGCCGATCGCCGCACAGGCTCCGTTGCTTAACGGCCATAACAGGGTGCAGACCAGTCCGAACACGTGATTCATCGGCAGCATACCTACAATCACATCTTCTTCCCTGCAGGGCAACATCGCCTGGCCGTTCCAGGCGGAATAAGAGAGCGCCCTCTGGCTGAGCACCACGGCCTTGTTGGCGGCGGTGGTGCCGCTGGTAAACACCAGCACATATCCCTCATACCCCGGCTCTCTTTTTTCCGAAAGCTGTAATCCGGGGTTTTCCGGCAGGATCTTCTCAACCGCATATTCTTCGATCAGGGCCTGGGTGACTTCATCGGACTGGGAAGAATCGAGAAGCACCACCCGCTTTGACGCCATGGCCGCCGCAAAGAAATCGACGATCCAGGAAAGGCTCGAAGTTCCGTACATTCCGACACAGACAGAAGGGTCCTGTTTCAGTGCTTCACAACGGGAAAAGACCAGCTCTTCCAACCGGGAATAACTGATCTTTTTCTGTTCCCCACCGGGTTCGGTATATATCACGGCAGGTCTCTTTGGCCAGCGTCTTTTTCCCTGTTCAATGATCTCGGCAAATCGTTCGCATTTCATGCTTTCATCGTATCACGAATTCTTTCCCGCGTTCAAAGAAGAGGCAGTTTCCCGGTCCTCTTCCATGCGCAGGAATTCGCGGGTGCGCTCCATGCGCGGGTTCGTGAAGAATTCCTTCGAAGGTCCCTGTTCCACGATCTTACCGCCTTCCATGAAAATGGATTTGGAAGAGACATTTTTCGCAAAGCCCATCTCATGGGTGACGACGATCATCGTCATTCCCTCTTCGGCGAGGTTCCGCATGACCGCCAGCACTTCACTGATGAGCTCGGGGTCAAGGGCAGAGGTCGGTTCATCGAAATAGATGATCTCGGGGTCGCTCGCCAGGGCGCGGGCGATGGCGACACGCTGCTGCTGGCCGCCGGAGAGCTGGCTTGGATAGTAGTCTGCCCGCTCCGCCATGCCGACCTTGGCAAGCATCCGCATGCCGATCTCATCGGCTTTTTTCTTTTCCATCTTCCTGGCGACGATCAGCCCTTCCGTCACATTCTGCAGGGCGGTCTTGTTGCGGAAGAGATTGTAGTTCTGAAACACAAAGCCGGTCCTCATCCGGATGCGGCTTTTGTCGGCTCTTGTCATCCTGGCAAGATCATAGCTGGTCTCATCGAAGATCATCGTGCCCGAATCCGCCGTCTCGAGAAAATTGATGCAGCGAAGCAGGGTCGTCTTGCCCGATCCGGAGGGACCGAGAATCGTGACGACATCCCCTTTTTCCACGGAGAGATCCACGCCGTCGAGAACGACCAGGGAGCCGAAGCCCTTATGGAGATTTCTGATTTCAAGTACGCTCATAGTCAGCTCTTATTGCCTCCGTAGGAATTCAGCCGTTTCTCGCCATAGGCCTGAACCCGGGTGAGAACCGTGGAAAACATCAGATAGATAAACGCCAGTTCAAGATAGAGCGCCATGAACTGATAGGTGCGGCCGGCTATTCTCTGGGTCGCGAAAAACATCTCGGCAACGGTGATATTCGCCGCCAGGCTCGTATCCTTGACCATCCCGATCAATGAGTTGAACAAAGGCGGGAATGCGGTGCGGAAAGCCTGGGGAAGAACGATGCGCATCATGATCTGCGGATAGTTCATACCCACGCAGAATCCCGCTTCCAACTGACCGGCGGGAACCGACTCAATCGCCGCCCGCATCGTCTCGGCGCAGTACGCCCCTTCGTTGACGGCAAACACCGCAACCGCGGAAGGAAATGCCGCAACCCGGAAGCCGATGCTGGGAAGGCCGAAAAACACCACATACAATTGCACCAGAAGCGGCGTGCCGCGGATCACCCAGATATAGAAGCGGGCCAGCTGCTTGAGAATCGGCACATTGGCATACTGAATCAGCGCCGTGATCACGGCGATCACCATCGCAATGGAAAAGGCGATGACCGTCAGCGGGATCGTCATCGTTAAGCCCGGAATCAGGATCTTCATAAAAGAATCCATCAGCAGTTTCAGTATATCTTGACTCATAACGCAATCTATTCTATCTTCCCTTTCCGCATCTGTCTTTCTTTCTGCTCAGAGAAAAACCGGTTTCCCGGTTTATTCTCTTCAGATCAGCTTTTTCCCGCTCAGAAGTTCATACGCTTCCGAATATCTCGCGATCGTGGCATCAATCACTTCATCGGGAAGCACATATCCCTTGTCGGGATTGGCTTTCAGCCAGTCTCTGACATACTGCTTGTCAAAACTCGGCTGGGATTTTCCCTTCTCATACCCTTCGACCGGCCAGAAGCGGCTGGAATCCGGCGTGAGCATTTCATCCGCAAGCACGACATTTCCCTCTTCATCAAGACCGAACTCAAATTTCGTATCGGCGATGATGATGCCCTTCTTACGGGCATAGGCGGCGCACTCTTTGTAGAGGCGAAGCGAAGCATCGCGGATTTTTTCCGCATACCCGCGTCCCTTTCCGGGATACTTCTTCTCCAGTACTTCCACCGAGCGCTCAAAGGAGATGTTTTCATCATGTTCGCCAAGCTCTGCCTTGGTGCTGGGGGTATAGATCGGCTCCGGGAGCTGTTCGGATTCCTGCAGCCCTTCGGGAAGGCGGATGCCGCAGACCGTTCCGTTTTTCTGATAGGAAGCCCAGCCGCTGCCGGTGATATAACCGCGCACGATGCACTCAATAGGTAACATCTTCAGTTTCCGGCAGAGCATGGATCTTCCTTCAAACGCCGGTGTCCGGAAGAACTCGGGCATATCTTTCGTATCCATCGAAATCATGTGGTTGGGGATGATGTCTTTGGTGAAATCAAACCAGAACCCGGACATGCCGGTCAGAATCTTTCCCTTGTTGGGAATGAGACTTTTGAGAATGATATCGAAGGCGCTGATTCTGTCGCTGGCGACCATGACCAGGGAATCCCCGCAGTCATAGATCTCTCTGACTTTTCCGCTGCTTACCGGAGTGTATTCTTTCATCACGTTTCCTCTTTTCTTTCCGATTGATAATATTAGCACGCATCAGAACAGTAAGTGAAGTTTCTCGGGCAGGATCCGCACCGTGATGTCGGTGGACTGCGCCTGCACCTCCCCGTCGGTATGGACCCAGACCGGGACATCGCTTTCGATCCGCAGCGAAGATGCCTTCTTCAGGAACACTTCCCTTCTTCCCACATGCTTTCCGCTGTAGGCCAGCGGAAACAGGGCGAAGAAATCAAGGGCGGAGAGATTTCCGGCTATGCAGAGATCGAGCTGCCCATCGTCGTCTTTCGCTTCGGGGGCGAACATGAAGCCGCCGCCCTCATAGCGGTGATTCATGATTGCCGTAAACATGCAGGAAGGCACATCGAACACCTCCCCGTCTTCCAGGGTCAGAGTGCAGTGAAACTTCTTCATCGCCGAAATCGTACGGATCGCTTCGGCGATATAGACGAGCTTGCCAAGATGCAGGAAACTCAGCGGCTTCTTGAATTTCGAAACCATCACCTTCTCGCAGATCTCCGCATCCCATCCCATGCCGGCGCTGACATTGAAGCGGCGGCGCCGTTCTTCTCTGAATTCTGTCGGATCAAACGTATTGGCAAACAGGTCGGCGCGGTTGATTTCATTGTGAAAGATCACTTCTCCGACATCCATGTCACGCTTGATTTCTCCCTGCAGGATGGAGCGCACCAGCTCTTCCGTACTGCGGCCGTCAAAGAGATCCTTTGCGAGGTCATTGGCACTGCCGCAGGGCAGAAAGGCAAAGCGGGTATGTTCAAAGTCGGCGATGCCGTTGACGGCATCGTTGATCGTGCCGTCGCCGCCGATGACAATCAGAAAAACATCTGTCCCGCTTGAGGTGATCCGGCTGGAGATCGCTTCGATCGGATCCTCTTTCGAGGAGTAATGTTCCGTGATTTCACAGCCCGCAAACAGCGGGATCAGCCGCTGCCAGAGCACCATGGTCTCACCGCCGGCTGCGGCGGGATTGATGATCACATCAAATTTCATGCGTTCCTTTCCTTTGGATCTCCCGCCCGTCATTTCTTTTCGAGCAGTTTCGTCTTCACAAGATCGGCGATCTCTTTCGGAACCATACCGGAGATGTCGCCGCCGTTGGCGCCGATCTCCTTGACCACGGACGAGCTGAGAAACGAATACTCCGGCCGGGCGATCAGAAGCAGGGTCTCGATTTTATCGTTGATGTACATATTCGCGGTTGCGGTCAGAAGCTCATACTCATAATCCGATACGGCCCGGATGCCGCGGACGATCGCACATGCCTGAATGGACCTGGCATATTCCACGGTAAGACCGCTTCCGATCTGTACCGAGATGCGGTCCCGATCGGCAAGAGAACTGACGGCAAGCTCGATCATCATCTTTCTCTCGGTCTCGGAAAACAGGCATCTCTTGCCCGGGTTGCGCATGATCAGGATGACCACTTCATCATAAAGCGCGGCTGCCCGCTGAATGATGTCAAGATGCCCTTTCGTGATCGGATCAAATGTGCCGGGATAGCAGACTTTCATTGTTGATCTCCTTTATCTTGTGATAAGTTATGTGAATATGTTAACATATTTGCGGTCGATTCAAACAAATTAAGGAGGATAATCGTCCGATGAGCAAGAGTTTTGAGGACCTTCTCTCGAAGGTCAGACAGTGCAGCAAAAAGGTTCTTTCCGTTGCCTGTGCGGAAGACGAAGCAGTGCTGGAAGCGGTAAGCGAAGCACATGCGATGGGCATTGTCGATGTCATTCTGACCGGTGATGCGGATAAAATCCGCGAAATCGCCGCATCTGCAGGTATCGATATCAGTCCTTTTCGAATCATTGACATCAAGGACAAAACGGAAGCAGCCACTGCGGCTGTAAAGCTGGTTCACGACGGAGAAGCCGACATGTACATGAAGGGGCTTCTGCCGACCAAGGATTTCCTCAAGAGCGTTCTCAACAAGGAAGTCGGCCTTCGTACCGGAAAGCCCCTGTCCCATGTCTGCGTCTTTGAAATACCCGGCATTGACCGCCTGCTGTTTTTGAGCGATGTCGCGTTTATGCCCTATCCCGGCGTAGAGGAGAAAAAAGCCATCATCGAATACTGCGCCGAAGTCGCAAAGGCCTGCGGTGTGAACAAGATCCACGTAGCTCCCCTTGCGGCGGTGGAAGTCGTCAATCCCAAGATGCCGGTCACGGTGGAAGCGGAAGAACTTCGCAGAATGTCAGAGGAAGGCCAGTTCGGCGATGACATCATCATCGACGGACCCCTGTCTCTCGATATCGCCCTGTATCCCGAAGCCGCAAAGGAAAAGGGAGCGGAAGACAGACCCTGCGCCGCCAAAGCGGATATTCTGATCTTCCCGGACATTCATGCCGGAAACCTCGTGTATAAGACCATCGTTCACATGGTTCCCAATGTCCGCAACGGAAACATCCTGACCGGGACACTGGCGCCGGTCATTCTCACCAGCCGTTCCGATTCCAAGGAAATCAAGATCAATTCCATCGCTCTTGCGGCGGTGCTGAGTGAGCATACCAAAAACAATGGAGGCAAATGATGACATACCAGATTCTCGCAATTAATCCCGGCAGCACCTCGACGAAGATCTCTCTCTTTGAGGATGAGACGATTCTTAACGAAACAACGCTCGATCATCCGATCTCGGTCATCGAGAAGTACGATCACATCATGGATCAGCTTTCCTTCCGCAAGGAAGTCATCCTCGGCTGGCTGAAGGAAATCGGCTTTGACATCAATACCCTCGATGCGGTCAGCGGCCGCGGGGGTCTCGTCAAGGCGATTCCGGGCGGCACCTATGCCGTAAACAACAAACTGAAAGAAGATCTGCGCATCGCGGTCAACGGCGAACATGCGAGCAATCTCGGCGGCGTTCTGGCCCGCGAAATCGCGGATATGGTCGGCTGCCGTGCCTTCATCGTCGATCCTCCCTGCGTGGATGACTTCGATGAAATCTCCCGGATCTCGGGCATGCCGGATATTAAGCGCATCTCCAAATTCCATGCCCTGAACCACCGCGCGGTAGGCCGGGAATACGCCCGCAGCGTCGGAAAGAAATACCGTGATCTGAATCTCATCATCGCCCATATGGGCGGCGGCTGTTCGGTTGCGGCGCACCGCAGGGGCAAGGCGATCAACTGCTACAACGGCCTTGACGGCGACGGCGCCTTCTCCCCGACCCGCTCCGGCGGAATTCCGAGCGGTGACCTCATCCGTCTCTGCTACAGCGGCAAGTATCCGACCGTCTCCGACATGATGAAGCGCTGTGTCGGCAACGCCGGCATCGTTGCGTATCTTGGAACCAACGACATGCGTGAAGTCGATCGGATGATCGAGGAAGGAAGCACCGAGGCAAAGGTTGTCAAAGAGGCATTCATCCTGCAGGTCAGCCATGATATCGCAGCGATGGCCGCCGATCTCAACGGTGAGGTCGATCAGATCATCCTCACCGGCGGAATCGCCCATGGCAAGGCTGTCACAGACGGAATCAAAGCCCGCGTCGGATGGATTGCGGGAATTACCGTAATTCCCGGTGAACGCGAGATGATCGCTCTGGCACAGGGTGCCTACCGTGTTCTTACCGGCGAGGAAGAAGCGAAAGTCTACGAATAATACGAAAGAGGATAATACATGAGAAAACCAGTCATCGTCGGTGCCTGCCGCACCGCCATCGGAAAATTCAACGGTACGCTTAAGGATACCCCGGCCACAGAACTCGGAGCCATCGTCATCAGGGAAGCGATGAAGCGCGCCGGTATTAAGCCGGAAATGGTGGATGAAGTTTATATGGCCAATGTCATTCAGGCCGGAAACAAACAGAATCCCGCCCGTCAGTCGGCAATCCTGGCAGGCATCCCGGTGGAAGTACCCGCAATTACGATCAACGTGCTCTGCGGAAGCGGACTGCACTGCGTCAATCTCGCAGCCAAACTCATCGCCATGGGCGACAAGGACATCATCGTCGCCGGCGGTATGGAGAATATGAATCTCGCTCCTTACCTTCTTATGAAAGCGCGCTTCGGCTACCGCATGAATGCCGGAACCCTTGAAGATGCGATGATCCACGACGGTCTCAACGATGCCTTCGGAGACTATCACATGGGCATCACCGCGGAGAATGTCGCCGAGCAGTGGCACCTCACCCGCGAAGAGCTCGATGCCTTCTCGGCGGAGAGCCAGCAGAAAGCAGAAAAGGCCATCAATGAGGGAAGATTCAAGGATGAAATCGTCCCCGTTGTCATCAAGACCCGCAAAGGCGATATCGTCTTTGACAAGGATGAAGGCAATCGTCCCGGCACCACCGCCGAAAGCCTCGCCAAACTGAAGCCGGCGTTCAAGAAAGACGGCGTGGTCACCGCCGGCAACGCCTCCGGCATCAATGACGGCGCTGCGGCTCTGGTACTCATGAGTGAAGACAAGGCAAAAGAGCTCGGCATCGAACCCCTCGCCTACTGGGTGGGCGGCGAGCTTGCCGGTGTGGATCCCAGCATCATGGGCGTCGGTCCGATCTATGCGACCCGCAAGGTCATGGAAAAGACCGGATACAAGATCGAGGACTTCGATCTCATCGAAGCCAACGAAGCGTTTGCGTCACAGTCTGTCGCGGTCGAAAAAGAGCTGAAGTGGGATCACTCCATACTCAACGTCAACGGCGGCGGAATTGCATTGGGTCATCCGGTCGGATGCACGGGCGCAAGAATCCTCGTCTCCCTGATCTATGAAATGCAGAAACGGGATGCGAAGAAAGGTCTTGCGACACTCTGCGTCGGCGGCGGTATGGGATGCGCCGCGATTATCGAACGCCCGTAATTCAACTCCTTCGGGGACTGCATGCAGTCCCCTTTTCGTTCGTTTTTCTATCATGCATGCATGTCTATTCCCAAACATAAAAAAACTTCCCGTATCGAAGCGGCTGCCCTGCCGGGTCCGGGAAGTCTTCAGGATGATTTTTTCTGAAGCAGCAGGCCTTTGAGATCTCTGAGATGTCCGATGATGCAGGTCTCTGTTCCGTCGGGCGTTACGACACTTCCCGAAGGAAGAAACAGGATGCCGGGGATCCCGGCATTTTCCGCACAGTTCATATCGATCGTGCGGTCGCCGACATAGTACGTCTGTCTTTTATCCATGCCGTATTTTTCAACGAGGTAAAGCACTGCATCCCCTGCCGGTTTGCGGGCAAAGCCGTCTTCTGCGGTGATGATTTCGGCAAACGCAGGAAGGATGCCGGTACGTCTCAGAATATCGAAGGAAGAGCTTCCCCGATGGGAATAGACATAGTGCTTTGCGCCAAGAGAAGACAGTTCCTTCAGCGTTTCCTCTGCCCCTTCGAAAATCGGGATATTGATGCGTCTTCGATGTTCCTCTTCCTCATACCGCTGCTTCAGCGTCTTTGCCGGGATGCCGGTTTTTTCGGAAAACGTCCTGAAAAATGCGCTGACGGAGGCGGATTTGACTTCGTATTCGATCGCCTTCCGCTCCGTTTCAATACTAAAACTGCGGCAGACTTCCTGCACGCCGCTTACGATCTCCTCATAGGAATCCAGCAGCGTTCCGTCAAGATCCCAGAGAATTGAAACACCCAGGAGCGGCTGATCCGTCATGGTTTTCTCCTTTCCGTCAGAACACCGTTTTTATGGCACTTTCACCCGTGACATGCGTCCATGTTCAGCCTGCAGTCTTCTGACTGCGGCAGAACAGGTACGATTGCTTTAGCAAAGCTTTGAAAGAGAACCGGTCAGACGGTGTATTGTCTGGTGACATTGACAATGCGGAATGTCTATTTCAATTCCTCCGGTCCGCGCAGAAACGCAGTGCTGATGAGGGCAAAAATCAGATAGGTGAAGAGCGTGCCGAAACACACATCCGTCAGGAAATGGTTTGTCATGTGAATCCGGTTATAGCCGTAGATCAGGACAAACACACATGCCAGGGCAAACGCAATCCAGTTCTTTCTTCTGCTGCGTTTTTTCATCACATCCGTAATCATCGGCAGAGAGAACATCATGGAAGCGATGGTCATATTCCCGCTGGGCCAGCTCTTGTAGTTATCATCACTGCCGGCAAGATTGGGAACCATCTGCCACCACTCGCGGTACTCACTCTTTGGATCCGCCAGCGTAATCAGATACTTATACCTCGGGCGGGAGGCGGCCTGTTTCAGCCAGAGATTCACATTATCCGCAGTAATGCCGGCAATGAGAATCGCGGCGCCGACCGCGATCAGCCTGTCGGGGCTGCGGCGGTCAACAAGCCGCAGTACCGCAAACGGCACCCAGCCATACAGAACAGCCCAGAACATCCAGCTGAGCACGGACAGAACCGGGGATGACTCTCCGGCCGTGTATCCAAACAGTGCCCGTACCGCCTTTCCGTTGTAACTGTTGGAATAATACACCGCCATAAACCAGCCGAGAACCAGCAGTATCCCTGCCAGAAGATGATATCTCTCCCCCTTCTCTTTCAGTCCCGCATAAAGACAGGCTCCGGCGGCCGGATACAGGCAATAGGAGAAGTAAGAACCATAGGTGGCAAAAAAAGAGCCGATCTCCGTTTTGTCAGCCAATGCGGCATTGATGGCAAAGTCCTGAAAAGATCCAATGATAATCCCCAGAACACATGCCGCTGCAACTGACCAGAAACAGCTCACCGGCATCGACATGATCGTTTTCCTTTTCATGGTTTCCCCCCTTTTTCTTCTGAACCGTCAGCGGTTCGGAAACTTGAATCTATTATAAACCGCAGATCAATCGGAAAAGGTATGTTTGCCATTCTTTTCCTGTGCTTTGCGCCGATTGAAAAAGAGAA
>JAFWCM010000180.1 GCA_017536885.1 Solobacterium sp.
CCTGACGCAGGGAAGATGCGGATTAATCCTCTGGTGAATAGTTCCATCCGTGATCGGCGTGATAGATCATGAGTTTTGTCATCCCGCCGTCGATACAGAGGTTTTCGCCGGTGATGAATCCCGCTTTGTCAGAGCAGAGAAACAAAGCCGCCTGCGCGATATCCTCCGGTGTTCCGACTCTGCCGGCAGGATGCTGGGACTTGTCCGGTCCGAAGAATTCACTGCCGGTGGTGTCGATCCATCCCGGTGAGATACTGTTGACGCGGACTCTTCCGGCAAGGGAAACCACCATGGCGTGGGTCAGGGCAGCGATGCCGCCTTTGGCGGCGGTGTAGCTTTCCGTCTGCGGCTGACTCATACGGTCTCTGGAAGAGGAGATATTGATGATGCATGCCTTGGGTGTGAAATAGGGAAGAAACAGTTTGGAGAGATAAAACGGAGCGCTGACTCCGACCGCAAGAGCCCGGGAAAACTCTTCCCAGGTACAGTTGTCAATCCCGTGCATTTCCGGCTTGGCGTTGTTGATGAGACAGTCGATGGTTCCGCTTTCCCGGATCACGGATTCTGCGAACGCTTCAAGAACGGCGGGGTCGGAAATATCACCCGTAAACCAGTCACTGCCCGGTTCGATATCGATGACGAAAACCTTCGCACCTTCTGCCCGGAATGCGTCTGCGATCGCTTTTCCGATCCCATGGGCACCGCCGGTGATCACGGCGGTCTTTCCCGCAAATATTGTCATGGCAATCCTCCTCTTTCCGTTTCTCTTCTGATTATACCGTCTCCGGGGCGGGAAAAACGTCCGGCGGCGGGGTTGCCGGCAGAGACCGGAGACTTCATTTTCCCAATCGGGGGAAGGTGTGTATTTCCCCTTTCTGACATCCAAATTTTCCGTAAAACGGATTACAATTAATCGCAGGAAAGGCATCGGTGGATCGGATGCCTGAACGATCTTCATGGATCGTATTGAGAAACGATGATTTCTTATTGTCATATACTGGCCGCCTTTGATGCGGAGGCGGTATACTGCAGATGATTGATCGGGAAAGGAATGCCGGCAAGATGAGTAAAACAAGATCGGATAAATACAGAGAACTGAGGGATACCATCTCCTTTGACAGTCAGGTGGAAATGAATAAAAAGGCGCTGAAGAACTTTGAAGAGCGTCTGAATAATATAGATCCTCATCTGATGGATACCGTAGGAACTGATTTTACCGCCGAGCCGGATCTTCTGGAGGATACCTCTCATCGTCTGAGGCCGTTCGGAAGTGTCTCTGAAAAAGCAAAACCGAAGGATGACATCGACGTCGGCGGTCTGACTTCTCCGGTCAGAAAAAGAGATACGGCAGCGGACGTGATGGTGCCCGGGGGAAACGGCGACAGAAAACCGCAGACCAAAGAAGAACTTCAGAACGAAATCAGAAATCTGTTCCGGGAAACGACCGCTCAGCCCGCCCCTGTATATGTGCCGACAGACACGCAGGAGAATGATTTTGTGGATGAGGAAACAGCGGAGATTCCGAAACAGAAGAAAGCCCGCAGGGCGGAGAGCTCTGAAAATGAAGATCCCGCGGATCAGACAAAACGGCTGATCAATATCATTCTCTGGATGATCATCGCCATTCTGTCGATCATCCTGCTGGTGATTGTGTACATGATCTTTACCCGCAAGGGATAAGCATCCTGCCTTCTTATTTCAGAAGCGGAAGCCGGAAGAGAGAAAGACATTGTTATAACTTTTAAAACCGGAAGCGCAATACTTCCGGTTTTATCATCCTTCCCGATGTTTCTTTTTTCAGAGGGGACAGACCATCAGAACTTCTTCCTCGCGGTCATCGATCACAGAAAATCCCAGGCGCCGGTACAGACGGAAGGCGGGATTTTCCTTCTGGACGGAAAGAGATGCCTGATGAAACCCATGCGCCTTCAGGGTCTTCAGCATCGCTTTCATCAAAGCGGTGCCGATCCCGCGGCTGCGGTACGGTTCCAATACAGCCACGGCAAAAGAAGGCGTCTCATCATCCACATATCCGTAATCATGCATGAGCCTTGTCCAGGCGCATCCGACAATCTCTCCGTCTTCTTCGGCGGCCATCGCAAGATCTCCGCGTCCTTTTCCGAAGTCCCGGTAATACAGCGCAAGCTCCGGCCTGCATACGATTGATTTGTCCGGGGGATCTGCGCCTTCGGGGATGAAAATCGCCTCATAGAGAAAGCCGGGAAGAACACCGTATTCCTGTGGCCTGAGCGGGCGGATGATCATGCCTTACGCATCCTCCCGAAACATGCGGAACAGCCTTGTCATCAGCGGAACATAGGTGGAGACAAAGACGGAAATCGCCCCGATGATCGCCGGAGTCCTGTGTTTTTTCGGGACAGCCATGCCGGCGAGAAGTCCCAGGGAAAGAAGGCAGAATTTCAGAATCGCGATGAGCTTCCAGTCGCTGGTCTGAATGTATCTGTCGGCTACCCGAAACAGTTTTTTCATAATCAATCTCCTTTACTCAGAATGTTATTGGAATTCAGAGCAGTTCCTCAGCCCTGATCAGTCCCCGCGGCACATTGCCGCAGAGCTCGTGCTCCAGAAGATCTTCAAGAGCGGGGAAGGTGAGGAGTTCGTCTTCGTAATCATGAAGGCAGAGCAGTCTTCCGTCTTCTGCCATGTATACGGCGGCTGGAAATCCGTATCCGATTCTGCCGATCGGGCAGACAGGTTCCGCGATTTTTCCGATGTCTTCCTTCATCTCTTCGGCAAGATCGGGATCATCACAGCAGAAGGTAAAACAGAATTCCTTCGCCTGGCTCTCTTTTTCAAACACCGGCCGGAGGTGATAAAACAGATGTCCGAAGTTCTGATAGAACAATGCGGCCTGAGGATGAAGAAAGAACCGGTTCTCTTCAGAGAATCCATAGAAGCGGAACAGTTCTTCCTGGCTGACCGGTTCCGCAGCGGTTCTGATCATCTGTGAAATCCTCTCCCGCAGTGTTCCGGAGAGGGGAATGATTTCCTTCTCGATCCTGTTCTGAAGATCTTTGATCATCGTCCGGCAGCGCTCTGCATCGTCTTCCCGGTTTTCGCGGGTGAACAGAGGAATCAGTGCTTCAAATTCCCGGATCAGTGTTTTTTTCGGAACCCTGCGGGTATAGTCGCTGTCGGAATAAAGATCGTTTTCACACCATCGGTAGGTTTCATATCCCGCCCCGTCTTTCGCAAGTCCGTACTCATACCATTCCGCCGGCGCAAAGGCGGTTTTCCGGATCAGAGGAATCTGCCCGTCTTCCTGCATGGTCATGTCTTTCAGAATACAGGTCCACCGGCCGTCTTTAATCCGTACTTCCTCATATTTTTTCATGGGTCCGGCTTTCTCGAGAATCAGAGAAGAGGAGCCTTCTTCGAGAGCGTTGAATTCATCGAGATGGATGTGACTTCCGAAAGGCTCTTCCGCAAGCATGCGCAGATGATCGGCAAGAGAGAGCAGTCCTTCCCGGTTGGCAGAAATCACAGTGCTGTTGTCTTTCACGGATACGCAAATCTCAAATCCGTCTGTCCAGTGCAGATCCATGAACATCTCCTTTCAGTTATGCAGGCCAGAGATACCAGCCCTCAGTGATGCAGAGAGTCCGGATGAGTTCCGGAACCTCCGCATCACCGGTAAACAGAACCATGCATGTTTCATCCTTGTCCGAACGGATCCGCAGCCGTTCGGCGGTTATGGTCAGGGAATGCCGCGTGAGCAGTTCAAGCAGATGCTCGGGATCGGGATCCGCAAAGCTCAGGCCGTCCATGTCGGTGCATCCCTGAAAACGCATATAGCAGTTCAGCTTCAGAAGAAAATGCAGTTTTTTCAAAATGATATCCGAGCGCTGAGGCTCTTTGAGAAACCAGGATTCCACAACGGAAAAGCAGTCGTTGAATTCCTCAGAGACGCGCTTTGGAAAAATGTCGATGATCCAGCAGTGTTCCTGCCGATCGTCTTGCTCATTGTATTCTTCACAGGCTGGTTTCATAAATTCAGTATACCTGATTTGCGTCCGGCCTTCTGATCGGAAAGAAGGAACGCTCAGGATGCGGTGTTTATTCTTTTCGGAAGCCTCTGTATAATTTTTCCTATGGGAAGAATACATCAGCTGGATGAACAGACTGCCAATATGATCGCGGCAGGCGAGGTGGTGGAACGCCCGATGGGTGTCATCAAGGAACTCGTGGAAAACGCACTGGATGCGGGGAGTGACCGCATTACGGTCAGTGTCGAAGACGGCGGAATCACCCGTCTTTCGGTCAGTGACAACGGCTGCGGCATGGACGCAAAAGATGCGGTGAACGCATTTCTCCGCCATGCGACATCCAAGATCGGATCATCCCGGGATCTCTGGGATATTTCCACGCTGGGCTTTCGAGGAGAGGCGCTTCCGAGCATTGCTTCGGTAAGCAAACTGACCCTTGTCACAAGCGACGGCAATGACAGCACCCGGGTCGTGATCGAATACGGAAAAACCGTGTCGGTGGGGCCCTGGCCGGGTGATGTCGGAACGGAAGTCACCGTGGAAAATCTCTTTGCGCGTACTCCGGCAAGACTCAAGCATCTGCGCTCGGCAGCCTATGAGAATTCACTGATTCAGGATGTGATCATGAAGTTTGCCCTGAGCCGCCCGGATGTTTCGTTTACGTTCATCTCCTCGGGAAAGACCGCATTCCGCTCCACCGGCAGCGGGTCTCTGCAGGAAGTGGTGTTTCAGTGCTGGGGCAGAGAAGCGGCGGAGCAGGCGATTGATGTATCCTTTTCGGATTATGATTATCAGGTGAGCGGCTGTCTCATCAAACCGAATATCAGCCGGTCCTCCCGAAACTTCATGCATATCTTCATGAACGGACGGATGATCCGGACCTACCGTCTGTATCAGGCGGTCATGGACGGCTATGAGGATTTCATCGTCAAGGGAAGAAAGCCGCTCTGTGTTCTGAATATCAAAAGCGATCCGCATCTGATCGATGTCAATGTCCATCCTTCCAAATGGGAGATCCGGATTTCCAAGGAAAACCAGCTGGAATATCTGATCAGAGATCATGTCAGAGAAGCATTGTCTTCGGAGATGCTGGCACCGAATATTCATCCCTTTGCGCA
>JAFWCM010000181.1 GCA_017536885.1 Solobacterium sp.
ATCAGATTGGCGAATTCGGGGTGACGCTCCCCCTTCTTTCTCGTCACCTTCACTTCGCTGGAAAGATAGAAGGTATTGAGCTTCTGCCAGAAATACGCATTGTTTTCGTATGGTTTCATTGAACACCTCTCAGAGCAGGTTTATTATACATCATTTTCAAAAATGTGTAAAAAATGCAAAGTATTAATGAAAATTCTTTCAAAGTGTTCGGATAGGCACTCTCATCTCTTTCAGAAGTGTTTCAATATCGTAGATTCCGGTGAGGTTCATGGTCTGCACGACAATCATCAGGCAGCCATAGGCATCGCTTGCGGCATTGTGGTGTTCGAGCTCCACATTGAGACACCGGCACATGTCATCGAGGCGGTGGTGCTCAAGACCCGGAAACATGATGCGGCTGATGGCCAATGTATCAAACCAGCGCACGTTGGGCACCGGCAGGGAACAGTTATGACAGGCGGCCTTCAAGCAGCTCATGTCAAAGCTTGCATTATGCGCGCATACCAGGGAATCTTTAAAAAAAGGAACCATCTCCCGATAAACCGCACGGAAATCCGGCGCATCCGCAACATCCATTGGGCGGATTCCGTGAACCCGGATGTTCCAGTAATTGAATTTTCTGACATTGCGCTCGGGTTTGATCAGAGAATAAAACACCTGTTCCGCACACCCTTCCTCGAAGGTTGAGATTCCTACGGAACAGACGGAAGCCGGGGCGTTATTCGCAGTTTCGAAATCAATTGCCGTGACTCTCATTCGTGAATGTGCTCCAGGGCCATGCGGTACATGTTTTTGATATGTTCATCCGCCATGGAATAGTAAACGAGCTTGCCGATCTTGCGGGATTTGACAAGCTTGGTCTTCTTGAGGCTGGCCAGCTGGTGCGAGATTGCGGACTGGCTCATCTGAAGCAGTGAGGCGAGATCGCTGACGCACAGCTCCGCCGTAAACAGAGCACTCATGATCTTCAGCCGGGTGGAATCGGCGAACATGTTGAAAATCATCGACATGTCGTCGTATTCGTCTTCTTTCACCATTTGTCTGCGGCATTCTTCCACGCGGTCGGGATTGACAGAATTCATGCATTCTCCTTCATACGGACGTTTTTGATTTCTTTTCCGGGGGCATACTGGTTCAGATATTTCGCGGCCGGGCGCTTGGCATAGAGATCGATGTGCTGAACGCTTCCGTCCACGAGAAAACAGGTCAGGGTATCGTAGCTCGGATGGAATTCATACTGCCAGTTGACCAGATCCTCCCAGTAGATCACCGTGCAGGTTTCCTTGTCGCGGTGATTGTAGAGAACCATGTATTCGGGAGTGAACTGGATCAGAATCCGGTCCGGCATCATCAGAAGTGCAAATACCGAAGTGATGCTTAAGATGAGACCAATCCCTACCCAGGCGGTTCCGCTGACAAACAGGGCAATCCCCGCCAGGCCTACCAGCGTAAGAAAAGCCACCGGCTTGACATGGATCATGTGCGGCTGATGGGTCCAGTCGGGAAGATTTCTGGTCTTGATCATCTGGGATTTCATACTATGAAAAATTATAGCAGACGCGGAAGGTTTTCGTAACGGCCGGGCATGGTGTAAAATTCTGAAAGAAACGCAGGAGAACAATCATGACCAGTCCCGTCACATTTGAAATAACGCATGTCTGCCGGCAATCCGGCGCGAGAACCGGCATTCTTCATACCCCGCACGGGGACGCGGAGACCCCGATGTTCATGCCGGTGGGCACCCAGGCTACGGTGAAGTTTCTTTCCCCCGAAGAGCTCTATGATATGCATGCCGGCGTGGTGCTTGCCAACACCTATCACCTCTGGTTAAGACCCGGGGAGGATATTGTGGAAAAGGCCGGCGGCGTGCACCGCTTCATGAATTACAAGGGCCCGATGCTTACCGATTCGGGCGGTTTTCAGGTCTTTTCCCTCGCGGATGTGAGAAAAATCAAAGAGGAAGGAGTCACCTTCAAAAACCCGATCAACGGCGATACCCTCTTTCTCTCCCCGGAGGAATCGATCCGGATTCAGAATGCGATCGGCGCCGATATCATCATGTCCTTTGATGAATGCATCCCCTTTCCCAGTGAAAGGAAATACGTCGAGGATTCCGTGATGCGCACCCTGCGCTGGGCAGAGCGGGGCAAGGCCGCCCATCGAAGAGAAGACAGTCAGGCACTGTTCGGGATTGTGCAGGGCGGGGATCATGAGGATCTGCGCCATTACTGCGCCGAGAAACTCGTGGAGATGGATTTCCCCGGCTATGCGATCGGAGGCACCTCGGTCGGCGAAGACAAGGAGACCATGGTTCGAATGGTGAAGATGTCGCAGGAGAAGCTGCCGATCGACAAACCGCGGTATCTGATGGGCGTCGGCGCCGTCAATGATCTTCTGGAAGCGGTCAAGCTGAACATCGACATGTGCGACTGCGTCCTTCCGACGAGAATTGCACGGCACGGCACTCTGATGACCAGCCAGGGAAGAATCAATATCCGCAAGGCGGTGTACCGCGATGACTTCACAACGCTCGATCCCTTATGTGACTGTTATTGCTGCAAAAACTACACGCGGGCGTATCTCAATCATCTCTTCCGCTGCAATGAGGGCTTCGGCACCCGCCTGATGTCCATTCACAATGTCCGCTTCTTAATCCACCTGATGGAGGAAACAAGAAAAGCGATCAGAGAAGACCGCTTTGATGACTTTATGAAAGAGACCCTGGCGGAGATGAAATTCGATCACCGCGGGTTCTGATCCTGTTCCGGCTGGGTGCGGAAGGTGATCTCCTCCTGGCTCATGGCATCGACGATCGCAAGACTGAGAACATCATATCCCTGATCTCTCAGTTTTTTTCCGCCGTTTTCAAAGCCCTTTTCGATGCATACCCCGATGCCGGCAATCTTCGCACTGGCCTGGCGGCAGAGATCCGCCATTCCGAAGCACGCACTGCCCTCGGCGAGAAAATCATCGATGATCAATACCGTATCGTGTTCCGTCAGATAGTCTTTGAATACGCAGATTTCAAAGTCTTTGTCATAGGTAAAGGAATGCACAGTGGCGTGATAGACATCCTTGCCGATATTGGAGCTGCCCGCCTTTTTGGCAAAGATCATCGGTACGCCGAGCTCCTTGGCGGTAAACAGCGCCGAGGTGATTCCGCTGGCTTCGAGCGTCAGGACTTTCGTGATGCCCCGGTCTTTGAAGTATCCGGCGAATTCCTTTCCGATCTTTCCCATGAGTTCGGGATCGACCATATGATTCAGAAAGCTGTCCACTTTCAGAATGTCTTCCGAAAGCACCCGTCCTTCTTCCCTGATTCTCTCTTCCAGCAGTTTCATACCGCATTCCCCCTCTTCTTCTTTTGTGAGCTATGTAAAGATTATAATATGTGCTTAATGGATCGGCAGAGGGAGTGCATTTCTTTTTTATCTCTAAACCGTAATTTGCACTGCGTTGGTAAAACAGTGCCACAAGTCCTATAATTGATTCGTTCTAGAAAGGGAACACTCAGGAGCCTTTCAGGAATGAATCGATGCTGGCTTGGCGGTCCGTCGGTTCATTCCTGAAAGACCCG
>JAFWCM010000182.1 GCA_017536885.1 Solobacterium sp.
AATACCCGCCCTCGATAACCTGCAGAGAAAACGGCGCACGATAGTTTTTACAGACACTTTTGAGAACGGATTTGTATTTCTGTATGTCAAAGTGCTGTTCGTGGCTGTCCTTATCGCGCAGACCGACATAGATTCTTGCCTCAATATTGGCACCGACTCCTAATCGAACCATGATTGCCTCCTGCTCTTTTTCATCCGCAAAGCACGCTAAACCATGTATGAATATTCTGCTGGATTCTCCGGCTAAGATCACTGTTATCATTATGCGTCAGAAACGCCTCCTGAAAAAGCTGATTTCCCCTGCCGAAAAAACTTCTTTTTCCGAATCTCTGAATCAGAAGCGATTGTAAACAGACAGAGAATCCCGATATCGCTTTATTTCCGCCCATGACTGAAATCACGGGATTCCCGGCACTTCTTCATTGAAAACTTTCATAATAAATTGCAGAACATTTCAGAAGAACTGTTGACTGCAGCACAAAATACGTCAATACTTTAATTGATATCTTGGCTTTATTTACTAATAAAGATTTCAATAGGAGGCATTTATGAACATCAATCGAGAGCTTTATCTGAATCGTATTATCTCTTTTATGTGGGATGGACAGGTTAAGGTCATCACCGGCATAAGAAGATGCGGGAAGTCCTATTTGCTCAATACGATTTTCAGGACATATTTGCTGAATCAGGGGATAAAGGAGGATCATATCCTGAATTTTGAACTGGATCTTGCCAGAGATATCAAATTCAGAAACCCTCTCGCGCTTGCGGAGAGGGTGCGGGAAGAAGCTGAGGGAAAATCGGATCAGTATTATCTCTTTGTCGATGAAATACAGATGTCAGATGAAATTTCCAATCCCTATAATCCAGAAGGAAAAAAGATTACATTTTATGATGCCCTCAATGACCTCAAATCACTCCGGAATCTCGACATTTATGTTGCCGGAAGTAATTCAAAAATGCTGTCAACTGATATTCTCACCGAGTTCCGCGGGAGAAGCGATGAGATCCGTGTTCACCCGCTGAGCTTCTCTGAATACTATGAAACTGTCGGAGGTGATAAACAGGAAGCATTTGATGACTATGCGTTTTATGGAGGAATGCCGCTGATACTGTCCAGACCGAATGAAACAGAGAAAATCAGATATCTGAAGTCATTATTCTCTGAAGTATATCTCAAGGATATTGTTGAAAGGAAAAAGGTCAAACGGGAGGATGTATTGTCCGCAATCGTTGATCTTCTGTGTTCATCCGTTGGTTCATTGACAAACCCGACCAACGTGGCAAATACAATCAATTCAAAACAGAAACTGTCCGGGAAAGATCTTGTTTCCAACAATACGATAAAAACCTATATAGATTATCTGATCGATGCTTATCTGTTTGAAGAATGCCGCCGCTACGATGTAAAGGGGAAAGAATACTTTACTTATCCGAACAAGTATTACTGTGAAGATCTCGGACTTCGCAATGCAAGAATTGGTTTCAGACAGCAGGAGATGACACACATCATGGAAAATATTATCTACAATGACCTTCGAATTCGCGGATGTGAAGTGGATATTGGTATCGTATACAGTAACGAGAAGAACAAATCCGGCAATAATATTCAGGTGGCCAGAGAGATTGATTTCATCGCGAATCACGGCGGGAAAAAAACTTATATTCAATCAGCTTTTTCTCTGGCAACTGATGAAAAAGCCAGGACAGAGAACAGACCCTTATCTCTTACGGGAGATTTTTTTCCAAAAATCATCGTTCGCCACGATATGCGTAAACGATGGTACGACGACAACGGAATTCTCAATATAGGAGTCTTAGATTTTCTGTTAGATCCGGCAATTGTCTGATCACCCGTAATTACAGCAATCTGACGAAAAAGACCTCATTGTCGGGAAGCTGATCCTCAACGCTTTGCATCGGGACAATTCCTCCCACCGGCAAGACATTGGATTTTCCTGCCAGCTTTGTTTATGACAAGCGCCAGAAATACGGAAGAGTTAAGGAGAGGCAGCTTCAGCCAAAAAGATGCCTTACAGCAGTATAATGGGGAAACTGCTGCTGGAAGTCATATTTCCTGAGCCTGTCTTATTTCATCGGAACAGTAAGTGAACGGACAACAGGAGCCGTAAAACAATATATCCAGAATCAGAGGATCGCCGATTCACCCGCGGCTGAGCCGCAGGTCACTCGCGATACTCTCGGCAGGGGATAGATATCGTGTGTATTCGAGGCGATGTTTTCCGAAGCCCAGATCAACGCATGCCTTACCCCCGCATCCTCATCCTCTGCCGAATGAAACATATCTTTCCAGTACGGTTCAATGACGGAAAACTCTCCTCTTCCGATTCTGCCCAGGGCATTGATTGTCCGCTTTCTCAGCAGCGCAATGGGGCTTGAAAGAAAGGCGGCGATCTCTTTGACCGTACCGCTTACGGCCTCTGGATCACGAAGGCCGGCTTCTCTCGGCAGCCAGAGCGCCTTTGCCTGAATTTTCACCGATCCATGAGAAAGAAGACCGGAAAGAAACGGGATGTTCTCTTTCCTCTCGGTTGGATTCTTTGTCAGCTTTCCCAGCTCCTCATACAGCTCTGCATCGTTCAAGGCTTCTCTCCCTGCGGCTTTTTCATTTTTTTCGATTCTTAGTTCTCCGGAATCCATTCAATGGTATAACTGTCCTCTGTGACCTCGAGCCTTGCCTTCTCCCCCATAAGAAGCGGATAGTTTGCTTCGCCGTGTCCCGCCGGAAACCCGTAGGCCACGGGAATATCCGCATCCGGGAAAAACTGCCGCTGAACCAGATCGGATGCCGAGGTAAATTTACCGCCCCGCGAATTGCCGCTGTAGCCGCTGCACTCTGCGGGAATCTCTGTCCACTCGCCGAAGATGACACCGGCCGCTCTGTCCAGGACACCATGATGTTTCAGAATGGTAAGAAGGCGCAGAATGTGTCCGTAGTTTTCGCCGACTTCTTCCAGAAACAGGATATACGGTTCCTTTATGTTCATGCAGTCATATGCCGTATCCAGCACGGCGGTCATCGTCGAAAGGTTTCCTCCGACCAGAATCCCCTCGGCAGCTCCGGGGATATCCCGGCTGCTTCCCTGGCATCGGTAGGAAGGAATCTCCCCTTTCATGATGTGCTGCACGGCTTCCGTACACTCTTTTGGATAACGGTTTATAAAACAGTCCCTCATCGGGGAATGAATGGATTTCAGTCCCGCTGCCGTCCAGGCGGAAAGAAAGATGCCGATATCGCTGTAGCCGAGAATCGGCTTCTTTGCTTTCTCGATCGCTTCAAAACCGACCGCATCCATGACATCACAGGCACCATAGCCCCCGCGGACACAGAAGATCATTTTGATTTCCGCATCATTCAATGCCCATTCAAAATCTTCGACGCAGTTTTCCAATGTTCTTTCCTCAACCGAGACATACTTCCCTTCCACCGGAACATAGCCCCATTCCTTCAGACCCCGGATCGTATCCTCCGTCTTCTGCTTTCCCGGAGGAGAGGAGGGCGCGATGACAGCGATCTTATCTCCCTCCTTCAGAAAATAATGGTCCGGATCATTGATCGTCTGATATCCGGTGATCGTAATCTTCGTATCGTCTCCTTCCGAAAAAACATCGCTCTCTTCCGCCGGAGCGGGTTTGGCCGCACAGGCAGAAAGAAGCAGGCTCAGACAGAGCGAAGGAAGAACAGGTGATGAGTTCTCTTTTTTCATGGCATCCCTCTTTTATTCTTCTCATACCCCAAGGCTGGGGAGAAGAATCTCTTCGATAAAATCCACCCGGTCAAACACCGTGGGTTTGAAGTAAGAAGAAACCGCTGCGGTGATATTGTCCTCCGGGTTCACATAGATCACATTTCCGCTGTTTCCGACTGCGGCATAGATATTTCTTTCCGGATGGATGATCCACCAGAGATATCCGTACTGCATGCCCCGGAAATATCTGCTGTCCACCGGCCGGGGTCTTGTCATCGCATCGATCCACTCTTCCGGGATGATCCGGTTTCCTTCCCAATGCCCGCGGTTCAGGCACAGCTGTCCGATTCTGGACATATCCCCGGCGCTCATGCACAGCCCGTATCCGGGGGTGCCGAGCCCTTCGGGATCCGCAAACCAGACATTCTTTTTCGGTGCTTTGGAAATCGTAAACTCCCGGTGCTCTTCTGCGCTTTTCGCTGCGAAATCGACGTGATCCGGAATGCCGATCTTCGAGAACAGATACTGATTCGCAAAGTCAGCCGTCTTCATTCCCGAAGCCCGGTACAGAATTCCGGAAAGGATATGCAGGCATACCGTGCGGTATTCAAACGCATCGGTGATGCCTTTTCTGCCGCCGAGAAAATCCAGCGAGGCAAAAGTCCAGTTCTCACTGGAACACACTTTGGTCCAGGGATCTCCCTTGCCTTTGTACGGCGCCCGCATCGTCAGAAGATGACGCAGGGTCACATCATAGATGGTTTTCTCTCCCCGCTTAACCGGGTAGTCCGGAAACCAGGAGAGCACCTTTTCATCGATGCTCTGAATCATCCCTTCCCTCTGTGCAATCCCGAAGAGAAGCGAGACAACGCTTTTTGTGGCGGACATGATATGCGTGCAGTCCGTCTTTTCATACCCGTTAAATTCCCGGGCATAGATCTCCTTTCCTTCCTTACGGACAGAGATCTGGCAGATATTCGGTTCCTTTTCCCTGATATAGGTTTCAAGTTCTTCTCTGTTCATTCGTTTTCCCCCCAAGCGGCGCCAAGTCCTGCATGCATGTCAGAGCAGACGGCAGATTGCCTCCGTGCATTCTTCTGTGGATGCGCTTCCGCAAAGATCCGGTGTCAGGCTCTGCTTCTCCTTTAACACATCTTCAATGGCACGCAGAATCTTTTCTCCCCAGTCTTCATATCCGAAAAAATCCATCATCTGGGAAACCGCCCAGATCGAAGCGATCGGATCAGCGATTCCTTTGCCGGCGATATCCGGTGCCGAACCGTGGATCGGTTCAAACATCGAAGGAAAGGTTTTCTCGGGATTCAGATTGGCGCCTGCCGCGATTCCCATTCCGCCGGTGATCGCCGCACCGAGATCGGTGAGAATATCGCCGAACAGGTTCGATGTCACAACCACGCCGAAGCGGGCGGGATCCTTCACCATAAACATGGCTGCGGCGTCCACCAGCAGGGAGTGGGTTTCGACATCGGGATACTCCTTTCCGAGTTCCGCAAAGATCTGATCCCAGAACACCATGGAATAATTCAATGCATTTCCTTTGGAAACCGAGGTCAGGCTGCGCTTCTTCTTTCGCGCCAGCTCATAGGCATAGCGGATGATGCGCTCGCATCCCTTTCTGGAAAACACCCCGTTCTGAATGACGACTTCCTGCGGGCTGTTCGGATACAGCCAGGCACCGCTTCCGGCATATT
This sequence comes from Solobacterium sp., assembly GCA_017536885.1. Lineage (GTDB taxonomy): Bacteria > Bacillota_I > Bacilli_A > Erysipelotrichales > Erysipelotrichaceae > Bulleidia. Next base: position 5,423 of record JAFWCM010000182.1, read on the forward strand.
CCCCTTCGCTGTTTTCCCGCACAAAGATCATATCGATCTCTTCCCGTCTTGCATCCTTCAATGGCGTTGGTGCGCCTTCGAGCAGTTTAATCGGCCTGAGATTGACATATTCATCAAAGTCATGGCGGATTCTCAGAAGGAGGTTCCGCAGTGAAATATGATCCGGCACTTCCGGGGAGCCGATCGCCCCCAGAAGAATCGCATCATAGTCCTTCAGTATCTCCATCCCGTCATCATCCATCATCTTCCCGTGCCGGAGATAAAAATCACATCCCCAGGGAAATTCGCGGAAGGCAAAGGAAAACCGGTCGTCTCTCTTTTCGATGTGTTTCAATACCCGCACCGCTTCCCGTATCACTTCCGGTCCGATGCCGTCGCCGGGAATCAGTGCGATGTTATACTGCCTGCTCATCTTTGCCCTCCCTGTCTGTTTCTGCCGGCTTCCATAGACCGAATGACTCTTCCGCAAGACGCAGGGTCTCTTTCACATTGCGGTCTTCATCGCGAAGGATCACCCGGAATCCGGAATGGAGAAACTGTTCATACCGCTCTCTGGAATTGATCAGAAGAAGTCCCTGCCGGTAGTTCTCCATCGCTTTTTTCCGGATCCGGCTCTTCCATCAGAAGACGGCAGATATACTGCTTATCACGGTCAGGCCGCTCAAAAAAGCGATTCACCGAAATCATCGGGTCGGCAAGCATGATCAGCACATGATCGTGTCCTGCGATGGTCTTCAGGGTATCGGTGCTGATATTGGTATCCACGAACACCGGCTTTTCCTGCTTTGTCATCTCTTCGAGAATTCTCAGCTCGAGAAGTTCTCATTCCTTCGTCACACCGTCAATCCAGGCCAGATACTCCTCTGGCGAGAGACGAATAAACTCATGCGGGTCTTTCAGATCCTTCATCCAGGTCATGCACGGAAATTCATTCCGGTCCGCTTCGGGAAAATAATCCATATGATAGTTTTCCCCGCAGAAAATTCCATTATATTTTTCCGCAAGAAGCTTTACGATGGTTGATTTTCCGGCATAGGCATTGCCGTTGATAAAATATGCATTCTCAAACAATCCGATCATCTCCTTCAAAAAGAGGTTCCGCTACTGCGGATTCTCTTCCGTATTCGAAGAATGCAGGGGAAAGTGACACAGAACCTGCCGGGTTCCGAATGACTTCATCGGCGGCGCCTCTTTTGCGCACACATCTTTTGCGAACGGGCAGCGCGTATGAAACAGACACCCGGAAGGAAGATTGCTGGGACTGGGAATCTCCCCGCTCAGAATTTCCCGTTTGACATCTCTCTGATGAGGATCCGGCAGGGGATGGGCCTGAATCAGAAAATGGGTATAGGGATGCAGGGGAGAAGAAAGCACTTCTTCCCTCGGTCCCATCTCGCAGATCTTGCCGAGAAACATCACAAAGATCCGGTCACTGACATGGCGCACCACGGAAAGATCATGGCTGATGAAAAGACAGGAGAAGTGATATTCCTCCTTCAGGCGCATCAGAAGATTCAGGATCTGATTCTGCACCGAAATATCGAGGGCCGAAACCGGCTCATCGCATAACAGAAGCTCCGGTTCGGGTCCGAGGGCTCTTGCGATCCCGATGCGCTGACGCTGGCCGCCGGAAAACTGATGCGGATAGCGATAGAGCGCATCTTCATCAAGTCCCACCGCCTGCAATAATTCCTTCACCCGTTCTGTTACTGCCTCCTGATCGGGAAAGAGGCGGTAGGTCACAAGCGGTTCGGCAATCAGATCACGGATCGTCATGCGCGGGTTGAGAGAAGCGTAAGGGTCCTGAAAGATGAACTGCATCTTCCGCCGGTAATTCATAAACTCCTTTTCCGGCAGGGAGCTGATCTCTTTATTCCGCCAGGTTACGGTGCCGGATGTGGGTTTGATGATCCGGACCAGAAGCCGCGCCAGGGTGGATTTGCCGCATCCGGATTCTCCCGCAAGGCCGACCGTCTCTCCTTCTTCCAATGCGAAAGACACATCGGTTACCGCCTTGACTCCGGACTGTTTTCCCCGTTTGTATTCCTTGGTGAGATGGCTTGTCTCAATGAGCGTGCTCATGGCTCTCCTTTCCGTCAAACAGGTGACAGCGCACCCGGTGAGAATCGATCGGTTCATGCATCACGGGGAAAGAGCTCTCGCACTGCTGCTTCACCTGAGTGCACCGCGTGCAGAAGCCGCAGCCCGAAGGCCGGTGCGTGATATCGGGTACCGTGCCGGGGATCACATCAAGCTCGCCGCGGTCTTCGCTCAGAGAGTGCACCGCATTGAACAGTCCCTGCGTATATGGATGCATGGGATGATCGAAGAGTTCATAGACATCTGCCTGTTCCACAATCGTGCCGGCATACATGATACTGACGTCATCGCACACCTGGGCAATGACCCCGGGGTTATGGCTGATCAGTAGAATTCCCGTTCCGCTTTCGCAGAGCTGTTTCATAAGACTCAGAATCTGCGCCTCTACAATCACATCCAGCGCTGTGGTCGGCTCATCCGCAATCAGAAGCTTCGGGCGGCAGATCATCGCCATCGCGATCATGACCCGCTGCCGCAGGCCGCCGGAAAGCTCATGGGGATAGGCTTTGAGCCGCTTTTCGGGATCGGGAACTCCGATTTCGCGGAAGATCTCGACGGTTTTCTTCTCCGCTTCCGCAGCGGAGATCTTCGTATGAATCCGCAGTGCCTCCTCCACCTGCCGGCCGACTTTCATCAGCGGGTTCAGCGATGTCATCGGCTCCTGGAAGATCATCGACATCTGATTTCCGGAAAGATCGCACCGCTCCTTTGCGGACGCATGGGAAATTTCCTTTCCGTCAAAGAGGATCGACCCTTCCGTGATTTTGCAGTTAGGTTTCAGAAGTCCCATGATCGCCCTTGCGGTCATGCTTTTCCCGCAGCCCGACTCTCCGACCAGCCCCGTGATCTTCCCGCTCTGCACCGAAAAAGATACATCGCTGATTGCCGGGAAAACTTCTTTCCCCATCGGGATGGATACGGTGAGATGACTGACTTCAAGAACGGTATCTGCCATAAACACCTCCTACTGTTTCCTGCGGCGGGGATCGAGGATATCCCGCAGTCCGTCACCGAGGAAATGAAAGGCAAGCACAATGATCATAACCGCCATGCCGGGAAACAGGCACAGCCATGGACTCGTATAGAAAAACTGTCTTCCGGCATTCACCATGAGTCCCCAGGAAGCAGCCGGCGGCTGTACGCCGAGACCGAGGAAACTGAGGCTGCTTTCGGTAAGGATGGAATCCGGAATATTCAGCGTGAAGAGAACAATAATCGTCGGAACACAGTTGGGGAGTATATGGCGGAAGATGATCTTCGGGCTTTTGACCCCGATCGCCCGGGCGCTCTCTACAAACTCCCGCTCTTTGAGCTGAAGCGTCTCCGCCCGGATAATGCGGGCGGCACTCGCCCAGTTGACAAGTGACAGCGTCAGGAACACATTGAACAGACCGCCGCCGAGCATATACATCAGCACCATCGCCAACAACATCGACGGAAACGCCAGGACAATATCCGCCAGCCGCATGATCACGGCGTCAAGCCAGCCGCCGTAATACCCGGCTGTCACCCCGAGCAGGCTTCCGATCGCAAGACTGACCATCGACGGCAGGATTCCCACAAGCAATGACACCCGCGAGCCGTAGAGCATGCGCGTGAAGATGTCGCGGCCGGCCTCATCCGTACCGAACAGATGCGCGGCGCTCGGTGGATTGAGACGATGGATGAGCTCCATCTCCTCCCAGGAATACGGCGTCAGAAGCGGTGCGAAAATAGCGGCCAGAATAAACAGGATGATGACCGCAAAGGATACCGCGGCCATGCGATTTTCCCGAAACAGGCGGGTGAGAACCGAACGTACGGTATTCTCGCGGTTCGCTCTGCTCAATGCCCTGGTGCTTTTCATATCGCCTCCGTGATCCGCGGATCAAGCAGAAGATACAGCCAGTCGGCGAGAAGATTTCCCAGTACCGCCGCAAGGGTCGAAAACAGCACCGTGCCCTGTAATAAAGGGATATCCCTGCCGTTAATCGCAGCAGCCGCAAGCCGGCCGATCCCGTTGATCGAGAATACGGTCTCGGTGATGACCGCGCCCGAAATCAGGGCGGAAAACTGCACTGCCATCATTGTGACTACCGGCAGGAACGCATTCCTTAACGCATGGAAGATCAGTACGCCGGCATGGCTTCTGCCCTTGGCATAGGCGGTATCGATGTAATCCTCTTCCATGACCTCAAGCAATGAGGAGCGCATCAGCCTTGCGACACTGCCGGCGCAGTTCCAGCCCAGGGCAATCGCGGGAAGGATAAAGCTCTTCCAGCTGTCGGTGCCGGAGATCGGCAGGATATGAAGATGATAGGCGAATACATACTGAAGCACCATCGCGATGAGAAACACCGGCATCGATAAGCCAAGCAGAGATATGCCCATAAACAGATGATCGATGAAGCTGTTGGAATAGGCGGCGGAAATGATTCCGCAGAAGATTCCCGTCACCCAGGCAAAGACAGCCGCACAGACCGCAAGCTTCAGCGTATTGGGAAACGCAGCCGTCATCAGATCAGCTACCGGCCGGCCCAGGGTGATGCTGGTGCCGAAATCAAGCCGCAGAACATTCCGCAGATAGATGAAGAACTGTTCGTGAATCGGCCGGTCAAGACCGAGCTCATGCGAGATGCGCTCGATCGCCGCGGGATCGGCGTGATCCCCCATCATCATCGCAACCGGATTTCCGGGAATGACCCGGACCATGATGAAAAGCAGAAGCGCAACGCCGAATAATACAAGAACCGCCTGTAATAACCGCTGCACAATCTGCTTCATGACTTTCCTCTCAGCCCAGCACTACATCCGTGACATAGAAGTCGCCGAACCCCGCCCACTGCGGTGTAAAGCTCTTCACCCGGTTGCCGAAACAGTAGAGATGCAGTTCCGATACCAGGGGAACCCACGCGGCGTCTTCTTTGACGATCTGTTTCTCCAGTGCCTGATACTCCGCGATCCGCTGTCCTTCATCGAGGATAGCCGGCGCTTTGGCAACCCGGTCCATGATTTCGATATTCGGATAGTTCAGCGCCCGGGAATTTGCTTTCGATTCACCGCCGAAAAAGGTGATCATGATATTTGCCGGATCGTTGTAATCCATGATCCATTTTCCGACATAGCAGTCTGTCTTTCCGCCAAGGCGCCGGTCGATCCAGGTCGTGTGATCATAGGTCTGAATATCCGCCTTGATACCGACCGCCGCAAGATCCCTGGCGATCGACTGATAGATCAGCTGCTGGCTGCTGGACATGGTGGAATCCATGGAGAATTCAAACTGAATCTCGCCGTCCTTATATCCGGCCTCTTCCAGCATCTTCTTTGCGGCAGAGGGATCATAGGCAAACGGTTCGAGATCCTTGTTGTATCCGAGGACTCCGGAGGGGATGATTCCGTTTTCTCTCTTGGCATCGCCGTTGTAGATTCCGGTGATCATATCATCCACATTGATCGCTCTGGCAATTGCCTGACGAACCTTTACATCCTTGAAATACGAATTGTTCTCATTAAAGGCAAGGAAGTAGAGACCCACTTTCGGCCGGGAGACGATATGGTCTTTCCAGGCGGTTCTGTAGGCACTTTCGACGACCGCGCTGTCGAGCGATCCAAGATCGATCAGATCAATCTCACCGTTCTGAAACATCAGGTTCATTGTGCCGGCATCGGGGATGACCTTCATAATCACCTTCTTTACGCTGGGTTCCGCTCCGTGATATCTGGGATTGTACTCCAGGGTGTAATGATCGTTGGACACCCATTCCTTTACGGTATAGGGTCCGCTTCCGATCATCTCCGCCGGATTTTTTCCAAACCCGCCGGCGTTCTTTGTGCTTTCCTCATCCACAATCGACATGCAGGGAGAAGACAGCTCGGCGATAAATCCGGCATTCGGTGCCGTCAGGGTAACGGAGAAATGGGTGTCATCTTTTACTTCAAAACCGGCAAGACTCTCGGCTTTTCCGTTCATAAGATCTTCGCCTCCGACCACTTCAAGAGGAATATCCGTATTCTGCCGGCCTTTGGTGAGAAGCCGTTCGAAGCTGTATTTTACATCCGATGCGGTGAGAGGATTGCCGTTGGAGAACACGACATCGCCGAGAATCTCAAAGTCATAGGTTTTTCCGTCTTCGCTGACCGTATAGGATTTGCAGAGACTGTTCTCAATCTTTGATTCCTCTCCATCCGGCCTTGTTTCAAACAGGCGTTCGAAAATATTCATCGGAATCAGATAGTCATCGGTGGTTTCCGCCACATCCATGGTTGTGATATCGCAAAGAACCGCTCCCCGAAGAAGCCCCGATTCAACGCTGCTCTGTGCAGCTGATGTCCCCTGTTCTTTTTTACCGCCGCAGCCGGCAAGAAGTACCGCAGCCAGCACTGTGATCATTTTCTTTTTCATATTTCCTCCTGTAACAGAAAGCACATTCTATTCCAATGCACTCATCATAACATGCACTCCCCTGTACTTCCGCACTGCAGCGAAATCCGGATCGCAAAATATGGATATTTTCCCTGGAAACGTATACTATTGAAAAGATTTTATACTGCAGTAATGCATGAATGGAGGTACCAATGAAAAAAACACTCGCCGCACTGCTTGCGGCTGTCCTGATCTCCGCCTGCGGCAAACCCGCCCCGGCTGCTTCCCAGACTGCGGAGGCGACAGCAGCTCCGGAAGTAAGCACAGATACAGCGACCGCTGTGTCGGAAGAAAAAACGGAACTTCATACGGTGGACATGCCCGCAACCGGCATAAGCCTGACACTGCCTCAGGATATTCATTCCCTGAAGGGCTTCCTTCTTTCACCCTCTGATATCGGGGAAAAGGAGGTCGGCTCCGGCGTGGTCTTCGGTCTTCTTCAGTATCTCGCCAGAACCCATGAGGAAATGAATGAATTCCAGAACCTGCTTCAGGAAGCCAATTCGCTGGATACCGTTGATGAGGCCGCCCAGGAGAAGCTCAATTCCTTCTATGTCCCTGCTCTGCCGGTCTTCGCCGTCATCGGCGTAAACAACGGCCGTACCTATGACGATGTTGCGGCGGATCTGCTCGGCAATGTCATCGATGTTTACGGGACTCCTTCAGAGATCGGTGAGAAGAACGGATACCGCTATTATCATCTCGGACTCAACTTCGACAACCCGGAGATCAAAGCCACCCTGGATTCCTTCCAGCCCGATCTCAGACAGGAATATCTCGATCTTTCTTCCGACATCAAAGCTCACCCGGAATACTTCGAGCTGAAGCAGCCGAAGTCTGCGGTCAGCTATCCGGACCCCGGCACGAAGATCTCCTTCACAGCGCAGGATCTCGACGGCAATCCGATCCGCAGTGATGAACTGTTTGCGAAAAGCGATTACACCATGGTCAGTATCTGGAGAACCTGGTGCGAGCCATGCCGCAAGGAATTCCCGGAGATCATGAAACTGGCACAGGATTTCAAAGACAGGGGACTTGCCGTAGTGACCTATTGCGGCAATGCCAGCGATGAGGCAACCATCGAAGAGGCAAAGGAGATCATCGGGGAATATAACTTCAGCGCCAACCTTGCGGCCTCGGATGAATTCAACAAGGTCCTGCCGTGGAAAGTCACCCCGATCACCTACTTCGTAGACCGGGAGGGAAAAGTCGCTTCCTCTCCCTTCCTCGGTGCCAACGTTAAGAAATGCAGAGAAATTGCCGAAGCGCTGGTTTCCGGAACAAATCCCGAAGCTCCTTCGGTTACGGATATCTCGGAAGATGAAGGAAAAGTGAAAACCTACTCTGTGCATGTCAATGACCAGAACGGTGACGCCGTCAAAGGAGCGGTCGTGAGTTTCTGCACCGACACGAACTGCAACATCGCCGAAACAGACGAGGCCGGCATCGCTTCTTTTACCGGGCCGTCCTATCCGTACCATATCCAGTTCATTCAGGTGCCGGACGAATACAGCTATGATTCGGAATTCGCTGCCGTCATGGATGATGATGAAGCAACTCTGACCATAACGATTGAGAAAAAGTAATGCAGAGAAAGGCTGCGTGACCTCAGATGGAAGTCTATGAGGGAACGCAGCTTCTGTTTTATTTACGGATTCCGGCGATCCGCCAAAAAGACGTTTTGCGGATCCAATGATATTCAGATATGAGAGACTCCTTACACAGCGGATTTACTGCGGGAAGAAAGGAAACGATAAATCCCATATACCACTGCGGACAATATGACCATAATCATCAGATAAAGAGAACCGACGATCCATTCGTTCCTGGGCAGGAAGTCCAGCATCACACCCTCCGGCTTGAGATAAAGATAATTCGCTGACGGCACCATCTGATTCACATAAATCGCAGGTATGGACAGCAGTCCAAGCAGGCTCACTGCCCCAATGATTCCCTGCGGTTTTACTTCCATTCGATGGACAAACAACATGTAATATACCGCTGTAATCGGCAGAAGATGTTCGCCCCAGAACTGATAGTAGCGGTAATACGCCGGTCCGGTTCTGGAGATCACCGCAGGAACGAGAAGCGGCAGAAGTCCCAGTGTATGAGTGAGAAAAAAACAGGCGGAAAACTGACTCTTTGATTTCCTGACAATCATGAGACTGGTCAGAAGAAGTGTCCACTGACAGACCTGAAGCGGAAGATAGCTCAGCATGTTATGGTAATCCTCACCGCCCGGACCGGTATAGAGCAGTCGCCAGAAATAGCTCATCTCAAAGAGGATCATCAGTACCGCAATTCCGACGCGGATGTTCTCTTCCTGCGGGCTCGAAGAAATCGCGCTGCGATACTTATAAATCATAAAGATCATAATCCCCGTCAGCGCAATCGGGATGAAGTGGGCAAGCGACCACTGGCGAAAGTCTCCTTCTTCTCCATATCCGAAAAATCCGTCTGAATAGTAATTCATTTCATAGAGGTGTCCTTCCGGATCCTGTTTTATCGGCGCAGGAGGTTCTTCCTTCACAATCCGGTCCTGACCGGAAGCGGCGAATACCGTCAGAAACGGTATGAGAACGAACAGAGACAACAAGCATGAAGACATACAGCGGAAGAGTTTTTTCATAAGCAATCTCTCTTTCAGCTATATCGTACTTCGTGGAATCGTGGCTTGTCACCAAATCTGCGTCAGTTTTACCAGGTGTGAAATGACAGGGGCTGTCCAATAATGATGATGTATCGAATCGCACGGGGGATTAACCGTGTAATCAGAGTGTTTTTCTTATTGAGGTCAGTGCCGCTGACTGGTATCAGCCCACAAAAAACCTGTGACATTGCATATTCTGCGGAATACTGTTGATTTCAGGATCTGGATTATTTTCAAAAACACATCGCCAGCCCTCAGGAGGTCCTGCAGCCCTTTTATGAGGCAGATCATGTTTCAGCACAGTATATTCGTGCCGAAAAATGGAAGATGCGTATGATCATTCGTCCTGTTTTGTCTGAAATCCCAAAACTGCAGCCTTTGGTTCAGAGCTGCCTGAATACCAGGGACTGCAGTTCGTTCTGTTTACGTATACCAGAATCTGATTACTTCTCTTCTTTCCCCTGCATGTTGATGGCGATGATTCCGAGGCTGACAAGAATCAATGCAATCAGCCCGCGGAAGGAGAACGCCTCCTGGTTTTCACCGAGGAATACGGCGGAAAGCAATACGCCCATGATGGGATTGAGAAACCCCAGAATGGAAACACTGCTGACCGGGTTGTATTTGAGAAGAATGCCCCAGAGGGTGTAGGCACCGGCCGAGATGAAGCCCATGTAGATCAGGTTAAGAACACAGGACGGGGTATAGAACACCAGCCGTCCGCCCATCAGGATCCCGATCAGAAACAGCACGATTCCGCCGAGAAAAAACTGATACCCGCTCAATACCACCGGGTCTTCCTCTTTTGAAAAGAGTTTGATGCAGCAGCCGGAGAGCGCGAAGAACACCCCCGCCATCAACATCGATCCCTCACCTGCCAGCGTCACCTCCCCGCCGGCCAGGATTGCCCTGACACCGCCGAGAAGAACAATGATGCCGAGAAAGCCGGCAATACAGCCGAACCACTTGCGGGCAGTCATCTTCTCCATGCGGAAGAGATAGGCCGCAAAGAGAATCGCCAGGAAGTTGCCGGAGGCGTTGATCACCGATCCCCGCACCCCGGTGGTGTTGGCAAGCGCCGTGAAGAAGAAGTAATACTGAAAGACCGTCTGAAATGCCGCCAGCACCGCAATCTTTCCCCATGACTCCTTCTTCGGAAACAGAAACTTCCGTTTCAGCAGGGAGCCCAGCGCGATGATCATCACACCGGCGATCTGAAACCTCGCCCCCGCCAGCACCAGCCGGGATGCGGTATCGCTGGCCGGGATGCGAAACAGTTCATAAGCGATCTTGATCGCCGGGGTCGCACTTCCCCAGAGAACACAGCAGAATACCGCGGCGGGAATCATGACCGCAGGTTTTGTCCAGATGGACTGCTTTTTGCTCATAAGCCGGTATTCTCCTTTCCGGAAAGAGCCAGGTCTTCATCAAACAGAGAGATCTGATTTGAAATCCATGATTTCTGCTCAACGTCGTGAATTGTGTCATTCTCACGATATCCGCCGATCAGAAACGGGGATGTCTTGTCATGCATGGCATGGATCCGCCTTACATAAGCGGGATCGGTATTTGCGTAACAGTACCGGCACAGATGCATGCAGGTATTGTAAGCCCCGATGTCACAGCTAAGAATACAGGCACACGCTTCTCTCGCCCCTTTGCGCTTCGGTGCGTCCAGCTTCTTTCCGATCGCCTTTTCATAATCGCGGATCGTCATACAGCCGCCGCACTCAGCGCCGTACGCTTCCAGTTCGTTTCCCTCCGCACAGGGTTTGACCTTCATGCCGTAGCCGGCGGCGATCTCAATGATTCGCTTTCCGAGATACAGCCGGTCTTCCTTTTCCACCTCTTTTGCCTCGGGAAAGTTTCTTCTTACCTTCGGGTAGAGATCGATGAAACTGATCACTGCGGTTTCGGTATAGCCAGCCAGTTCCGATGCCATCTTTTCAAAGGCACGCAGATGATAGGCCATGTCATATTTCGGCGTGATCAGGATCGGATCATAGCGCCAGCCGACCGCATGCTTTCCGACCAGCAGCGAGAGCTTCTGAAATGCCTTCAGCAGTTCATGCTTGTCTCTGACATTCGGTTCGATATCCCGCCCGTACGGGGTGATCGTCATGAACCAGTACTGGCCATACTCCTTCAGAAGATCCATATACCGGAACATCGGCTCCGGGTTCTTCGTGCAGAAGCCGATCGCATCCACGACCCTGGGATCGAGGCGATAGCGGCTGACCAGGCTGTCGTTGTACGGACTTCTGACACAGACAAACCCTTCCTTCAGACGGTTGGCAAACCAGTCGGAGTAAAACGCAGGGATGTCCGTTCTCTGTCCCGTATTGAGAATCATACTTCGGCAGCGTCTCTGAGAGCGTAGTCCAGGAACCGGCGCAGTTCAAGATCCCAAAAGCCCCACTCGTGGCCAAGCCCTTCGACCTGATCATAGCGGTAGTCATATTTCGGATCATTGAGCTCTTCGAAGGTTTTCTTTACCAGCAGGTTGAGATCAAGCCAGGGATCTTTACTGCCGCAGGCGTGATATACCCTCGGTTTCTCCGGACAGTTCCGGGATACCTCTTCGGCAAGATAACGGATGCTGTAAGGACTGTCTTTGATATCCTCTCTGCCGAAGAGCCTTACCCGCACGCTCATCTTATCGCCTTCCTGTTTTGTGTAGACCGCATCTGCCTTGTCGCCGGCGCTGAAGGCACCGATCGCTCCATACCGATCGGGATTGGAAAGCCCCAGAAAGAGACAGCCGTAGCCTCCGTTGGAAAGACCGCTGATGAAGTTGTCTTCTCTTTTTTCGGAAAGCCGGGGAAACATCGTGTAAAGAATCTGCGGCAGTTCCTTTCCGAGATAGTCGGCGTAACAGAGACCGTATCCCATATTCACAAAGCAGGAGTCATTGGCGTTGACGATTACCGCCGCGATATTTCTCTCATCGACAACCGCACTGACCGTGGAGTAATACATCCATTCGTTTTCATCTCCCGAACCCCCATGGCAAAGCCACAGCACCTTCACTTTCTCTTCATTTCCCTCTTTGCGGTCGGGGAACAGAATGCGCACATCATTCGGCATGCTTAAAACGTTGGAGAACAGATTCAGCTTAACGGATATCATTGCCGCACCTCCCCATGAAAAATCCCTCTTCGAGTTCTTTTGCCATGAACCATTGAAACATCTCCTTGAGCCGCTCGTTCCAGTAGACAAATTCATGCCCGCCGAGCTTCCACACCACCGTAAGGTCATACCGGTCTTTCAGATGGTGATAGAAGCGCTCATTGACATCGAGCAGAAAATCCTCCGTCCCGCAGCAGAGAAATACCCGCGGCCGTTTCTCTTCCGGAAGCGCATCGGATAACCGAAAGGGATCGTTTTCAGGCTTTTCCAGATACTCATAGTTCTTTCCGAAGAGATTTGTCATCTTGATGCCGGGAAGATCCTTCTCAATCTCCAATGGAGCGAGCGCACCGCTGAACACGGCGACGTTTCCGAAGGTATCGGGATGATTGAACCCGCATACCGAGGCTCCGAATCCGCCCATGGATTCACCGGCGATCAGCCAGTCTTCCTTCTTCTCACTGACCCGGAAGTGACTACGGATCAGCTCCGGAATCTCCTTTCCGATAAAGTCCATATAACGGTATCCGTTCCAGGTATTGATATAAAAACTGTTTTTTCCCGACGGCATGAACACGATCACCGGAAGTTCTCTTACCATATCGGCAATCTGGCTTTTCATCAGCCATTCCATTCGGTCATTGTTCGCACCGTGCAGAAGGATGATCACCTTGTATCCCTCTTTCTGCGTAAGGCTTTTGTATCCCGGCTGCGGAATCAGAACTTCCGCTTCCACCGGCATGTTCAGCGCCCCGGATCTGAAATTCATTGTTGCCCAGGCCATATTGTTTCCTCCTTCCACCATGGTATCAGGGTTCTGCCTCTGCGTCCTGTTCCGCGCTCAGCCCCGGGCCGAAGATCAATGATTGGTTGTTCGGTCATTTCTGATACAATGGCTTTATATCAGAAAAGGAAACATCTTATGTGGAACTGGCTGAAAGATAATAAACGATTCAAAGAAACCCTCAGAAAAACCCTGTCAGAAATGGGCACAGCCATGAAAGCAGTGCAGACCAGGACAGAAGAACTGGTGAAGGAAGGGGAATCTCTGCGCAAAGACAACAATCGGCTGTTTCAGGATTTCTGTGAGGAACTGGATGATTTCAGAAAAGAACAGGCCGAAGAATTTGACCATCTGAAAAGCCTGATCACGGCAAAATCTCATCCCGGAAACAATACCGAAAATAACAGAGATCTGGTTCAGCTGATCCGCCTGTATCGCGCCGAAATAACGGATCTTGAAGCGATCCTCAGAAGCGATGAGGCATGGAACACCCAGATCCGGCTGCTGGAGGAAAAGATGCGTCATGAAGAAGCGTCGCTTGGCCTCTTTGCTTTCGGAAAAGAAGGGGAAGCCGCAAATCCCGATATGCAT
>JAFWCM010000183.1 GCA_017536885.1 Solobacterium sp.
GGTCGGGTATGACTCCGAAGAAATCGGCGTATTTGTCCCGGAGGAGCTGAGGCGCATCGCCATGAACTCCTGTTCGCAGAACTGCCCGAATTACGAAGGCTGCGGCGAAGCCCGCATCGAATGCGAAGAAGAGAGTGAAGAAGCGTGTGAAGGGGAATTCTGCTGAGGTCTTTCATGAGCAATGATCTGCTATTCAGAGTCGGAATGTTCGGAACCATATTCTCTCTGATTGCGTTCCTTCTGGCATTTCACAAAAACCGCTATCGTATGATCTGCGGTATTTTGTTTCTGCTTTTTCTTTCCTTCTGCTATTTCACCTCGTTCTGGTTTTCGATCACAAGAGGCTATAACAGCGTTTTCTTCGGTCTGATGTCACTTTTGCTCATCGTGCTGTTGTTTCTCGGCTTTGCCTTTTTTCTGCTTACGCTTCTCTACAGCGGGATCTTCATGGTCTTTAAGGAAGGGCTGAAGTTTCAGAATATCGTCGCACTTCTGCTTATGGTGTACCTTATTGCGGCGCCGCTGATCCTGCAGTACGCCACCGACAACATGTCCAACAGCCTCCTGGTTCATATCATCAATGTCGTGATGCTTGTCATGATCTATCTGATCGCTGCGGCGATCATCTATGTGACCAGCGGCATCCTTGTTGTCTCAACCCCGCAGATCACCCCGGTGGACTACATCATAGTTCTCGGATGCGGTCTTATCAACGGAGATCAGATCACGCCGTTGCTCAAAGGCAGGGTGGACAAGGGCATTGCCTTATACAACAAAGATCCGGAAAACACCGTTCTGATCTTCTCCGGCGGAAAGGGAAAGGATGAGACGGTCTCCGAGGCATATGCAATGAAGCAGTATGCCCTCTCAAAGGGGATTCCCGAAGATCATATCCTGATGGAAGACAAATCGACCAATACAAAAGAGAACATGCAGTTCTCCTATGAGCTGATCCGAAAGCAGGGGAAGAACAAGCCGAAGATGGCTTTTTCCACCAATCGCTTTCACCAGTTCAGGGCCGGGGTCTATGCCTATCAGAACGGCATGAACATCCGCGGGGTGGGAAGCACCACCAAGCTGTACTTTGCAATCAACGCCTCGGTCAGGGAATACATCGCACTCTTTGCAAGAGACTGGAAAAAACATCTGATCGTCATCTCATCACTGATCGCACTGTATACCGTTACCGCCGGATTCCGCTTCGGCATCATGTAGGAACAGACTATGGAAAAAATACTCGTTGGACTTTCCGGCGGCGTCGACTCCGCCGTTGCTGCTTATCTTCTCAAAGAGCAGGGATATGATGTCACCTGCGCTTTTATGCGCAACTGGGATTCGATCGCCAATTCCGACCTGCTCGGCAATCCGACCCTGGATGACGGGCAGTGCTCGCAGGAGAAGGACTGGGATGATGCCCGGCTTGCGGCCGAGAAGCTGGGACTGCCGCTGCTGCGGATTGATTTTATCGAGGAATACTGGACGGATGTGTTCAGCCGCTTTCTGGAATCCTACCGCCGGGGAAGAACCCCGAATCCCGATATCCTGTGCAACCGCTATATCAAGTTCGATCAGTTCATGAAATTCGCCCGGGAAAAGGGCTTTGATACCCTGGCGACCGGCCATTATGCAAAAATCGGCGAAAGAGACGGAAAGAAGGTTCTGATGAAGGCCGATGACCGCAATAAGGATCAGTCGTACTTCCTTGCCGAAATCAGTCGCAGCACTCTGGACCACATCATGTTTCCGCTTTCCTCGATCAATAAGACACAGGTGCGCGAAATCGCAAAGAAACTCGATCTTTCGATTGCCGGCAAAAAGGACAGCACCGGCATCTGTTTTATCGGCGAGCGCAGGTTCCGCCAGTTTCTTTCCAACTATCTGCCGATGACCCCCGGCAAGATCATCCATATCAGCGGCAGAGAGGTCGGTGAACATCAGGGTGTTCTCTATTACACGATCGGTCAGAGAAAAGGGCTCAACATCGGCGGCACCGGGCCGTATTTTGTGATCGGAAAAGACATAGAGAAAAATGAACTCTATGTCACGGATGAAGAAGAAGAGTCCTGGCTGTACAGCACCTCATGCCTGGTCCGCAATGTCAACTGGCTGGCGGATACGAACCTGCCCAAGGAGATGGCCGCCAAGTTCCGCTACCGCCAGAATGATCAGAAGATCACACTGAAACAGATTGATGAAACCACGGCGCTGGCGCTGTTTCCGGAAACGGTGCGTTCGGTTACTCCGGGCCAGGAGGCGGTGTTCTATGACGATGACGCCGTGATCGGCGGCGGGGAAATCGACCAGGTATTTCAGGGCGGCAAAGATCTTCAGGCCCTGATTCATGAAACGATAGAAGAGCGGAGAAGCGATGGAATCTGAACTCTCACTGAGCGGAAAAGTTGTCTATATCGTGTATCGCAATGAAGATACCTTTTATACGGTCGTAAAGTTCAAAATCGCCGATGAAAGGGAGAAGGTCATCACCGCCACCGGCATTCTTCCCGTGCGTCCGGAGACGGATGTGATCTATCAGATTTACGGAGAGTATATCGAGCATCCCCGCTACGGGATGCAGTTTAAGATTGAGGGAATGGAGCGTCCGCTGCCTTCCCAGGCCGAAAGCATCATCCGCTATCTTTCCGGCATCCAGTTTCAGGGAATCGGAAAGAAGACGGCAGAGAAAATCGTCCTCACTCTCGGCGAAGACTGCCTGAAGGAAATCCGGGAGGATCCCAGAATTCTCTATCAGGTGCCGGGACTCAGGGAAGATAAGATCCAAACCATTGTGGAGGGCATCCGCCAGGAAGAAGACGGCATGGAGGAACTTGTCCGGTTTCTGAATGTCCACGGCCTGGGGGTCAAAAACCTTGTAAGGCTTAACCGCACCTATGGAAAGAAGGCACTGGAGCGCTTAAAGGAAAATCCATACCGGGTCATGGAGGAGTGTGACGGCTTCGGGTTTAAAACCGCCGACAAGATTGCGATGTCCCTCGGCTTTGAAAAAGATGACAAAAGAAGACTCTGTGCCCTGATGGTTTCCATGGCGATGGATCTCTGCATGGCAAGCGGGGACTCCTGGATTGACCGGGAGGTGTTTCTCGAGCGCTTTGACAAGGAGAACGACAGCGAAGCAGACAGCCGCATGATTCTCGAAGCGGTCAAAGACAGGGGACAGCTGATCGAAGAAGAGGGACGGATCTTTCCCGTGTCCCAATACGAATCCGAAACCTTCATCGCGGATTTTCTCAGCCGTTTCCCATACCGGGAAAGCGAGCCGTTTGATAAGGGGTTATTGGAAGAATACCTGGAAGGCATGCAGAAAGAGCTGGGCATGAGCTATGATCAGGATCAGCTCGATGCCATTCATTCCTTCTTTCAGTATCCGTTTCTGATCATCACCGGCGGGCCCGGCACCGGCAAGACCACGGTGGTCCGTGCCCTGACTGCGCTTTACCGGCTGCTGTATCCCGGCTCCACGGTCATCACCGCCGCTCCGACGGGAAGAGCCGCCAAGCGGCTGGCAGAGATGACGGACTGCGACTCCATGACGATTCACTCCCTGCTGAAATGGGATCTGGAGACCAATACCTTCGGGATGAATGAAGACGAGCCGCTGACCGCAGATCTTCTGATTGTGGATGAGTTTTCGATGGTCGACAGCTGGCTGTTTGCCAATCTTCTGAGAGCGTCGAAGAACATCCGGAGAATCTGTCTCATCGGCGATGAAGACCAGCTGCCGAGTGTCTCTCCCGGTTCGGTGCTGCGCGATCTGATCCGCAGCGATCTCTTTCCGCTGTTCCGGCTTTCCCGCATCTACCGGCAGAGAGACGGCAGCGATGTGATCACCCTGGCGCATCAGATTCATGAGGGAACGGCGGATTTCACGGTTCTCGAAAATGATGTTCGCTTTTTCCGGTGTTCCCGTCAGGATATCCGCCGTCACGTCCTTACGATCGTAAAAGGGGCGCTGGACAAGGGATATGAGATGAATGACATCCAGGTGCTGAGTCCCATCTATTCCGGCAATGCCGGCATCGATGTTCTCAACAACGCCCTGCAGGAATGTTTCAATCCCGCATCTTCTTCCAAACGGGAGATGAAGGTGGCATATACCGTATTCCGGGAAGGGGACAAAGTCCTCCAGCTGAAAAATCAGCCGGACGACGATGTGTACAACGGGGATATCGGCGTCATTGAAGAGATCTTAAAACCGGAGGAAACGGAAAACCATCAGGCGGTGATCGTCTGCCGTTTTGATGAGACGATCGTCGAATACGCCGGGGATAATCTCAACAACATCACGCTTGCTTACTGCATCTCCATCCACAAGAGCCAGGGCAGTGAGTATCCGATCGTGATCATGCCCGTCTCCTGGAAGTTCTACAACATGCTTCAGAGAAAACTGATCTATACCGGAATCACAAGAGCACGCCAGGCTCTGGTTCTTCTCGGGGAATACAGCGCCTTTGAAAAAGGCATCGAAACGCTGGAGACCCGGGAAAGGAAAACGGGATTGACGGAGCGCCTGAGACTTGCCATGGAAGAGGGGGAACGAGCAAAACTTGCCGAAGCGTTTTTCTGATGAAAACTTGCGTTAACTCTGAAAAAAATTTTTTTGAAAATCAGCGATTTTTGAACATAATGAGGCATGTTCTCTTACTTTTTCAAAATTAAGAAACATGCCTTTTTTGAACATAATTCGTTTTTTCTAATGACGGAGACTGCCGCACATGCAAGGCGGATTCGTTAAAAA
>JAFWCM010000184.1 GCA_017536885.1 Solobacterium sp.
GGCGGCATTTTTCAATGAATGCTGTCCCGATAAGAGACAGAACATACAGCTGTGAAAAGGAGAATCCTCATGATCTTTCATACCTTCGGAAGCGGGAAACAGGGAACGATTCTGTTCCTACACGGCTTATTGACGCCATGGCAGATCTTTACGGAAACGATCGATCTGTTTTCCGATGACTATGAGGTGATTGCCGCAGAACTCGACGGCCATACCCAGAAAAGACCCAGCACCTTTCATTCCGTAAAGGAAGAGGCGGATGAAATCCTGGACTATCTCCGTAAGCGGGGGAATGAACATCTGTGTCTGCTTGCCGGGCTTTCCATGGGCGGCCGGATCGCCGCCGAACTGGCAAAGCGGAAAGAACTCAGGATCGACGCACTTCTTCTCGACGGGGCACCGCTGCTGAAATTACCCGGACCGGCGATATTCATGATGGAGAAAAACTATCTGAACTTACTGAAGAAATCCCGCCGGAGGGAACCCGCTGTATTGAAGCAGTGTACGAAGGACTTTCTTCCCAAGGCGCATCTTTCCGAATATCTTGCGATTGCGGATCGGATTGATGAAGCTTCTGTGAAGAATATACTGCGGGAAGTGTTCTCCTCCTTTGTCTTTGAGCCGTATGATCCGGATATGAGGATTCTGTTTGTGCACGGCACCGGAGGAAATGAGTACTTTTCGAAAAAAGGGGCGGAGCGCATGAAAACATGCAATCCCGGGATGGAGATCCGCAGCCTTAAAGGCCTTGGGCATGCGGAGCTTGCCTGCTTCCATCCTCTGGAATGGGGTGAGCTTGCGCGGGCGTTTCTTGAACAAAGCAAATGAGTTAAGACTGACAGATGCCGGAGGAAAATCATGAAGGAATTCGGAAAAAAACATCCCATACTGATGAGTGTTCTCGTCTTTTTTGCCGGACTGTTTCTGGCGCTGATCCTGTCCTTGCCGTTTATTGTGACCGGGGCTTCGAGTGAGCTCGGCCTTGCGGTTTCAAGAATCGGTGCCGGGATCATACTCTTCTTTGTATTCCGGTACTGCTTTCAGGGCCTGAAGGCATTTACGTCCTTTCCATATGCACTGCCCGCCTTTCTCTTCGGGGTGTGGAATCTTGTCTACAACCCGATGATCGGAAATCCCTTTGCGGCTTTGGGCATTGAAACCGTGATCCTGGCGCTTGCCCCGGCGGTATTTGAAGAGGTGATCTTCCGCGGCATCAGTATCTGGTTTCTGAAAGAGAAGGGGTATTCTATACAGTCGGTGATGCTTATCTCGGCGGCTGTCTTCGGAGCGGTTCATCTGACCAACATCGCCGGCATGACAGTATTGAATGTCCTGGTTCAGACAGGCTATGCCTTTGTCGTCGGTCTGGTGCTGGCATCCCTGGTTCTTACCAAAAAGGATTTCGGTATGGCGATGCTGGTGCATTTCTTCACCGATTTCACCAGCTATCTCTTCGTACCGCAAACAAATGCCGCACCGGTCACGGTGCTGATTCTGTTTGTGGTTCTTCTTGCGGCGGAGGCTGCCTTTGCGTTCTGGCTGATTCGAAAAAAATAAAATGCCTGCACTGTTTTGGGCATAAGTGTCAGAGGAAGGATATGGTATGCCTGATGGCATTCCCTGCGTTTTCAGCAGGTGTTCCATATGAAAGCTGTACGCAGAAATCAAATGTCAAAATCAGATGTGCGCTTTGATACAACTTTTAAAAAATCATGCGGCCGGAAGTCAATCGCCAGAAAGATGCTTGTATTCAAAACATGGAAATAGTTCTCTGATTCAAGCAGATGCCATTGTCTCATGAATAGTTCAGATCCACTCCAGGATACATACTCTTCGTAAGAAGGGATAACATAATTTCCTGTCAGAATATAGTTTGCTTTTCGCAGATGGTGAACAATGAGACTGACAAACGTAATTTATGAGTATTTGTTGATATCGGTAAAGGCGCTCATTTCTCCTACGAGCCGCTTATATATTCTGCATTCATCTATCGAAACTCTTCTCTCAATGAAAGAATCATCCGGAAGAATGGAAAAATGCTTATATGACTGCATCATCGGGTAGTTAATAAATAGTTTTCCGTGATCTGCGGAATCCGAAAAATAATCCAGCATTCTGATAATTGTATCGAAATGAGGATTAACATGCTGCGGATCAAAATCGAAAATCAGAAAAACGTCCTGATATTTTTGACTCAGAATTCTTCGTTTACTGTTTTCAATCTCCTTTGATTTCAGAATCAGCTGAATATCAACCTCATCATCTTCAAAAGAAGGATATTCATTAATAAGAGTATGCGCTAAAACATGAATATTACATCTGTAAGAATAAATCTCGTAATGATGATTTGCATAACACTTTGCTAATAATCGTTTTACAAATGCAACTTCATCATTCTCTCCTTCGACAATAAAGAGAATTTTGCTATTTTGCATCGAATTCACCATTTCTCAGCATTTTTTCAAGATTGTGTCCTTCCCGTAATTCGCGGTCAGTACTGTCTGCGAACGATTTCAATTCTCCGTTTGACAACATAAAGTAACAGTCAGGCCGAAGCAGATTATTACTGGCGAGATAAGAATTATGGGTAGTAAAGATGGACTGAAGGTTATCAATCCCTGCGACATACATTAAAACATTTCGAGCAAGTTCAAAATGATAAAATGCATCAAACTCGTCAATGAACAAAAAGGAAAGATCTTTAAACCTGCGGCTCCAATAAAACAGTAATTCCAGAGCAGCGGTGCCGCTTGACTTTGTCTGATCAAAAATCAATAGATTTTTTTTGTGCTGCTCGACTAATAATTGTATTTTAGTTGGCCCTTCAGCCGTTGCGACACTGATATTGGTATCGATGCCTGCCATATCGCTAAGGAACTTCTGGAATTCTTTGACCAGATTATTTTCTATGATCCAGGAATTGAGATTATCTATGCCGGTCATCAGGCCGATATATGAATTGGTCTGTAATGATCTGAACCAAAGCATACGGGAAACAAAATTCATGACAAATCTCACATGAGATTTAGGACTTTGAATCGTGTTGTTGGCTACATAACGTAAAATTGCAAAATTGTTCTCAAAATATTCAAAATTCAGAGCCTCTGCTCTGATCAATTCCATGTGTGACAGGTCGTATTTCTTGTTTTTAAAATCGTAGGAAAAGATCTTTTCGTCATCAATATACATTTCTTCATAAACCAGTGTTGTCGGTGTTGATTTTTGATAGGCGTAATGTATGACTGACTCACCGTTCTTAAACCAATAATCAAATTTTGCAATATCGGAATCACTGTCTGCATTTATAAAACTCAATTCATCTCTCTGTTCCGGATGCACTTGTTTATCTGTTAAAAGACCAACAATATCAAATAATGCAAGACCAAAATTGCTTTTTCCCGAACTGTTGGGTCCATAAATTACAACAGTGCTGAGAAGGCCGTCTTTTACACATTGCGTGTTAAATTTATAATCATGTGTTTCAGTAAAATCCAGTGTGATCGGTTCTTTAAAATTCTTAATATTTTCTGCTGTAAATCTGATTAACATATGACATAACCTCTCTGTCATCATAGCCTAGAACAACGCAGTGCTTAAGGAGATCCTGTTCGGTATGGTGATATCTGTAATCTGCTCTGACCTGAATTTATTTCGTATAGTGGCTGGTGATAGTTGTAGACCATTCTGAATACGCAAGTGATATAAACAGGGAAACTATCATTCTCATTATCGCATAATCATCATGATGGTCAAGAGATGCCGTAATTTTTTTACGGAACAAAGGCTAAAGAATGACGCTTTGTTAATGAGTTTCACGATATTTGAATACTGTCCGTAATTTTGTTACGCTTCCTTATCGGGTGTTTTTTTTGATCGTATTATGCATCGTGGTGAAATTCCTCTGAATCCGGGGCTCCTCGTCCCGGAGATATCCTGACCGTAAGGACGGATACTGTTCAGGTATCCGTTTCCCCGGTATCCATATCCCTTACAGCCAGGGCACGCAGACATGCTTTCATGGATGAGCTTTTCTGCGGTAGAATGAATTTATGAGAGGAAGTTTTATCCGCGAAACCATACGAATCAAAAGGCTGCGAAAGCTCCGCCGCCTCTTCAAGGAGATGATTTCCGCATGCCTCTGTCTTTCGGTCTCCGTCTCGCTGTTCTCGCTGAATGTATTTGCCTGCACGGCTGTTTATGCCGGAGAAGAAACAACAGAGAACGGCTCTGTTTTCATGGGGCGAAGCGAGGACTACGGGCCGGACTACGTAAAGCAGTTCGTCATCGTTCCTTCTCAGGATCACGAACCGGGAGAGATGCTGGAGGATGATTACGGGTTCTGCGCGCCCTATCCCGCACACACGCTTCGCTACAGCGCAATCATGGACGATCCGTCCATGTACAGCGGTAAAACCGTCATTCCCTACGCGCAGGCCGGCACCAACGAGAAGGGTGTTTCCGTCACCGCAACCGCCAGCACCTACTATAACGACAGGGTGAGGGAAACCGATCCGCCTGTCAGCGGAGGACTCTGTGAGATCACGATGGCTTCCTATATCCTGCAGTCGGCGGAAAGTGCCGCAGACGGAGTTCGTCTGCTTGCGGAATGCATCGATACCTATGGGCACGGAATCGCTCCCGATGCCTCCGCTGCCAATGAAGTGAGCACGCTGCTGATCGCCGATCCGAAGGAAACCTGGGTTTTTGAGATTGTGTCCGGTCATCAGTATGTCGCCACAAGGATGAGCGGCGATACGGTTTTTCTGTGTCCCAACGCGATCATGACCCAGCAGATCGATATCCATGATGAAAACATCATCGCTTCTTCCGGTCTTATTTCCACCGCAAAAGAAGCGGGCTTCTACTGCAGCGATATCGAAGGGGAGGGAATGATCAACGTGGCGAAATCCTATTCGGAGGGATTCGACGCCCATACGGCTACCCGCTGCTATTACGGCGCCGAGATCCTGAACCGGGATATTGCTCAGAACATGGATATCGAACTTGTGAAAAATTCCGAATTAAAAGCGCAGTATCCCTTTGCTTCTCTTGAAAAAGGAGCCCTCGGTCCCTTCCCGTTTCAATACCGTCCTTCCGAAGCGCTGATGGGCAGAATCAGCCTGATGACTCTGCGGAATGTGCTCTCCTCACATGGGGAAGGCACTGCGTATGAGACGACCTCCAGGAATGTCAATGCCGAAGGGGTTTCGATGCGTTCGATCGGAACGTACAGGCAGAACGAAGAACATCTGTTTGAAATCCGAAGGAACAGAGGTCTTTCCGCAAAAGTATGCACAATCGAATGGCTGGCGCTCGGCCCTGCGGAATTCTCGGTATTCGTTCCGTTCTATACCGCCGCATTGCGGCATACCCCGGATGCCTATTCCACCGAAAGCACGGAAGCGTTCGATCCCGAATCCCTCTACTGGCTGTTCAATGAACTCGGCAATGCCGGCAATGGCGCCTATTACCGGAAGGATAAAAACGGCATTTACCATGACCGCTATAAAACAGAAGTCGATGCCGAAACTGCCGAAGCGGTTCTCTCCTATCTCAAAGATATCGGCCTTGCCGGACAGCTCCATGCATACATGACAGAGAAGCAGGAGGAGATGAATGGTAAAGCCGCTTCGGACGATGCGGTGATGATCGCTCTTTCCCAAAGCGGAACAGAGGAGGAACTCGAAACAGCGGCGGAAAAGTTTGCGGAAGAAAATGCCGCATACGCAAAGCGGATCGCTTCCGAAAAGCTTGCGGAAATCGACGCAGAAGTGAAGGCATTCCTCGAAACGCCCGGCAGGAAGGCTCAGAAAAAACCGGATGTTCCGCTGTCCCTCGGCCTGTTTCTTCTGCTCTGCGGCGGCGTCATCGGATTTGTATGGCGAAAGAACAAAAACAACCCCGGCATTCATTGAATCCGGGGTTTTCAATACATGGATTGTCCAGAGACTTCCGCCTCAGCCGGGCAGGCAATGGATGCGGGTTCCTCTGTTATTCCGGCGAAGATGCGGGTTCCATCGGAGCGGGCGGCGCCGCATCCTTTTTCATCTCCGCAAGGGTGTGGGGATGAATGAGGGTGCCCGAGGCAATGAAACAGAGGCCGAGATAATAGGTGCCCAGTGACAGGAAATGGGAGAAGAAAGTCTCCTGGGTCAGAAAGTTGATGACCAGAAGCGCTCCCGAGATGACAATCAGGAAGGCCCCTGTCCGAAAGCGCCGCGGTACCCCGAGAGATACCGTGATCAACAGGATGCCGGCGGAGAAATACACCCCCGCGAGAATCTTTGAAGAGAGCGAATAGCCCGGCGGTACGATGTCCAGGAAGCCGAAGACCCCCTGATAGATCAGAACTGCCGCCAGTGCCAGTTGCCATGGGGCAGGACGCTCATACGTATAGAAGGCATAGCAGAAGATCAGAAGGGCTGCACAGTGCAGTATGGCACCGCCGTTGAGCCAGGAGTTGATCAGAAGATCGGCGGCCGACGAAACAATCAGACCGATCATGACCCAGTAATGCAGGGGAGAGCGGCTCTGCCGGTATCCGGTATAGGTCACAAAGAACAGAAGTATGCCGATTGCGGCTTTGAATACGGGTTTCACCCAGATGGACGCGGGATAGAGTGCGGAGATGAACTCTTCCGCCAGAAACAGCACATAGATCGTGCAGAGGGCAAGAACCGGCAGGGGATGATACTTTGTCCCCTTGGGAAGGGCGTTGTTTTTGATGGAACGGCGATAGCGCAGGGCTCCGACCGCATAGGTGATCTGGAAGGCGAGAATCGCTGCCAGTATGCCCGTTATGGTGATGAAGAGAATCACAAAGCTGCGCCAGTTGAGATGGAAGATGTTCAGCCGTTCAAAGGCGAGAATGGAGGACGTGCTTTCCCCGTAGGAGAACCGCAGAGACTGGATCTCCTCCTGTTCCGTAACGAGGTTCAGACCGCTTTCCTCCTGGTTGTAGATCGGCAGGGTAAGCACCAGGAGCTCATCTTTTTTCATATCCGCATCCCTTGTCTGATATTCGGTTTCCCGGGTCTGTTCACTGGTGTAGTGAATCTGAATCAGCTTGGTGACCTGATCCTTTTCGGCGACGATGCCGACAAGGTAGGTGCAGTCGCGGGGGATGATGAGAATCGTCTGGGTTTTCTGCCGGGCGGAGAACAGCTCCGTTCCCGGATTGTAATAATCCACCGTGCCGTCGGAATGAACCTCCTGGATCAGGGCCTCAGAGGTATCGTTGTAGATCATGATATCGACATCGCCGCTGATCACAACCCGGGTGTATTCGTTCTGCGGCGCAAAGAGGTCATTGGGATCCTCCTTGGAAAGCATCCAGGAGATATAGACATCGGGCAGATGTTCGCGCATGATCGTGACGGCAAGGGAGCCGTCGTCATCCGCGTTTGAAAACTCATCATTTCTTAACATGAAGTCAAAGAGCAGATAGCTGAGGTAATTCAGAAAGCCGTTGGCTTCCTTGCGGTTTTCCTCGGTGATCAGCACCGGATCATCCGCCAGTTCAAGCAGTACCTTAAGCAGGGTGACCGGAGATTTGTCATCCCACAGCTTCAGCAGTTTTGACTGCATATGTTCCTTATAGATCTCCGGAGTAGGGCAGAGAATCAGAAGGTATTCCAATAACATCTTCACCCTGGCATTCATCTCCGGGTTGTTCTTCAGTTCCTTTCCCGTCAGCTTCTCAAATACCACCGCCGCACCTTCCCGCTTGGCGAAGTAATCGCTGTCGGTTTCCTGGGAAGGAAGATAGAAGGTTGTACCGTAGCGGTCATAGCCCCAGTCGAGAAAGGGGACCTGAGGCACGGGGTCGGTCATCCCGACGATGTTGAAGATGCCGGGAAAATCACCTTCGGTATGCTGTTTGGTGCAGCGGGGAGTGGCGTAGAGATAGGCGAAGAGATCTTCTGGGGCAATCCGCTCGGAGCGGATCAGCTTGGCACTCAGAAGATTTCCGACCGCCGCCGATCTGGAAAACCCGCTGGTCCAGATCTTGATCCGGCCGGTGATGCCGTTTTCGGCGATATAGCCGAAGATCCGGTCATAGACGTCCTGGGAAGCGTCCTCAAATCCGACATGATCATCCATGTCGCCGATCGAGAGGTTGCTGAGCCACTCATTCTGATATCCCTGGCCGCAGATGCCTACCGCAAGCAGGGTAAAGGGCTGGCCGTCCGGTCCGATGAGACTCTTGCGCCCGATCACGGAAGAGACGGTATAGCGGCCCGAAGGGCGGTCAAAGTCATCGCTTCGAATCCCGGAAAATCCGGTGCTTTCCAGAAATGCCCGGGCCCGGCGGTCAGTGGTTTCGGGGGTGAAATCCTTTTCCGAAGTGCCGGGACGAAAACACGATGTCATAAGGCCAAGAGATGCTTTGGCAAGATCATGATTGTAAGCAGTGGAAGGATAGCAGAACCACTGATCAGTATAAAAAATCTTAAAACTGGTGGGCTCGCCGCTGGTGACGGAGTAGTACTCGGCACTCACTGCCAGTCCCTCTGTTTCCTTCGTTTCCTCCGCCTTTGCGGTCGCTGGAAAAAGACAGAGCAGAATGCCTGTCAGAAGAAGGTACAGCAGGAATTTTTTCCCCGGTTTTCTCATGTCAAAATCATATCATGACTTATGCCGTTCATGATTTTTGATGAATGATTCTCCGGAAAGAGAAGGAGAACTTTCCTTCCCTGAAGATCTTTGCATATACGGGGTGCAGAAAGAAGACAGAACTGCACAGGGCAAACAGCCCCGCCCAACTGCCCGGGTAATTGCCAGCCACATCCATGCCGCTCCTGTTATAATTTCTTTATAATAATATCGAAGCGGTTCAGCGGAGAAAATTCGCACGGACACAAACTATGGAGGAACTTATGAGTATGGAAGGAAACATCTACGTCCCGTATGAGAAACGGACCGGAAACGAATCAATCGTTTACTTTACCAGAGATCTCAGCCCCGAGGGACTGAAGAAGATCTACCGCCGCATCAATGCCAACCTGACCGGAAAACTCGCGGTCAAACTGCATACCGGCGAGCAGTACGGGCCCAACATCATTCCCAGTGCCTGGGTGAAATCCCTGTTCGAAACCGAACTGGGCAAAGACGCAGCCATCGTGGAAACCAACACCTACTATGAAGGCGACCGCTATACCACCGAGCTTCACCGCAAGACTCTGGAGATCAACGGCTGGACCTTCTGCCCCGTGGATATCATGGATGAAGACGGCACCGAGATGTATGAAGTCAAGGGCGGCAAGTGGTTTACCGAGATGAGCGTCGGTGATCATATGAAAAACTATGATTCCCTGCTTGCTCTGACCCACTTCAAAGGCCATGTGCAGGGAGGTTTCGGCGGTTCGAACAAGAACATCGGCATCGGATGCGCCGACGGCAGAATCGGCAAGAAGATGATTCACACCCATGAGGGCTCCGAAGATATGTGGGATATCCGCAGCGATGAGCTCATGGAGCGGATCAGCGAATCCACCAAGGCGACGATCGACCATTTCGGCAAGCACGTCAGCTATATCAACGTCATGAGAAACATGTCGGTCAGCTGCGATTGCGAGGGAAGAGCGGCTCAGCCGGTCGTCACCCCCAATGTCGGAATTCTCGGTAGTCTCGACATCCTGGCGATTGACAACACCTCGGTAGATCTCATCTATGCGATGAAGGAAAAGGACAACCACGATCTTGTCGAGCGCATGGAGACAAGACACGGATTGCGTCAGCTCTCCTATATGAAAGAGCTCGGCATGGGAAATGACCGCTATGTTCTGATCGATATCGATAACGGCGATGTGCGGATCGATGCCAGGGAAGCGGTCAAACACGTCAAGCCGTTCAAACTGATCTGAGGCAGAGAAGAAGGTGGAAAGACATTTCCATCTTTTTCTTTATCCGCTAGAATAGCGGTATGCAAAAAAAGAGATGCGCAAACCGGAAGGCAGGTCTTGCCGTAATGCTGTCACTGCATGCGGCGCTTTTGCATGTGCAGGCAAAGGAGATCATTAACTGCTGGGATGAGACAAAGAAGGCGCACTATCTGCGCCGGAAGCTCTCGACCGCAATCAATATCTACGCAAAAGAAGGCACAGTGCCCTGCGTCATCCACGAAAGCGGGACGAGGTTCGGGGTGGAGTATGACATCCTGACCGCGGATCCTTCGGAAACGACCTTTCTGAAGGTGGACTACAGTGAAGTGCCGCAGTATCTCGATGAGCTCTATGACAAGGAGATGATCGAACAGGGATATGTACGGATTGGCGGCGTCAATGCCGGCTATTTCTCCAATGGCAGCGTCGAATACGGAAGACCCGTGGGAGCGGTCCGCACCAACAACGAATGGACGACCTGGCAGGGCAAGCTCAACACCC
>JAFWCM010000024.1 GCA_017536885.1 Solobacterium sp.
CTGTTTCTTCATTCAGGTATTTGGTGGCTTCGCTCATCATCTCTGTGTCCTCCTGGACACAGCATAGGCCAGCGACTCGATTTTACTGTCCCAAAAATGGTACAGTGACTAACTTATACACTAATTCGTTAATAACTCCAAACTGTCTTTGAGCACGGCCGTATGCGTCAACTCACCGTTTTTCCGGTAATATGGAATCAGAAGGGAAGGTTGCCATGAAAAAGAAATGGATCGCCATCGGAGTTATTTCGGCAGCCATGATTCTTTTGGTGACGGTGTGTTTACTGATGTTCGGAAACAATTCAGCGGTAAGAAAAGAAAGGCTCCTCTCTTTTCGAAGAGGAAGCGGCGGGGATATGCAGGGAAGCTCTTCCGGCACCTGGGTCAGAAGATATGATGACACCCGTGCGCTCATAACCGTTTCCTATGCCGAATGGCATTTTGATGACCCGCATGTCACGGAATACTTTACGGATGTTTCGGTAATGGATGAAATCCGGGAAGTGTTTCTCAAATACCGCATGCAGAACTGGGACGGAAAGAAATTCACAAACATGTTTGTGGCAGACGGAGCCAGTACAAGCTATGACTTTGATTTTGAAACCACCGATGTTTCCTTTTCCTCGCAGATCTATCCGGAACAGTATGCGAAGAAACTGGAAGAGATCAACAGCCTTGTCCGCAAGCGCATTGCCGAGGGGGAACGTCTTCCGGGACTGATCCTGCCGGAGCTTTCCGAAAAAGAACGAATGTCCGCCCGTCAGCCCCGTGATGGCAGGCTGTCACTTCATGTATATGAGTACAGCCGGGACCAGCTCAATTACCGCTTTTCCAACGGAACGGATGTATTAACCGAAGCCGCTGCGGATTATAAACTTCATAGAGACGGAAGTGATGAAGTGATTGAGGAAGCGGAAGCCGGCAGCTATACGCATACGGTTTACGCCCATTCCACAAGAGAAGAGACAATCAAACTGGAAGAGCGTCTTGAACCCGGCACCTATATCCTCGAAGCAGGCGGCTTAAGCTGCAGCTTTGAAATCGGGATGACAGAGGACTGAGCTCAAAACGGGATCCTTTTTTGCCGTGCATCCTCATGCACGGCAATTTTTACGATGCCTGCTTTCTTTTTCTGCCTCAGTGGAAACAGCAGACGGAAATGCAGTCGGCGGAACGCTTCTTTCCGCGGGTACGGGTCGGTTTCGGGTATACTGAAAAAGAAGGCTGTTTCAAAGATATAATCCGGTTTTTTTTTCAATTACGGAGGAAACGCATGATGAGAACAAGATGGTATAAAAACGCAGTGGTGTATCAGATTTATCCGTTCAGCTATATGGATTCCAATGATGACGGATGGGGAGATATCGAAGGCATTATTTCAAAGCTGGATTACATCCGGGATCTCGGGGTTACGGCGATCTGGTTTTCGCCCCTGTACAAATCTCCCGATTATGATTACGGATATGACATCAGCGACTACCGGGCGATCGACGAGAAGTTCGGCACGATGCAGGACTTTGAGCGGCTGGTGGAGGAATGCCACAAACGGGATCTGAAGGTGATCATGGATATGGTGATCAATCATACCTCGATCGAGCATCCCTGGTTCCGCGAAGCGATGAAATCCCCGGACAGCCCTTACCGGGATTACTACATCATCCGCAAGGGGAAATGCCGGAAGGGAAAACTCCTTCCGCCGTCCAACTGGGAATCCACCTTTACCGGAAGCGCATGGGAGAGAATCGGAGACAGCGATGAATTCTACCTCCATCTCTTCTGTAAGGAACAGGCCGATCTCAACTGGGAGAACCCATCTGTCAGAGAAGAGATGGCGGACATCCTCTGTTTCTGGATGGACAAGGGAGTTGACGGATTCCGCTTTGATGTGTTCAACATGTTTTCCAAGGTGTATCCGATCCGCGATGACTTTCATCCCGACAGCTTTCAGAAGGGTGCCCCGTACTATGTGGATGGACCGCGAATGCATGAATTCCTGAAGGAGCTCCATGCGCGGGCTCTGGCAAAATACGACAGCTTCTCGGTCGGTGAATCCTTTCATCCCTCCATGGAAAACGCCCTGGAGTATACGAAGGAAAAGAATGAGGAACTGGATGCGATCTTCTTCTTCGGCCACCTGGCTTCGGACAACATCGCCGGCAAGCAGTTTTTCTGGAAGCCGTTTGATCTGAAGCAGTTCAAGACCGGTCTTTTCGATCCGCAGGTGCGGAATTTCAAAGAGGGCTGGAACACCCTGGTCCTGGAAAATCATGACAATGCGCGGAGCGTCAGCCGCTTCTCCATCGATACAAAGCACTTCCGCTATGAAGCCGCAACCATGCTTGCGACAATTACCTTCATGGGATTCGGAACGCCGTTTATCTACATGGGTCAGGAGATCGGAATGACCAACAGCGAGTTTGAATCCATTAAGGAGATGAAGGACCCCGTCAGCCACTTCGTCTATGATCTCATGTGCGGATACGGCATTCCGAAATCCCTTGCCTTCGCCTTCATTAAATACGGAGCCAGAGATCACGCCCGGGTTCCCATGGCATGGGATAATTCCGTAAACGGCGGTTTCAACAAGGGCCATGAACCGTGGCAGAGCGTCAACACCTCTTACCGGGAGATCAATGTGAAGAATGATCTTGCCGGCAGTAATTCGATCTACCGCTATTATCAGAAACTGCTGGCACTCCGCAAAAGCAGTGAGGTCTTCACGTATGGCGAGACGGAGGAATACGATCACGATCATAAGAAGATCATCGCCTACAGCCGGAGCTGTGAAGGGAAGAGAATCTTCGTTGCCGGCAATTTCACCAATAAGCCGGCCGCATATCTGCTTCCCTCCTGGTGCCATGAGGCAAATGTCCTGCTTTCCAACTACAAGGGCATCGAGGGCAGCGGCCTGAATATCATCCTGCTGCCGTATCAGGCAATTGTGCTGGAAGAGAACACCGGGGCATAACCGGTGTTTTTTCGGATTGACTTCCCGGACAGGCGGGTCTACTATGGAAATTAAAGTTACGCCAAAAGAGAAACATGGGAATGTTTCCGGAGGTAAATGATGAACTTCAGTGACAAGGTGAGAAACGGAAGAATCGCAAAGGGTCTGTCCCAGGAAGAACTGGCGAAGATCACAGGTCTGTCGAAAAAGACGATTCAGAATTATGAAAGCGGCGAGCGCCTGCCGAAGAAAAGAGATACCTACCGGATTCTTGCGGAAGCGATCGGGGCGGAGGAGTCCGCGCTGCTCGATGAAAATGTGGACTTCATCCTGAAGGCGCATGAACAGTACGGAAATGACGCAATGCGTCAGGCGATGGATCTTGTCGCCGATGTAAGAGCGCTCTGGGCCGGGGGAGAGATGGAAGAGGAAGACATGGATGAGATCATGCGGGCGCTTCAGGAAGCCTACTGGGAAGCGAAGAAGAAAACCCGCGCCGCAAAGGAGACCGGCCATGAATGAGGACTGCGCCCGGATCCCGAGAGAACTCGTCAGAGAATACGGAACGAGAGATCCGTTTAAAATCGCCGGACTGCTTGATATCTCCGTAAAATATATCAATACCAGAAGACAGAAGGGGTTCTGCCGGATCATTGACGGATGTCCGTTCATCTTCATCAACAGAAACATGAGCGAGCAGATGCGGAAGATGACATGCGCGCATGAACTCGGCCATCTTCTGCTTCATGAGGAAATCCTCACCGAGCGCAGCTTTCTCATGGAATACGAACTGTTTGACATTCAGAACCGCACGGAATACGAAGCCAACGCATTCGCGGCGAATCTTCTGATTGATTCCGCCGACTTATCTGAACTTCTCGGCGAAGAAGCCGATATCATAACGGCAGCTTCCGCATTGGATGTCAACGTGAATCTTCTTATGATCCGGATGATCGAAGAGGGAACGGACGGCAGCCGTTCGCTTCCCTTTCTGCCGGACAGAAAATTTCTGGGAAAGATCCGCGATGATGCGGGATCGTTCTGAAGAAGGGAGCGGTAGTCATGAGAAAAACGCTTCTGATGATTCTTATCTCAGCCGCAGTGTTTGCAGGATGCGGCACACAGGGAGGAGAAACAGCCATGCAGGTAAAAATAACAGACCGTGACGGATGGATTTATACGGAATGGAACAAAGCGGAAGAAGGCAGTGCATATGAGGTCAGCCTGTTTGAAAAGGGTGTCGCTTCGCCGTTTGCGGTGAAGAAGACCGAGGGAACCACGCTCGGGCTCGGCGACATTCTTGCGTGGTATTATCAGGATACGCTTCACAGCGATTCCTCGGCGCATCCGATGGATCTTGTGGTAAAGGTGAAGGTCGTAAAAAACGGGAAGACGACTGCTCGGGGAGAAAGCGAACCGCTGCCTCTTTCGGAGTTCTTCCCGCCGGAAAAAGCACCGCAGATCGGCTCGGACATCCGGAAGGAGGATATCACCTCGTTTGAATGGAATTCCAGCGGCTCGTCAGTGGATCTGATTTATAACTACTCCGTTTCCTTTGATCCGGAGGATCCGGTGTACTATGCATCCTTTTTCGGAGAAGACGGACACTATGACGGAGAAAAACAGTGTTCCGAACCATTCCGGAACGCGCTTCTCGATGTGATCGGACAGGGAGAGATGATCCGCAGATATGTGATGGATCCGGATATCGAAATTCTTGACGGCAGTGAAGAATCCTTCGCGATCCAATGGAAAAACATGAAGCCATCCGAGAAAAACTATTACCGGATGAGGTTCAATGAACAGCAGAAAAAAGAACTTCTTGCGCTTCTGAGAAAAGAACTCGAAGACTGAGTGCGCAGAAATCATAAGAAATTTTGCTGAACCGAACGGTACGGTGTTTTCAATGACCGCGCGGGAATGGGAAAACAAAAAACAGGTCCGGACACGGACCGATGTTTTTACTGCGCTCTGGAAAGGGGGAGAGATGGAGAAGAGAAAAAAGAACTGCAGAACCTATATCTGCATTGATCTTAAATCCTATTACGCCTCCGTGGAATGCGTGGCGCGCGGCCTCGATCCCCTCAGGACAAATCTGCTTGTGGCAGATGAGACAAGAAGCGACAGCACGATCTGCCTGGCGGTATCGCCGAGTCTCAAGGCGATCGGCGTGCCCTCCCGGCCGCGCCTGTTTGAAGCAAAGCAGAAGATACGGGAATATGAGGCAAGATACCGAACCGAGGTGGAACTCATCATCGCCCCGCCGCGGATGGCGGAATATGAGAAGATCTCGGCCGAAATCTATTCGATCTATCTGCGCTACTGCGCCAGCGAAGATGTCCATGTTTACAGCATTGACGAATGCTTCATCGATGTGACGCCGTATCTGCACTTCTATGCGGAAGATGCGAAGAAAAAGAACATCACTCCCGCCCATCTTCTGACGATCACAATGATCCGCGATGTGCTCAGAACCACCGGCATTACGGCGACGGCCGGAATCGGGACGAACATGTATCTCGCCAAGGTTGCGATGGACATTGTCGCCAAGAAATCCAAGGCAGATAAAGACGGCGTGCGGATCGCTGAGCTGGATGAAACAAGCTACCGCCTGCTTCTCTGGGATCATAAACCCCTGACGGATTTCTGGCATATCGGGGCCGGCAAGGCAAGGCGGTTTGAGGCTGCGGGACTCGATACGATGGGAAAGATCGCAGCCTTTTCCATAGAGCATACGGAATGGTTTTACAAAACCTTCGGGATCGATGCGGAAATCATCATCGATCATGCCTGGGGGATTGAACCGGTAAGCATGCAGGATATCAAAAACTATCACTCGGATCATCAGAGCCTCAGTATCGGCCAGGTGCTGCCGCGGCCGTACAGCTGGTCGGAAAGCCGTGTCATTTTCCGGGAGATGATCGATGTCATGTGCTCGCAGATGCACCGAAAGCATCTGACCTCCCGGCAGTTTGATTTCTGGGTCAGCTATGATCCGGTTACGCTGGAAAAACTGCCGTCCTATGACGGACCGCTTTCGGTGGATTACTACGGCCGTCTTCACCCGAAGCACACCGTCGGTGTGGTGCGGTTTCACAACCGCACCGCAAGCCTGGACAGAATCTGTTCCGCACTGACGGAGCAGTTTGAAAAAAAGACGGACCATCGTTTTTACATCCGCCGCCTCGGCATCTCGGCCGAAGATATCCGGATCGGGGAAGGGGCGGTTCAGCTGGATCTGTTTACGGATTACGAAGCGCTCGAGAGGGAGAAGCGCATTCAGGAGGCAATGCGTGAAATACGGGATAAATACGGAACCAATGCGGTTCTGAAGGGAATGAACCTTCTGAAGGAGGCAACCGCAAGGGAGAGAAACGAACAGATCGGAGGTCATAAAGCATGAGAAACACCACAGAGGAAAGGAAGGCATTTCCCTACGAAGAGATTCTGCGCCTGGGCATGCCCGAGCGGGATCAGTATTTCTATCTGAAACATCCGAAGATGCCTTGCGGAAAGCGGGCAAAGATCTTTGCGCCGTTTTCCGCACTGAAGGGATTTGACGAGGAGGTGGCGTCCAAGGAAGTGCGCTATGTCGAAAAAAGAGGGCTGAGCGACGAGGAGGTTCAGACAATCAATACGTGTCTTTCAGAGATATACGCAGCCGCAAAAACGGAACGGCTGGCAGAGAAGGCTGGAATCCGGGTGCGGCTTTGCTGCTACAGGCCGTGTGAGGATGATCATCATCCGGATTACCGGATCCGCGGGACCTATGAAACGATGACGGGTCTGGTAAAGCGAATCGATCCCATCCGGCATGTATTATGCCTGGAACAGGACACGATTCCCTTTGACTGCCTGGCGGAGATCGAGATTCTCGGAAGTAATCGCACATTTCTGCCTGAGAAATTCTATTTCCCGGAAGAAAACGAAGAGTTTTGACCATCGGTCAAAAAAGACAGGGTGTTACCGGATTTGGCACATCGGATAGAACAATGGAAACGTACATTAGATATGGAGGTGACTGAAATGAAAAAGACTGTTGTTCCGGCAATCGCAGTTCTTCTGTGTCTGTCGGCCTGCGGACAGGATACCGCAGCGATCGGCAATCCCTTTTCCGACCCGGTGAACTCCACGCCGAGGCCCGCGGTCGTCACGCCTGAGGTAAGCAAAACCCCTGAACCGAGCGAAACTCCGTATATTCCGGAATGGGAATTCAATATTCCGCCGGAGGGCACTTACGTCAGCACCAGTGAGAATTTCTCCGCAAACTACGAACCGTCTGTAACCTTCAGTGAGGAAGGCACATTCGTGATGAAAGAAAATCTTCTGGAAGGCATGGGAAGCTATTCCGGAACCTATGAATATGACGGCAATTACTATGAGTGCACGGTGAAGGAAATCGACTTCAGCGGCTTTGCGGGCGATGATGTGAAGAAACTGGAATTCTCGCGGTTCGATGCCGATACGATTATCCTTCTGACCGATCTCTGCGGATCAAATGCGAAGGATGTCTTCACAAGAGCCAAGAGTGATACCGTTGCTCCGTCAGAAGAGGAGTATACGATCAAACCGAAGCAGGAAGTCGGCAAGGTTACGGAAAAGCGGCTCTACACCAGCAGCAGTAAGATGTTCAGCGAGCCGTATCAGCCAACCCTGGAAATGGATCCCGACGGAACCTTTGAGCTTACGGAAAACCTGTTTGAAGGCATGGGCCACTACACCGGCACGTATGAGGTCGATGATTACCGGCTGACGCTGAACGTTTCTTCCGTTGATTTCAAGGGCTTTGCCGGAGATGCTGTGAAGAAGATCGAATTTGAAGCTCTGAGCAAAGATGTGCTGGAACTGAGAACCGATCTTTGCGGATCACTGACGGGGGATGTCTTTTATCTGAATCCCTGATCACTGCATCACCGCAGGACAATCAAAGAATGGCATGGGGAGATCCGAGAGGATCTCCCTTTCCTGTTCTCTGCCTGTATCCCTTCCCAGCATTCCGGCTGCCCGGGACCGGATCGGAGGAAGATATTCATGCATGTTGAGAATTTTGCTGTGATGTTCTTCTGATCCTCTGATCATTGTCATACTTTGACGGTCATTGCCGGAAAGGAAAGGGACTGCGGTTTTTCGCAGTCCCCGGTTATTCTGTTCTGAATCATCGGGATGAGAAATGTCATCGTTCTTTTCAGCGCCTGCTGATGGGAACATAGGGCTCTTCATCCTTGACGCTGATGTAGGCGGGACGGATGATCTTTCCTTCGTTCTGAATCTCTTCGATCCGATGAGCGCTCCAGCCGCTGATGCGCGACATTGCAAAAATCGGCGTGAACAGCTCTACCGGCAGCCTCAGCATCTGATAGATCAGACCGGAATAGAAGTCGACATTGGCGCTGACGCCCTTGTACATCTTCCGCTTTTCCGCAATCAGAGCCGGTGCGGTTTCGGCCACGTACTGGTAGAGTTCATACTGCTCTTCAAATCCGTTTTCCACCGCGAGCCGTTTTGCACAGGTGTGAAGAATCTCCGCGCGGGGATCGGATACGGAATAAATCGCATGTCCCATTCCGTAGATCAGGCCCGCCTTGTCGAATGCCTTTTTGTCGAGCAGGGCGGCGAGGTAGTCTTTGACTTCGTCCCGGTTATGGACGTTGACATGCCGCTTCATATCGTCGAACATGCGCACGACCTTGATGTTGGCGCCGCCGTGCTTCGGTCCTTTGAGGGAGCCGAGCGCTGCTGCGATCGCGGAGTAGGTGTCGGTGCCGGAGGAAGTCACGACATGGGTGGTGAAGGTGGAGTTGTTTCCGCCGCCGTGATCGGCGTGGATCACCAGCGCAAGGTCAAGCACTCTGGATTCCATGCTGGTAAAGCGGCCGTCCTTGCGCACCATATGAAGGATGTTTTCCGCCGTCGAAAGATGCGGTTTCGGGTTGCGGATCAGAAGGCTCTTGCCAAGATGATAGTGCCGGTAGCCGCGGTAGGCATACACGCCCAGCATCGGAAACACCGAGATGAGGTGGAGGCACTGGCGCAGTACGTTGGCCGTGGAAATATCATCCGGATTGGCGTCATATACATACAGGGCAAGCACTGCCCGCGAAAGGATGTTCATGACATCTTTGCCGGGTGCTTTCAGGATGAGATCTCTCGTGAAGGATTCCGGCAGGGTGCGGATATCGGAAAGGTAATTCGTGAATTCGCGCAGCTGGCGCCGGTCGGGAAGTTTTGAAAACAGCAGGAGATAAACGGTCTCTTCAAAGCCGAACCGTTTGTCCTTGATGAATCCGTTGACAAGATCATTGACATTGATGCCGCGGTAATACAGTCTTCCCGCACACGGGATCTCATTTCCCTGTGCGTCGGTTTCCTTGGCGATTACCGTGGAGATCTCGGTCAGGCCGGTGACTACACCTTTGCCGTTGAGATCCCGCAGTCCCTTGTTTACTTTGTGTCTGGCATAAAGGTCGGGGGTAATGTGATTCCTTTCATCCGATAGCTCTGACAGCGTCTTTACATAAGGGGTGATTTCAGAATAATGCATCGCGTTCCTCCGTTTCTTTCTGTTGCATGCAGGCATGTCCGGTCCGCACGCATCACAATCGGTATTGTATGGAGAAACGGGGAAATAAACAAGTCAATGAATCCTTTTCTCACCGATTTTTCAGGATTGGAGAGAAGAAAGAAAAAACCGCCTTGCGGCGGTCTGGAAGAATCAGTCGAGTTTCGGACCGGCTGCGACGAGAGCCTTTCCGGCAGGATTGTTCTCGTACTTGTGGAAGTTCTTGATGAACCGTCCGGCGAGATCCTTTGCCTTTTCTTCCCATTCGGAAGCGCTGGCATAGGTGTCGCGGGGATCCAGAATTCCGGTGTCCACACCCGGCAGCTCGGTAGGTACTTCGAAGTTGAAGTACGGGATGCGTTTGGTCGGAGCCTTGTTGACATCGCCGTTCAGGATGGCGTCGATAATGCCGCGGGTATCCTTGATGGAGATGCGCTTGCCGGTTCCGTTCCA
The DNA here is from genome assembly GCA_017536885.1 of Solobacterium sp. Lineage (GTDB taxonomy): Bacteria > Bacillota_I > Bacilli_A > Erysipelotrichales > Erysipelotrichaceae > Bulleidia. The sequence goes on from JAFWCM010000024.1 coordinate 9,960, forward strand.
GCCGGTGTTGACAAGGTATGCCTTGGCACCGCTCTGCTGCATGCGCTTGACGAGCTCTTCACCGTACTTGGTCGGATGGAGTTCGAGGAACGCCTGTCCGAAGCATGCGGAGAAGGTCGGAGTCGGCTCGGTGATGCCGCGCTCGGTTCCGGCGAGCTTGGCAGTGAAGCCGGAGAGGAAGTAGTACTGGGTCTGTTCCGGATCGAGGATGGAAACCGGAGGCAGAACGCCGAATGCGTCGGCGGACAGGAAGATTACATTCTCGGCAGCCGGGCCGGAAGAAGTCGGACGGATGTTCAGAACGATCTTCTCAATGTGGTCGATCGGATAGGAAACACGGGTATTCTCGGTTACGCTCTTGTCTGCGAAATCGATCTTGCCGTTTTCATCGACGGTAACGTTCTCGAGCAGGGCATCCCGGCGGATTGCGTTGTAGATATCCGGTTCGGAATCCTTGTCGAGGTTGATGACCTTGGCATAGCAGCCGCCTTCGAAGTTGAAGACGCCTTCATCATCCCAGCCGTGCTCGTCATCACCGATGAGCAGACGCTTCGGATCGGTGGAGAGAGTGGTCTTGCCGGTTCCGGAGAGACCGAAGAAGATGGCTGTGTTCTTGCCTTCCATATCGGTGTTGGCGGAGCAGTGCATGGAAGCGATTCCCTGCAGCGGCAGGTAGTAGTTCATCATGGAGAACATGCCCTTCTTCATCTCACCGCCGTACCAGGTGTTGAGGATCACCTGCTCGCGGCTTGTGATGTTGAATGCGACCGCTGTCTCGGAGTTGAGGCCGAGTTCCTTGTAGTTGTCAACCTTTGCCAGGGAAGCGGTATAGACGACGAAGTTCGGCTCGAAGGAAGCCTGTTCTTCCGCTGTCGGCTTGATGAACATGTTTCTTACGAAGTGAGCCTGCCATGCGACTTCCATAATGAAGCGGACAGCCATTCTGGTATCCTTGTTGGCGCCGCAGAATGCGTCGACAACGTAAAGCTTCTTATTGGAGAGCTGATTGACAGCCTTGTTCTTGAGCTGTGCCCAGACATCCTCTGACATCGGATGGTTGTCATTGGGATATTCCGGAGTATTCCACCAGACGGTATCCTTGGAGTTTTCATCCATGACAATGTACTTGTCCTTGGGAGAACGGCCGGTATAGATACCGGTCATGACATTGACCGCATCGAGCTCGGTGAGCTGACCCTTTTCGTATCCGGTCAGTTCCGGATTCATTTCATCGTTGAACAGAAGTTCGTAGGAAGGATTGTAGATCACTTCCGTTGTGCCGGTAATGCCATACTTTGTTAAATCAATCTGACTCATGAAAATTACCTCTTTCTTTTTCCGGGTTTGTCGTTTAAAACCCCGATTCCATCCGATATTGTATAATCTTTTTATGCGAGATGAAATAGACAAAAGCTCTGAAAAGACAAAAAAACTCAGCAGTTTTGCGATTCTGAAACAATTTCACGGGAATCCTTTCAGTGTAATCGTTTACGATACGATTGACTCTACCAACACCGAGGCAAGACGGCTTCTTCAGCAGGGAAAAGAGCCTCCGTTTCTTCTTCTTGCCAATGAGCAGAGCAGCGGCAGAGGCCGCCATGGCAATTCTTTTTTTTCGCCGGAAAGCGGGCTTTACTATACCTTCGTGACGGAGGTGACGGAAAAGGCAAAAGAGCGGGCGACGATTGCGGCGGCGGTCTCCCTGCAGGAAGCGGTTCAGGAAACCTGCGGCATATGTACTGACATCAAATGGGTCAACGATCTCTATTACAAGGACAGAAAGGTGGCGGGCATCCTGTGCGAAGCGCCGCACCGAAAGGAAGCGGAAGCGCCCGTGATCATCATCGGGATCGGTGTCAATATCGCTCAGAAGGAGTTTCCCGAAGAGCTGAAGGAGAAGGCCGGATCGCTGGGGTGTGAAACCCTCGACCGGAATCTTCTTGCGGCAGTGCTTACGGAACACCTCCTCGCATGGCTTTCCCGTCCGAATGATCCGCGTCTTCTGGAAGCGTACAAAGCGCATTCGTTCCTGCTGGGCAGACAGGTGTCCTTCCGAAAGAACGGTGTTTTGCATACCGGTAACGCAAGGGATATCAGTCCGGAGGGAAATCTCATTGTGGAAGGGGAGGAAACCCATGTGCTCTCCTCTGGCGAGGTATCGCTGGTTTCGTGGGAGAATAATGACGCCGAATCCCGATAAAAAAGCTTCGGACATTGCCGAAGCTTTTTGCGTGGATTATTCTTTGTCTATGATTTTGATACGGCCCTCGCCGTAAGGATTCGCGTATTTTTCATCAATTTCTCCGTTCATTCCTTCCTGGATGTATTCGATGAGCGAGGCGTTGTCGATCGCGATCTGATCGAGAACGATATCCTCCTTGGAGAACATGGTGAATCCGTCACCGCCGTTTTTCAGGAGATATTCCGAACCGGTCAGACGGTATTTTTTATTCGGATCGAGCGGAGCGCCGCCGACCATGACATTCTGTACGCGCCGCTCTCCTTCCGCGCAGCTGAATGTGCCTTCGACCGAGACAAGGCATGCGGACTTCGTGTTCGCATGAAGTTCATAGGTCATGCCTGCGACCTGCGGGAATCCGCCGGATTCGCCCGGGTAACTGGAAGTCCCCCATTCCAGGGCATCCAGGATCTGCTGGCCGGTCACTTCGGAAACGCAGATCTGATTGGAGAACGGTGAGACATTGATGATGTCGCCGTAGGTGATATCACCGGCTTTGATATCCGCGCGGACAGCGCCGCCGTTCAAA
>JAFWCM010000185.1 GCA_017536885.1 Solobacterium sp.
GAGAACGGACATGACTGAAGAACTCGAAACGGGGTCGGGAAAGATCGGCTGCGTCGTGATGGCATCCGGCAGATCATTGCGCTACGGAACCAACAAGCTTTTGGAACCATTGGGAGACAAGGCGATGATCCTGCATGTGCTCGATCATCTCGAAAGCGCTGATCTATGCTTCGCTTTGAAACAGCCTGTCTTTTCGATCGTCGTCGTAACCGGGTCGAAAGAGATTTTTGAACTGCTTTCAGAACACGGGTATGCATGCATAATACCGGCCGGTCCGAAAAAAAGCGATACCATGCATGCAGGACTGCACGCCTTCGCACAGCCAAAGAGCGGCTATCTCTTCATGCCGGGGGATCAGCCGCTTCTTGGGCCAGAGACCCTTTCCGGCATGGCAAAGCGGTTTCTTGATCATCCCGACCGGCCATTGCGCCTGAGTTACGGAAGCACCGCCGGAAGCCCGGTGATTTTTCCGTGTGCCATGAAAGAGCGGCTTTTGTCCTATGAAGGAGAAAAAGGCGGCAGGGCATTACTTGGCCCCGACGCCTTTGACTGTTTTGAAGCATCGTATGAATGGGAACTCTGGGACGCCGATACGCCCGAGATGATGGAACAGCTGAAGAGGGTTTATACCTCGCTGGGTACGAAACGGCGGTGCTTGACATCATAGAGACCGTTGGCGGTGAGCTTGATCTCCGGGATCACCGGCAGAGCCATGAAGCACAGCGTCATGAAAGGATCGACCCAGGGATGGACATGCAGGGCGGAGTAGGCCAGTTCGCTGAGCTCCTTCAGGGAAGCGGCGACGAGCTCTCCCGGCTGATCGGTCATCAGACCGGCGATCTCATGCCGGAGGAAACCGATGACGTGCCGGCCGCTTGTTAAGACGATACCGCCTTCCATCTGAATCAGGAATTCGATCGCAAGTGACATATCCTCATCATTGTCCCCGGCGCAGATGATGTTGTGGGAGTCATGGGAGATGCTTAAGGCAATCGCACCGCCGCAGAGTCCGAAGTCGCTGAGCAGTCCGAGGCTGACCTTTCCTGTTTCCTTATGGCGCTCGACAACCGCGAGTTTGATGATATCCTGGCTGCCTCTGATCCATCTTCCCTGTTCATCCCGGTTGATTATCGCATGCTTTTCCTCGGTCACAAGGCAGTGGGGAATCACGCTGATCGTGCGAACCCTGGAACTGTGCAGGGGAAGCGCGAGTTTGGACTCAGAGAAGTCTTTGACATGGATCGTATGGATCAGTGCCGAAGGATCGGCGCTCTTTGTTTCATGGAGATAGCGGCCGTCCTTTGCGCAGAGTTTTCCGCCGATGAATACGTGGCTCGGACGGAAGTGATGCAGTTCTCTCACGAGCAGAAAATCCGCACGCCGGCCCGGAGCGATGGCGCCGCGGTCATCGAGATGATAGCAGTTTGCGGCGTTGATGGTCGCCATGCATATGGCGATAATCGGATCGATTCCATTGAGGACGGCAAGACGGATATTGTGATCGATATGTCCGCGCAGGACGATGTCGCTTGGCTGCAGGTCATCCGAGCACATCATGCAGTACTGGCTGTTTTCCACCGTGACCCCGGGCAACAGTTTTGCAAGATCATGGCTGGCGCTTCCCTCTCTTAACATGACATAGCATCCCCGCCGGACTCTTTCCCTGAGCTCCTCCGGGCTGGTAGCTTCATGTTCCGTGGAAACGCCGCTGGCAAGGTAGGCATCGAGTTCATGACCGATAATGCCGGGGCTGTGCCCGTCGATCTTCTTTCCCGCATTGCGGAACAGGATCAGCTTGTCGAGAATCGACTCGTCCGCATGGATCGTGCCGGGATAGTTCATGAGTTCGCCAAGTCCGAGCACATGGGCATTGCCGATCCTTTTCGATAATTCCTTCGCGTCAAGGACCGCATTGCCCTGATCAAAGTCCGTGGTCGGAATACAGGAGGGCAGTTGGATGAACACCTGAAGATCGGTGAGCTCCGCGCTTTTTACCATATAGTCAAACGCTTCAAGGCCTTTGACATTGCAGATCTCATGGGGATCCGCAATGACGGTCGTGGTTCCGCAGGGAACGGTCAGCCGGGCATAGTTCGGGATCGTGACGTGACTGGATTCAATATGAACGTGACTGTCAATGAGGCCGGGGACAAGATATGCGCCCTGGGCGTCGAACTCCTCCTTTGCCGGGGGAAAGGAAGAATCGCCGAAGCCTGCGATCAGACCATCGGTGACATAGACATTCCCGGAAAATGTATTCTTCTGAAAAACGTCGACGATCATCGCGTTTCTGATGCAGAGATCCGCCGGTTCTCTGCCGGCGGCGACATCGATCAGATGCCGGAGTGTCTCTTTATCCATGTTTCTTTCCTCTTTCAGATTCTTTGATTTCATCATACCGGTATTTTTCCCGATTGGATGAAAAACATGCATTTCTTTCTCGGCCGCCTGGGGCGGATAAAAAAGAAGTGAAAAGGGCGGAACTGATGGTACTATTTGAGTAGAGGATCCTGCTATATGCAGGGTCCGGGAGATACAGCCATGAATAATTGTCTGATATTGAAAGGTGATATCTGTCATACACCTGTGCTCGGGGAGATCGAGACGCTGGAAAACGGTTATGTTATTTCCGTTGACGGAATCTGCCGGGGAGTTTTCAGCGAACTGCC
>JAFWCM010000186.1 GCA_017536885.1 Solobacterium sp.
ATCATCACCAGCTTCAGGCCGCTGCTGCAGGTATATTCACTCCATTTCTGGCGGAATCGCTTATTCTCGTACATCATTTCCTCCCGGGCCGAGTATGGCTGTAATCTTCAGTTTCAGATTCGCAAACGCGGCCGCGATATCCTCTTTCGTTACCTTCTGAAAGGCGCGGATCAGCTCTTCACTGCAAAGCCGGCCCTCATATACCGACTGGCGGTAATCCTCTTCCAGCATCGCGCCCGGCGTATCGAGCGAGGAAAGATGCGAGCTGATATACATCCGTTTTGCCATCTGCAGATCCTCATCGCTGAACTCCATCTTTCCAAGCCTGGAGGTCTCCTGCTCGACCGAAGCGAGCAATGCGTCAAGATCATCGGGATTGACCGCGGCCGAAAGCCGCAGGATCCCGTCATTGGGCATCAATACGGAATCGATCGAATAGCAGAGCCCCTGCTTTTCCCGGATGTTCTGAAAGAGAAATCCGGTCGAAAGGCCGCCGAGAATCCCGTTGCCGATAAACAGCGCCGGTGTTAAAGGCGAAGAGCCGAGCAGTCCCGTATCGTAGAACTGCATGATATGCACCTGGGGGATATCCCGCTCCGCTTTTACCACACTGACCTCTGCCGGGTTGAATTCTTCCGCATGCACGCATGTTTTCCTTGCGGCCAGGGGAAGACAGGTCCCGCACAGCCGGATCACTTCGTCATTTTTCACATTGCCCAGCACGTTGATATCGATCCTTGCCGTTTCGATCATCTTCTTCCATGCCGATACGCAGTCCTCCGGCGTCATGGCAAGAAGGGTTTCCTCTTCCGGCGCCATCCGCTTGACCGGATTTGCGCCATAGGCCTTCACCGCCATTCTTCCGGCATAGGTAAAGGGATCATCCTTCATCATCCGCACTGCCATCAGTGCCTGATCCCGGCATTCCTCAAACATCGCCATGGGAAAGACCCCGTTTTCAAGACGGGGATGGAGTATAAACTCCGAGAGGGTTTCAAACATCCCGGGAAGAAGGTCTTCCTGAACACTTTCGGCATCACAGCCGGAGATGGAAAAGCGCATCCGGTTCAGCGCTCCCACCGGTTTGTTTTCGATTGACAGCGAAGCGCCATAGAGCTCATCGAGACGCTTCTGCACCATAAGCTTGTCGCAGTATTTCTCACAGGTATCGCCAAGCAGGGCCGAGAGAAGATAGGTCACTGCTCTTCCCTCTGCCAGAGGCATCGAAAAAGACACCTGCACTGCCGCGGTGCGAAATTTATTCAAAGAATGAATATGGAGGTGAATGCCCTCCTTCAGCTGAAAGTTATCCATAAAAACCTCCGCTTAGTTATATCACATACTGCGGAGGCTGTTCTGCTTTTTTTCTTCGCTGATCTCTTTTTTTGCGCGTTTGAGATCCTCACTGAACTTACAGCTGCCATGGCACGACGAGCAGTCTCCCTTGCAGGAATCCACTCCGTGTTTCATCAGATACCGGATGTCGGCGATGACAATCGCAGCCAGGATCACAATCACAATGAATGTTCCGAAATTCATAGTCTGCCTCCCGCACGACTATCATGAGGAGTTTGGAAGGAAATGTCAATTAGTTTGCACTAACTATTATTCAAAAAACAGTCTGTCTCCGGAATCATCCGAAAGAAAAGATCATCCTCCGGTTCGGAGAATGACCTTTTCATCAAATTCGTTTTCTGAGGTCTGTTATTCCTTGTCCTCTTTTTTGATATAGACCTCGCGGGGCTTGGAGCCCTGGGCGGGACCGATGATCCCCTTCTCTTCGAGAAGATCGATCATTCTCGCGGCCCGGTTGTATCCGATGCCGAAGCGCCGCTGCAGAAGCGAGGTGGATGCCTTCTGCACTTCGATGACATAATCCTTGATCTCATCGTACATCGGATCATCCGCAGCGCCGGCAACACCGCCGATTCCGCCTTCTCCGTCATTGACGCCTTCAAGGCGGATGAAGGAGTCATCATACATCGGCACCGCTTCCGAAGAGCAGTAGTCGGTGATCCGCTTGACTTCATCATCGGTGATGAACACACCCTGGACACGATGGGCATTGGAAGTGCCGATCGGCATGTAAAGCATGTCACCGTTTCCGAGCAGGCGCTCGGCGCCGACATGGTCGAGAATCGTTCTCGAGTCGATACCCGAGGATACCGCAAACGCGATCCGGCTCGGGATGTTCGCCTTGATGACACCGGTGATGACATCGGTGCTCGGACGCTGGGTCGCAACGATCAGATGAATGCCGGCCGCACGGGCGAGCTGGGTGATTCTCTGAATACTGCTTTCCACTTCTTTTCCGGCGACGTTCATGAGGTCAGCCATCTCATCGACGATGACGACGATATACGGCATCCGCTTGGGACTCGGAGAGCCGTCCGGCTGGGTCTCGGGAGAATTGGCCACCATGTTGTTGAAGCCCTGGATGTTTCTGACGCCGGCTTTGGCAAAGGCATCGTAGCGCTCATCCATGATCTTGACGATCACCTTGAGGGCATTGCTCGCCTGGGCCGGATCATTGATGACCGGACCGATCAGGTGAGGAATCTTCTGATACGGGGTGAACTCGACCTTCTTCGGGTCGACGAGAAGCAGCTTGACATCCTCGGGCTTGGTCCGCAGCAGGATCGAAGTGATGATGGAGTTCATGCATACCGATTTGCCGGAACCTGTCGCACCTGCGATTAACATGTGCGGCATCTTGTCGAGACGGCAGGTCACGACATTGCCGAGCAGATCCTTGCCGAGCACGATCAGCAGCGGCTGATCCTGATCGGATTCGGGCAGGGCGGTGAAGAGTTCCTTCATCTTGACCGGTGTTGCCTTCTGGTTCGGGATTTCCACACCGACGGCATTGCGGCCGGGGATCGGTGCTTCGATACGGACATCCCTGACGGCCAACTGCATCTTGATATCATCCGCAAGGCCGAGAATTCTCGACACCTTGATGTTGGCTTCGGGACGGATTTCAAACTTCGTGACACTCGGACCGATATGCGTATCGATCAGGCGCGCTTCAATATCGAAGTTGCGCAGAGCCTGAATCAACAGCTCGCCCTTTTCGGCAGCCGCGGCTTCATTGACATCATCCTTTGCCTTGGGCGGCACCGGATCGAGAAGGTTCAGCTTCGGCAGCCGATACGGTTTATTCGCCCTTCTCGGCGGATCTTCCGGCATGACCAGCGGCGGCGGGGTCACGGCATGTCTCGCCGGAGCGGTCCTTGCCGGAGCGGGTGCAGGTGCGGGTTCTTCCTCTTCATACGTCGGCAGGCTGACCGGCTGCTCGTAGAGCGGCTGGGGCCGGATCTCTCCGCTGATCGGCTGCGGGCGGGAAGGCTCGTAAGCCGGTTCATAGGAAGACAAAGGCCGCTGGGGCTCATAGTCATACTGATCATTGCCTCTGAGCACCGGAGCAGGCGGCACATCGGGCATCTTTGCCGGAGGTTCTGTCCGCTCCCGGACCGGCTTTTCGATTTCTTCGGCGGCCGGCTGAACGGTATTGTCATAGAGATCATCGATCGTCATAAACGGAATTCTCGGGGAGGATGGTGTCACCGGGGGTTCTTCCGTGATCTCATCGATCGCTTCATCCGCCCATGCCTTGAAATAATCCTCCTGTGCCTTTCCTTCATCCACGGTCAGAGACATGCGGGAATTCTTCGAAAGCGGCGGGACATCCTCATCAAATCCGGTCATCGGCTGCGGGGTATCATCCTCTTCCTCGGGTTCGCTGATCGGAACCACCTTCTGGGGTTCTCTGTCCGCTTCGATCATGCGGATTCTCGGCTGGCGGTTCGCGGCGGGAAGCTCCTTGACCTGAGGGATGACCTCGGGCTCAAACGGCTTGTTGTCATAGACTTCCTCGGGCTCGTAGTAGTCGTCTTCCTCTTCGTCTTCGTCCTCATCGTCATCGTCATTCGTCGAAAGATAGGTCCAGATCGTATGGAAGGCCTGCTTGTACACCGCAAGGTTGACATAGAGCAGTGCGGTGATCACAAACAGAACGACGATGATCAGAATCGTTCCGGCCCTGTCCACAAGCATCGTGGTGATCGAAAGCAGAAAGGCGCCGAGCACGCCGCCGGCAATCGGAATCGACGGCTCGCCGGAGAAGAACGAAGCAGCGCTGGAGATATACTGCTGAAGGATCGCAAACCCCTTCAGCGTCTTTGCCGTATCGATATACGCACAGACCAGCAGAATTGCGGTAATCAGACAGATCACCGCAAGCGGATTCTGCGAGCGGGTATTGCCGGTGCGGCGGTTGATCATCGTGATCAGGATCTGGATGACAACCACAATAAACATCACGTAGTAAAATTTACCGAAAAGGAACAGGCACAGCCTGCTCAGCATTTCCCCTACCAGACCCATCTGCATATATGCCACAACCGTGACCGCAACCAGGATCACCACCGTGATCCACTGTCTCAGTTCAATGTCTTCGGCACTGCGGGTTTTACTTTTTCCGGAGGCAGGTTTCCGGGTCGTTTTCTTTACTGTTTTCTTCTTAGTCATTAACCGATATTCTACCACAACGCACCTCATTCCCCATCCCGAGAATTCATTTTTTGCGCCGGTTCTGACTGGCGTCCAATCACAATTTCAGTGCTCTGTGCATAAGAAAGCCCCCGGGGCTTCCGAGGGCATTGGATCTGATTGTTATGAACCGTCAATCCTTGGTGTTGATTTCCACGATCGCCGGCAGAATCATCGGTTTTTTGCCGGTTTCCTTCATGACATAGCGGGCGATCTTGTATCTTGCCTCCGCCCGGCAGTCGAGGTTGCTGTAGCGGCCTTCCGCCACCGAATCATCGATCGTCTCCTCCATGATGTTTCCGATTTCACGG
>JAFWCM010000025.1 GCA_017536885.1 Solobacterium sp.
AGGGCTTACCCGGTTCGGCGTTTGCGCAATTGTCATTTTCTTCTCCTTAAATCCGATCTGTTTTCCCTGAATCTGTAAAAAAGGTACGCAGCAGTCAATGCATGTTTTCCGGTTGAATCCGCCGGGGCACCGTGGTAGTATACTTAAGAAATCTTTAAATCGATACGGGATATCGGCAAGATCGAAGCACACCTGATGAGTATGACTGCAGAGAATCTCTGCGGATTTTAAAGGGGAAACGGAGACCTTGTCACCTGGCAGGGTCTTTATTTGTTAGGAGGAAGACGATGAAAGATTTGAGAAAGATACGCACTCCGGAAAGAATTGATGAGGCAGGTACTGTTTGTTTTCCCGGTTTTTGCGATGTACACGTACATCTGCGAGAGCCGGGTTTTTCTTATAAGGAAACCATCCGCTCGGGAAGCGAAGCGGCGGCGCACGGCGGTTATACCGCTGTCTGTGCGATGCCCAACCTCAACCCGGTGGCTGACAGCCCTGCCCATCTGAAAGAGGAACAGGACATCATCGACCGGGATGCCGTGATTTCTGTTCTGCCCTATGCGGCGATTACCGTCAATGAAGACGGAAAGGAAATCACCGATCTTGAAGCCATGGCAGAAAACTGCGTCGCATTTTCGGATGACGGGCATGGCGTGCAGAGCGATGAAGTGATGGAAGAGGCAATGATCCGGGCAAGGAAACTCGGAAAGATCATCACCGCCCATTGCGAGGACAACTCCCTCCTGTTTGGGGGATATATCCACGATGGCGAATATGCGAAAGAACACGGACACAAAGGCATCTGTTCCAGAAGCGAATGGGGACAGATCGAGCGCGATCTTCGCCTGGCCGAAAAGACCGGCTGTAAATATCACGTCTGTCATATCTCGACGAAGGAAAGCGTCGAACTGATCCGGGCCGCCAAGGCAAGAGGGGTGGATGTGACCTGCGAAACCGCACCGCATTACCTGCTGTTGGATGACTCGTGCCTGCAGGAAGAAGGGCGGTTCAAGATGAACCCGCCGCTGCGGTCGAAGGAAGACCGGGAAGCGCTGATCCGCGGAATCCAGGACGGAACGATCGATGTGATCGCCACCGACCACGCTCCCCACAGCGAAGAGGAGAAATCCCGGGGCCTTGCGAAAAGCGCCTTCGGAATCACCGGCATCGAGACGGCATTCCCGCTGCTCTATACCTATCTCGTAAAGCCGGGGGTGATTTCGATGGAGCGGCTCATGGAGTTAATCGTCTATAAACCGAGAGAGCGGTTTGACATACCGCTTGGCGAAGAGGATTATACGATCTGGAATCTCGAAGAAGAAACTGTGATTGATCCGGATACCTTTCTTTCTAAAGGAAAGGCCACCCCGTTTGCGGGCTGGAAGGTATCCGGCGTATGCATGGAAACCGTGAAGAACGGAAAAACGGTATACAGGAGGGAAAAGTGAATGGCAAAGAGAACGGATATTAAGAAGATCCTGATTATCGGATCGGGGCCGATCGTCATCGGACAGGCGGCGGAGTTTGACTACGCCGGAACCCAGGCATGTCTTGCGCTCAAGGAAGAGGGATACAAGGTCATTCTCTGTAATTCCAATCCGGCGACGATCATGACGGATACGTCGATTGCGGACAAGGTGTATATGGAACCGCTGACCCTGGAATACATCGCCCGGATTCTGCGCTATGAAAGACCGGATGCGATTGTGCCGGGCATCGGCGGCCAGACAGGCCTCAACCTCGCAATCCAGCTCGAACGCAAGGGCGTTCTGAAAGAGTGCGGGGTGGAACTGCTCGGAACCAGCAGTGAAAGCATCGAGAAAGCGGAAGACCGTGAGCTGTTCAAGGAGCTGTGCCAGTCGATCAACGAACCGGTCATCCCTTCGGAAATCACCTACAGTCTTGAAGAAGCGAAAAAAGCCGCAAAGGAGATCGGCTACCCGGTAGTGCTGCGGCCTGCCTTTACGCTCGGCGGCACCGGCGGCGGCTTCGCCAACAATGAGGAAGAACTTGTTGAAATTGGCATCAATTCCTTCCGTCTTTCCCCCGTGCATCAGGTGCTGGTCGAAAAATCCGTCAAGGGATACAAGGAAATCGAATTCGAAGTCATGCGCGACTCGGAAGATCACGCAATTACGATCTGCGGCATGGAGAATGTGGATCCCGTCGGCGTGCATACCGGCGACAGTATCGTCGTAGCTCCGATTCTCTCCCTGAACGATCATGATCTGAAGATGCTGAATGACAGCGCGATCAAGATCATCCGGGCTCTGAAGATCGAAGGCGGCTGCAATGTTCAGTTCGCATTGAACCCCAACTCCAGCGAATACTATCTGATCGAGGTCAACCCCCGCGTATCGAGAAGCTCTGCCCTTGCCTCCAAGGCAAGCGGCTATCCGATTGCCCGGGTGACTGCCAAGATTGCCGTGGGCATGCGGCTGGAGGATATCCCGGTAGCCGGCGGTACGGCCGCGATTGAGCCGAGCCTCGATTACCTGGTGGCGAAGTTCCCGCGCTTTCCGTTTGACAAGTTCCCGCTGGCACCCAATACCCTGGGCACCCAGATGAAGGCGACCGGTGAAGTCATGGGCATCGGTTCCACCCTGGAGGAGTGCTTCCTCAAATCCGTGCGCTCCCTGGAAACCGGTGTGTGCCACTTTCACCTGGCAAAGTTTGACAGCTGTTCCACCGAGGAACTCCGCGACTATCTGAAAGAGTTCCGGGCAGACGGCGTCTTTGCCCTCTCGGAGCTGATCCGCCGCGGGGAACCGCTGGAAGATCTCTATCAGCTCACGATGATCACGCCGCTGTTTCTCGAATGCTTCAAGAAGATCATCGATTTCGAACAGGTGATCATCGACCATCCCATGGATGTGAATGTGCTGAAGGAAGCCAAGGTCATGGGATATGCCGACCGCACGATTGCCGGCTTCTGGAAAATCCCGGAAATCGAGGTCTACCGGATGCGAAAGGCAAATGACATCGTTCCGATCTTCCGGATGGTGGATACCCTGCATACCGGCAAATATATCGCTTACCTCTATTCTTCCTATACCGGAAAGAATGAGTCGCGTCTTGGAACCAAAAAGAAGGTCATCGTGATCGGTGCCGGGCCGATCCGCATCGGTCAGGGCGTGGAGTTTGACTACTCCAGCGTGCATGCGGTACAGACAATCCGGCGCAGCGGCTATGAGGCAATTATCATAAACAACAACCCGGAGACGGTGAGCACCGACTACACGACCGCCGACAAGCTCTACTTCGAGCCGTTAACGGCAGAGGATGTCATGGAGATCATCGACTTTGAAAAGCCCGAAGGCGTCATCTGCTCGCTGGGCGGACAGACCGCAATCAACCTTGCGGAACCGCTGAACGAAAGAGGAGTGAAGCTGATCGGAACCGACTGCGATGCGATTGAACGGGCGGAGAACCGCGACAGCTTTGAAAAGATTCTGCTGAAGCTGAATATCCCTCAGCCCAAAGGCCAGGCCGTCACGAATATCGAAGACGGTGTCAAAGTGGCCGGGGAGATCGGCTATCCCGTGCTCGTACGTCCTTCCTTCGTGCTGGGCGGGCGGGCGATGCAGATTGTGGCGGATGAGGAACATCTGCGCACCTACCTGCGCACGGCCGTGGAAGTGGATGCGGACAAGCCGGTGCTTGTCGACCACTACATCCAGGGCAAGGAGCTCGAGGTGGATGCGATCTGCGACGGCGTGGATGTGTTTGTGCCGGGCATCATGGAGCTCGTCGAGCGCACCGGCATCCATTCCGGTGACTCGATCTCCGTTTATCCGACCTTCTCGGTATCGGATAAGGTTAAAGGCATCATCCTGCAGTATGCAAAGAAGCTGGGGCTCGGCATCGGGATCGTCGGCCTCTACAACATTCAGTTCATTGTCGACCGCGATGAGAATGTATACATCATCGAGGTCAATCCCCGCTCTTCGAGAACCGTTCCCTTCCTTTCCAAGGCAACCGGGTATTCCCTGGCCGATATCGCTACGGAAGTGATTCTGGGCAAGAGCCTCAAGGAACAGGGACTCTTCACCCTCTATCCGGAAGAGAAAAAGCGCTACTACGTCAAAGTACCGGTGTTCTCCTTCAATAAGATCAAGGGACTCGATGCCTATCTCTCTCCCGAGATGAAATCCACGGGTGAGGCGATCGGCTATGATGACAAGCTCAACCGGGCGTTGTTCAAGGCTCTGCAGGCCGGCGGTACAAAGCTCAAGAACTACGGCACCGTCTTTGTGACGATCGCCGACAAGGACAAGGAAGAAGCCCTGCCGCTGATCCGCCGCTTCTACAACCTCGGCTTCAACATCCAGGCAACCCCGGGCACAGCCCGCTTCCTCAAGGAAAACGGTATCCGGACCCATGCCCTGCACAAGATCAACGAGGGCAGTGATGATATTCCCAATGCGATCCGCCAGGGTCATATCGCCTATCTCATCAACACCCAGGATCCCGGCAATATGTCTGAGGCGAGCGACGGCGCCAAGATCCGGCGGCTGTCCACGGAGTATAACGTCACGATGTTCACTTCCCTCGATACGGTATCCGTACTGCTCGATGTTCTGGAAGAGACCACGCTTACGATCTCGACGATCGATGCCTGAGGACAATCATGAAACAGAAGGAATGTACCGTCAGCGCCGTGAAGGCGCTGACGGAGAATATCTATGAAATGAAGCTTTCTGACATCGGCGAGGCATGCATTGTGCCGGGCAGTTTTGTGAACCTCACCATACCGGGTCTCTTTCTGCGGCGGCCGATCTCCGTCTGCGATGTGAACGGGGATGAGCTGACGATCATCTTCCGGGTTGTGGGACATGGCACGGAAAAGCTCAGTGCGATGGAACCGGGAGAGAAGCTGCCAGTGCTTCTGGAACTCGGCAACGGGTATGACCTGTCCAAAGCCGGAGAGAGACCGCTTCTGATCGGAGGCGGTGTGGGCATCCCGCCGCTCTATTACCTTGCAAAAAAGCTTCATGAACTCGGCAAAGAGGTGACGGCGGTGCTGGGATTCAACACGGCATCCGAACTCTTCTATACCGAAGAGTTTCAGCGCTATGGAAAAGTCATCGTAACCACCGTTGACGGCAGTGCCGGCGTGCGGGGGTTTGTGAGCGATGCGCTTCCCGAAGGCTGCAGTTTCTTCTATGCCTGCGGCCCTCTGCCGATGGAAAAGGCATTGTATAAGAAGCTGAATATCGACGGGCAGTTTTCTCTGGAGGAGCGCATGGGCTGCGGGTTCGGCGCCTGCATGGGCTGTTCCTTCATGACAAAGCTCGGCAGTAAGCGCATCTGCCGGGAAGGCCCGGTATTTGACAGGGAGGTACTGCCATGGGACGAATGAGCACAGATCTCTGCGGCATCAGGATAGATAATCCGATCATCCCGGCAAGCGGGACCTTCGGATACGGATATGAGTTTGCGGAGTGGTATGACATCAACCTGCTGGGGACGTTCTCCTTCAAGGGCACGACCCGTCAGGAGCGGTTCGGAAATCCGACCCCGCGCATCGCGGAATGCGCTTCCGGCATGTTGAATGCGGTGGGCCTGCAGAACCCCGGCGTGGACAAGGTCATCTCGGAAGAGCTGCCGAAACTGAAACAGGTATTCCATAAGCCGGTCATGGCAAACATCAGCGGATTTTCCGTCGATGACTATGTGTATGTTTCAAAGCTCCTCGATGAGCAGGAATCTGTCGGCTGGCTCGAGATCAATATCTCCTGTCCGAATGTGCATGGGGGCGGAATGAGTTTCGGCACAACCTGCGAAGGGGCGTATGAAGTGATCCGGGCGGTGAAGAATGAATGCCGGAAACCGGTGATCGCAAAGCTTTCCCCGAATGTGACGGATATCGTCTCGATCGCCGAAGCGTGCGAAGAAGCCGGGGCAGACGGCATCAGCCTGATCAACACCCTGCTCGGCATGCGGATCAATTTGAGAACCGGTAAGCCTTTGCTTGCCAATACGACCGGCGGCCTGTCGGGCCCGGCGGTATTCCCGATCGCGGTGCGCATGGTGTATCAGGTTTCCAAAGCGGTTCATATCCCCGTGATCGGCATGGGGGGAGTAAGCAGTGCCGAAGATGTGATTGAAATGATGATGGCGGGAGCGGCTGCCGTGGAAGTCGGAGCCGCAAATCTT
Source organism: Solobacterium sp. (assembly GCA_017536885.1). GTDB lineage: Bacteria > Bacillota_I > Bacilli_A > Erysipelotrichales > Erysipelotrichaceae > Bulleidia. The sequence goes on from JAFWCM010000025.1 coordinate 6,160, forward strand.
GCGGATCCCATGGCGTGCAAAAAGATTATTGAAACGCTTCCGTCCGTCATGGACAGGTATGGAATAGAGAATCTTTCCGATATCATAGGAAAAGCATAAAGGAGAAGATATGGCAAAAGACGTAATCATCGCATGTGATTTTTCCTCCGAAGAGGAAACCCTTCAGTTCCTGGATCAGTTTACGGAAGAGAAGCCGTTTGTAAAGATCGGCATGGAGCTGTTCTATGCGGCGGGACCTTCGATCGTAAGAAAGATCAAGGAGAGAGGTCATAAGATCTTCCTCGATCTCAAATGTCACGATATCCCCAATACCGTGAAGAAGACGATGGCGGTGCTGTCCTCACTGGATGCGGACATCGTCAACCTGCACGCCTCGGGAACCATTGCCATGATGAAGGCGGCGCTCGAGGGACTGACCAGGGCAGACGGAACCCGTCCGCTTCTGATTGCAGTAACCCAGCTGACCAGCACCGATCAGGAATCGATGGAGAACGATCTCTGGATCAGAGAGCCGATGGAAAAGGTCGTCATGCATTATGCGGAAAACGCAAGGAAGGCCGGACTTGACGGTGTGGTGTGCTCACCGCTCGAAGCGGAGAAGGTACACGAAGCCTGCGGGGAGAAGTTTCTTACCGTAACGCCGGGCATCCGCTTTGCGGACAG
>JAFWCM010000187.1 GCA_017536885.1 Solobacterium sp.
TATGGAAATCACCGACGGGGAATGGATGGAGGATAGCCCCTATGGGGTGGTGCACCGGATCGCCGCCGACGGATCAGAAAAAGGCACCGGCAGTTTCTGCATCAGCTGGGCGTATGAACAATGCGGCCATCTGCGCATCGACACCCACACCGACAACATCGTCATGCAAAACCTTCTGACAAAGCTTGGCTTTACTCACTGCGGCACCATCTATGTCCATGAGGACCGCGATCCCCGCATGGCTTTTGAGAAAAGCCAATCCAGATAAAAGGGATTCCGCGAAGAACCCCTGTCAGGTCACGCAGGCACGGAGGACAGACTTCGGTCATATCTTCCGGCCTTTTTCTTTTTGAACCTGTTTTTCTGATGAACTTCAGATCAGATCTTCCATCAGTACCGCAAGGCATTCCTCCGGATGGGTTCCGACACCCAGCGGCAGATACAAAGAGCCGTCTTCTTTCTTCCAGAGACCGACGGTCATCACCGGATGTGTTTCCCGGTACGCATCGGACCAGGCATCGAGTGCCCCGAGCTCTTGTGCATTCAGCGGTTTATCGCTGAGAAATACCACCTGACGGATCTTCTGACGGATCTTCTCCGCCATGACAGCTTCCAGCTCTTTGAGATCGGAAGAAACAACCGCCGCTCCAAACGGCGCTTTCCTCTCGTGAAGCAGATTCACTGCTTTGGCATAGGCTTCGTCTTCTTCTCCCGCCAGAATCAGAACCGTATTCTTCACCTTCAGAAGCTGATCGATCACTTCATTGCTTACCCGTTCCGGCTTTATGCATACCGCAAAGAGAACATCACTGTTGGCTTCCGCAATCCGGAACACTTCACTGATCCGCTCTCCCCAGCGCGCATCCGGATAGACAAAGAGACCGATACCCGCTTTCTTTCCCGCGGCTGTCGCTTTTTCCACTTCCATATAAGAAGGAAGCTCTTTTTCCGGGGCATAGGGATCTGAGTACAGAAGCCAGGGGATCTTCTTCTGAAACCGCGACATCACCTCATCCTGTTTCTGGGAGCCGACATGAAGGGCATTCATCAGGAAGTCCTCAATGAGACGGGTGCGCACCGAGGCATCCACTTCCGAGAAGATGCCGGTGATCAGGTCATAGACAACCCCTTCCTGTTTTTCCAGTTCAACCTTCATATCATCCAGCTGCTTTTTCAGAATCCCGTTGGGATCGGCTGCCTGCAGTAAATTGATCAGCTTCAGCAGCCGGTTTACCGGATCCTTGTCCAGCCAGGCAATCGCTGCCCGGATTGCGGCGGCTTCCGCATCCCGCCAGAATGAAAATTTACCCATAGTTCTGTCTCCTTCCGGATTTCCCGGTGTTTTTTCAGCGATGATAAATCTCTTTGATCTTCACCGCTGATTCATACTGCCTATTATAAGCCAGCGGGTCTTTCCCCCGGCAAAAATCTCAGGCAGAACTCTCAGCACCGGCGGGCTCCGAAAGGCGGAACCGGCTTCCTTTTATTATATGGAGCGAAAGCAGCCGTGCTTTATCCCTCCCCTGCACCCAAAGGCTCTGCGCCTGTGCCATAGGAGAGTAACCCGGACAACAAACACAGGATACAGTGTTTTTTTACCATGAATTACAAAACTCAAAAAATTAATTACATTATATGTTTATTATATTCTCTTGCTTAACATTAACGCTATAGTAAATAAATATATTTTACATATTATTTAACATTATTATGCTTTGTTTTATACCAATATTCACCCTGAAAATGCACCTATAATATAATTATTTCCGCATATTTATGCAGATTTTTGTCATTCCGGGAACGTTTTCAAAAATCGGCTGAATCTCTATTTTCATTCCCTGTTTCGTATTATAGAATTAACTTAGATTTACTTTAAAGCTATGAAAAAATGATTGTAACAACCTGAAAACATATTGGTATTAAAGAAAGAAAAACTGCGTATTTGTGATTTTTTGAATTCAGAAAGGAGGGGAATCATGTTTTTCAGTCACATAAGTATTGCAGAAAAATACAATTACCTGAATGAGCGCTTTACCTGTGCCTATCGCTGGCTGGCCGAGACTGATCTGAAGTCTCTTACGGAAGGCACCTACAAACTCATGGGGGATGACGTCTATGCGATGGTGCAGGAGTATACGACATCACCCTGGGCGGAAAGAAGGTTTGAGACGCACGACAAGTACTTCGACATCCAGTACATGGTAACGGGAAATGAAATGTTCGGAGTATGCAAGAGGGACGGTCTTAAGGAAACCGAACGGAAAGATGCGAATGATGTTGTCTTCTATGACGATCCCGATCTCTTCGGCGAAGTACTGCTGAAAGAAGGAGATTTCATCGTTGTCGCCCCGGAGGATGCCCATAAGCCGCGCTGTGCCGCCGGCCAGCCTGCCCCGGTAAAAAAAGTAGTCATCAAAGTAAAAGCATAATTTCTTACTGTAAATGCATTTGAAAACCATTAGGAGGTGAAAAGAATGAATGTAGTTTACGATTTGGGAAACGGTCTGCGCCTGGTTGATCTTTCAAAGCTTGTTGACCCGGCAACAGAGACCAGAAGATGCAAGCTCCATCGCTTCAACACCGGCGGTCCGATTCCGGATTTCCACACAAACTTCGACATTATGAGCCATCTCGGCACCCATGCCGAGTGCCCGTATCACCACGATGACAACTGGCCGGATGTAACCGGTATTCCTCTGACCACATTTGTCGGCCGCGGTGTCTATGTCGATTTCAAAGACACGGTAAAGCCTTACACCCACATCACCAAGGCTGACCTCGACAGAGAAGCCTCCAAGGTAAAGGAAGGCGATATCGTGATCATCGACTCCGCTTATAAACTCGAACCGTTCACCAAGGCAACCAACACAGAAGTCGACAAGCGCCTTCTGATCAATGCCGAGAGTGCGGAATGGTTCCGTGACAAGAAGGTCAAGGCAGTCGGCTTCGGCGACGGTGTCTCCATCGAGAACTGCAACGAAGACGTCAAGCCGTTCCATGACATTCTCCTCGCCAACAACATCATCTTCATCGAAGTTCTGAAGAACCTCGATCAGCTCCAGAAGGATGTATTCTTCATGTCCTTCGCACCGCTCCCCATCGTGGGTCTTGATTCCAGCCCGGTTCATGCCTATGCAATCGAAGGAATCAAAGAATTCTCCTGTGTATGAGAATCGCTGTAATCGGCGCGGGAGCCATGGGTTCCATCTACGGCGGACATCTCTCTCTTCATAACGATGTCTATCTCGTAGACACCAATGCCAATGTGGTTGCCGCAATCAACGAGAACGGTCTGAAGCTGCAGGAATATGGTACCGATAATCTTTACCATCCCAAAGCTGTCACTTCCACCGAAGGAATCGAGCCGGTCGATCTCATCATTCTGTTTGTCAAGGCGCTGTTCTCCAAAGCGGCGCTTGCCGGCAACAAATCCCTGATCGGCCCCGATACCTATGTCCTGACCCTGCAGAACGGATCCGGGCATGAGGATATCCTCGGTGAGTTTGTGGACAAAGACCATATCATCATCGGTACTACCGAAGACAACGGTGCCGTGCTCGGCATGGGGTATATCCGCCATGGGGGCGAGGGCAACACCAATGTGGGCATGCTCGTGGAGGACAAAGCCGGCTTCTTGCCGAAACTCAAGGAATCCTTCGATGCCTGCGGGTTCAAGGTCCATATCCACTCCGTGATCCAGCAGCTGATCTGGGACAAGCTGTTCACCAACGTATCGCTCAGTGCGGTCACCGGTGTGCTGCAGTGCGAGATCGGCTATATCGCTGCCAATGAATATGCATGGAAGATGACAACCGCTCTGATTCACGAAGCGGTGGAAGTCGCCCATGCCCTGGGCCTCAAAGCCGATGAGGCAGAGATCACCGAAAAGGTGCGCAAGACCTCTGTCGGTTCGCCCGAGGGCGTCACTTCGATCTGTGCGGATATCCGCGCCGGCCGAAAGACGGAAGTAGACACGATCAGCGGTTCGGTTGTCCGGGCTGCGAAGAAAGTCGGAGTTTCGGTTCCGACCCACGAATTTGTCGTCAACACGATTCATGCCCTGGAGGGAAGAGCGAAGGCATAAGCCATCTGCTCTTTCCGACAAAGCATCAGAATCCAGCTAATCATCACTGCGAAGAAAAACTATCTGAATCAATCAGAATACAGGAGAACAATAATGATCAGAAAATGTATGACAATCGCTCTTTCCGCCGTCATGGCGATGAGCCTTGCGGCCTGCGGCGGGCAGCCCACCACAAGAGAGGATAACGGCGCCCCGGTCGCAGCATCCTCCGGCGGATCCAGCAATAAGAAGAGAGTCGATCCGTATGCCGGTGATCCGGTCAAAATCGCCTATATCGCTCACGACATCGGAACCCCGAACAACCAGGGATGGAAAGAAGGCATCGAAAGAGAATGCGGTTCCTGGTCCAACATCAAGATCGATTCCTACGGCGCCGAAGAATCCGCAGAGACCCAGGTTCAGATCATGACCGACTGCATCAACCAGGGCTACAACGCAATCATCCTTCAGTGCTCTGACGGAACCGCGCTGGCACCGAGCGTAAAGCAGGCGGAAGAAGCAGGCATCCCTGTCATCACCGTCAACCTCGACTGCGCCAGCTCCACCGTCCACAGTGCCCTTGTCATGGCAGTTGACTATGACGCCGGCCGTATGGCAGCGGACAAGATGGCAGAGCAGATGGGTGAGTCCGGTGAGATCGCCATCATCCAGGGTGTTCCGGGACTCGAGCGCACCGACAACCTCGAAAAGGGCTTCCGTGACACCATCGCCAAATACTCCAACATCAAGATCGTCGACGCGCAGTCCGCATCCTTCCAGAAGGATACCGCTATGACTGTCATGAACTCCTTCCTGCAGTCCTATCCGGATCTCAAGGGCGTCTTCGCGATCAACGACGCAATGGCTGAAGGTGCAGCGCTCGCCGCACAGTCTGCCAACAAGAAGGGCCAGATCTGCATCTGGGGCGCCGACGGCGAAAAAGATGCACTGGCAATGATCGAAAGCGGCGATATGGCCGGAACCATTTACACCAACAGCTGGGACGAAGGCTCCACCGCTGCCAAGATCGCTCTTCTCATGATCGGATCCGAATATGATTACACATGCCTTTCCTCAACACCGAAAGTCATCATGGAACCGATCGTTGTCACCAAGGAAAATGTAGGCACCATCTCTCAAGAAGACCGCTGGTAATCCGTATTGCAGAATGAGATAAGGTGGGAATCTTTCCCACCTTTATGCACTTTCAGATCAGGCAGGGAGTATGAACGCAAAAAGGGGTCATACTCCCGCTTATGATCCTTCGGAAGATGCATACGAGAGGAGGAAATAAACAAAGTGAAACGGATGAATCAGACCACAATGCGGCGGCTGATCTCGATCGGCATGCTGCTGATACTCATATTGCTTTTCACCATTCTCGCGGGTGCGGGCAAGGGAAAATTCCTGAACTTCGACAACCTGATCGAAGTGGTGAGAGATGCATCCATTCCGACCATCATCGGCGTCGGCGTCACCTATATCATCATCACGGCAGGCATTGATCTTTCCACCGGATCCATGATGGCTCTGGTCGGAATGACCATGGCGAACATCTATGCCTATACTCTGCTTCCGTTTTCGGTGATGATCATCGCCGGCCTGATCGTCGGACTGCTCTGCGGACTGTTCAACGGCATCATCGTTGCGAAGTTCAATGTTCCAGAATTCATCGCAACGCTCGCCACCATGAGCATCTTCAGAGCTCTGACTTACATCATTGCCATCAAGGACCAGAACGGCGTCATCAAGAGCCAGCCGATGAATCATTCACAGTATGCCTGGCTCGGCGGGGGAATCGGTAAATTCTATTTTGTCATCATGGCGATGATCGTCGTTGTCATCATCGGCCAGATTGTTCTCAAGCATACCCGCTACGGAACCAATCTCTACGCGGTCGGCGCCAGCAAGAAGGCTGCGACGCTCTCCGGTATCAATGTCGCAAAGACAAGAATGATCGCCTATGTCATCACCGGTCTCATGGTTGCGATCGGTGCGGTATTCACAACCGCAAGACTGCAGAGTGCCACCACCGCCATCGGTATGGACTTTGAATTCAACCCGATTGCGGCTGCCGTCGTCGGCGGTGTCGCACTGTCGGGCGGTTCCGGTGACGTGATCGGAACTCTGATCGGTGCGCTGTTTATGGCTACGCTTGAAAACGGCGTGCGCAAGCTTTCGATCAACACTGCGTTCCAGTATGTCATCAAAGGCGCGATCATCATCGGCGTCGTCATCTTCGACGCAACCTACAAGGCGAGGATGGACCGCAAGGCAAAAGAACAGGGCGCTAAGGAGGGTCTCGAATAATGGCTGGAAATACTATTCTGGAAGCCAAGGGGATCTATAAAAGCTTCTCGGGCGTTCCGGTTCTGCAGAATGTCAACTTTGAAGTAAAAGCCGGCGAAGTCCATGCCCTGATGGGAGAAAACGGCGCCGGGAAATCCACACTGATCAAAATCATCACCGGTGTATACACCAAGGATGACGGCCAGATCTACTGGGAAGGCAAGCCGGTGGAAATCAACAGCTACCAGGACTGCCAGAAGCTCGGTGTGGCATGTATCTACCAGGAGCTCTCCGTCATTCCGCCGCTTACCGTAGCGCAGAATGTATATCTCGGAAGAGAGCCCCGCAAGGGACCGTTCATCGATTTTGCAAAGATGAACCAGATGACCCAGGAGCTGATCGACCGCTACCAGTTCCCGCTCAAGCCCACCACCGTGGTGGACAACCTCGGCATCGGACAGCGCCAGCTGATCGAAATCCTCAAGGGTCTTTCCCAGGACTCCAAGCTTCTGATCATGGATGAGCCGACAGCTTCGCTCTCCGGAAAAGAAGCGGAGATGCTGTTCAGGATCATTCAGAAACTGCGCAGCGAAGGCGTATCCATCATCTATATCTCCCACCGTCTCGAAGAGGTGTACATGCTCTCGGATCGCCTGACGATCCTGCGTGACGGCAAAAACGCCGCCGTCCTTGAAAAGAAGGATATCATTCCCGCCAAGGTCATCGAAACCATGATCGGCAAGGTCGTCGATGAATCCGCCGGATCGCGGAAGATGCTTCATTCCGATGACAAGGCGGAGGTCCGTCTCGATGTGAAGAACCTCACCGACAAGACCGACCGCTACCGCAATATCAGCTTCCAGGTGCACCGCGGAGAAATCCTGGGTCTTGGCGGACTGATCGGTGCGGGACGCACGGAAGTAGTGCGGGCGATCTACGGCGTGGATCAGGCTGTCTCGGGCGAAGTGTATCTCGACGGCAAGAAGCTGAATCCTTCTCCCAAGGCAAGCATTCTCGAAGGAATCGGATTTGTTCCGGAGGACAGAAGAAATCAGGGATTCATCCCTCTGCTTTCCACCACAAAGAACGTTGCCCTGACAAACTATGACATCGTCAAGGTCAACGGCACCACGATTTCCGATGCGGATGAACTTGCCATGAGCAAGCGTGCCATCGAGGCAATCGATATCCGCCCGTCGGATCCCAACAAGCAGGTCGGCGTCATGTCAGGCGGCAACCAGCAGAAGGTCGTAATCGGGAAATGGCTGATGAGAGACCTCAAGCTGCTGATCGTCGATGAGCCTACGGCAGGTATCGACGTCGGCGCAAAGGATGAGATCTACTCCATTCTCGAAGACCTCGCGAAACAGGGTGTCGCCATTATCGTAGTCACCTCTGACCTTCAGGAGCTGCTGCGGGTGTCGCACCGGATTCTTGTCATGCGCAAGGGCGACATTGTGAAAGAGTTCAAGAATGTTGAAGTCACACAGTCGATGGTGCTCTCTGCCGGACAAGGCGTTGAAGAGGAGGCAAAATGATGAAAAACATTAACTGGAGCAAGTATAGCAAACCGATCATCTTAGCCGTATTTATTATCGTCTTATCGATTCTTCGCCCCAAAGCATTCCTTTCTCTCGATAACTTCAGCAACGTCCTCTGGTCCGTTGCCGTCATCGGAATCATGGTCAGCGGTTCGATCTTCGTTTACCTGGTCGGCGGAATTGATCTCTCCATCGCTACCCTGTGCGCATTCTCGGCGGTAGTGGTCGTATCCATCACACATCTCTTGGGAGATACGACCGCCGGCGTAATCGTCGGTGTCATCGCTGCCCTCATTGTGGGAATGATCGCCGGTGCGGTCCACGGCGTTGTCATCACGACATTCAAGATCCCTGCCTTCCTTGTGACCTTCGCAACCCAGAGTATCTTCCTGGGCCTTGCGATGATCTTCACCAACAACAAGATCATCAGCTGCACCGTTCCCGCCTTCACGGCGATCGGTGCCTTCAAGATCCTCGGCTTCCCGCTTCCGGTCTACTTCATGGCGATCATCGCCGTCATCAGCTGGTATGTTCTCTCCAAGACGGTGTACGGCAGATATGTCTATGCGGTCGGCGGAAACCCGGAAGCCTCCGAAATCTCCGGTATCAATGTCAAACTCGTGACCATTGTCTGCTATATGATTTCCGGTCTTACTACGGCAATCGGCGGTATTGTCCTTGCGTCCATGACACAGCAGGCATCTTCTTCCACCGGTGCCGGGTATACGAATGATGTCATCACGGCAGCCGTCATCGGCGGTGTATCACTCCTGGGCGGGGAAGGAACCGTCTCCGGAGCGATCTTCGGCGCAGTGCTTATGGGACTTCTGAACAACGGTCTCAACCTCATGTCGGTTCCCTCAACCCATGCCGGACTCGTCAAGGGTCTCGTCATTGTCGTTGCGGTAGCCTTCGATGCCCTGCAGCACGCGGATCAGTCGAGAAAGAAAGTGAAGAAAGTCAAGAAGGCTGCGGCCTGAGACTTTCCCTGAAAGAAGGATAACGAATGAAAAAAATAGATGCACATCTGCATTTGGCTAAGGTTCTCGCCGGGTATTGCCGGCGCGGAGAACTCAGGGCCATCGGCGGCGGAAAAGCCCAGTGGGGAAGCGGTGAAGTCTTCCAGCTCCTTCCGACAACGGGAGAGTATGGGGATGACTGCTTTACCGCCGAACAGGCACTGGCAATCATGGACCGCAATGATGTAGAAAAAGCCGTTCTGATGAACGGATCCATGTACGGATTTCAGAATATCTATCATGAAGAACTTCTGGAGAAGTATCCCGATCGCTTCTGCCCTTCCTGTGAGGTTGAGCCCTTCGCCACAAACCATATGGAAACCCTCGAGAGATTCCTCGGGGAAAAGCATTTCCGTCTGGTGAAGTTTGAAGTCAGCTCGGGTGGGGGTCTGATGGGATGCCATGATCCGTTTGATCTCTCCGGTGACAGAATGATGGAAATCTACAAAATGATCGAGAAGTATCACGGCGTGGTTGCGCTCGATGTCGGCGATATTCTGATGGAGAGCCACCAGACCGCAGCGCTGATGCGCATTGCGGACAGATGCCCCGATCTCAAGGTTGTCATCTGTCATCTTCTCGCACCGATGCGGGAAAAGAAACAGGAATGGAAAGCTGAGCTCATGATGCTCAAACAGGCCAACATCTGGTTCGATATCGCAGCGATGCCCAAGATCATGGGACCGGATAAA
>JAFWCM010000026.1 GCA_017536885.1 Solobacterium sp.
AAGAACTCCTTGAAGTTACGGTGATAGACCTTGCAGCGGTTGGCGTCCACCACGGTGGAATAACTGGCAAGTTCGAGTCCGTCCACGGTTTGAATCGCGCGGAGAATATCCGAAAGCTTGCCGACACCGGACGGTTCGATGATGATCCGCTCCGGATGATAGGTTTCCACAACCTGCCTGAGACTTTCTTCAAAATCTCCCTTCAGGGTACAGCAGATACACCCGCTGTTGATTTCGCGGATCTCAATGCCGGCTTCCTTCAGGAAACCGCCGTCGATTCCGATCTCGCCGAATTCGTTCTCAACAAGAACGACTTTCTGATTGGCGAATACTTCTTTGATAAGTTTGGAGATCAGGGTTGTCTTTCCGGCACCGAGAAATCCCGATACAACATCTGTTTTCGTCATAAAATACTGCCTCCTTGTTTGTGCTCCCTTATTATATTCAAAATGCGGCACAACGGTCAGAATATGCTTCATCTGACTGTTTTCTTTGGCTTCGATGGATTGACGTGAATAATTGTTAAACAGTAATTAACAAAAATATACGCAAATTCATTACAATATTACACATTTTAACCACATTCGCCGGAACTACTTATAATAGAAACTGGCAGTGATCCAGCCCCCTGGCCCATCACTGCTTTTCATTTTCTGATATAAAATTATGTTTGGTAAAGAGAAAGTTTATGATCAGAATTGCGGTGACCGATACCAATGAAGAACGGCAGAGCCTGCTGTGCAAATACATCTTCGGATATGATATATCGCATTCCTCGAATTCCATTACCGCGTTTCCTTTTTCCAGCGGTTCTTCTCTGATCAACGCCATCTATGAATTCGGCAGTTTTGATCTGTACTTCATAGAAATTGACCTGGAAGGGGAAGACGGCCTGAAGCTCGGAAAGAGAATCCGGGAGATGGATGCCAGTGCGAGAATCGTTTTCGTTTCGGAGTCCGCCGACTATGCGCTGGAGTCGTACAGTGTCCGCGCTTATTACTATATTCTGCGCCCGTATGATTACCGGAAGATCTGGCAGGTGCTGGACATGGTGATCCCGGAGATTCACCGGATGCGGCAGAAGATGATCCTGATCCGGAACACCGACCGCGGCGAGCAGCTGATTCCGTTCCATGAAATCCTCTATGCCGAGCGCTCCCTTCGCGGGATGACGGTTCATCTTACCAACGGCAGGATGGTGGAATCCGTGACTCTGCGCTCTTCCTTCCGCAATGCGGTAAGCGAACTGCTCAAGGACGACCGCTTCTATCTTGCCGGTGCTTCCATCCTTCTGAACCTGGATCACGTCCGGGGCCTCAAGCAGGAATGCGTTCTTCTTGCAGATGAGACGTCGCTGATCGTGCCGAAGCGGTATTTCAGCGATCTGCGCATGATGTGGATCCGGCATTGGGGAGCGATGGATCCTTCGGAAAACAAACAGGATTGAAAATTGTTTCACAAACACCTGATTTTTGTTCATTTTTAAAAATATGTTTCAGAAAATCTCTTGCATTCTGCTTCTGAGTCACCGTATAATCCTTCTAAAGCTGAGAAAGGAAGTAGTACTTTCAGACTGACTCTGAAGCGAACCCGGCGATGGTGAGAGCGGGGAGAGAGAAGTGAAAGGAACGTGTCCCGGAGCAGAACCTGCGAAACGATCTGTGAGCAGGCTACGTCAGCCCGCGTTAAGGGAAAGAGTGTCCGCATGGCATAAATGCGGGAATCAAGGTGGCACCGCGGAATATCCGTCCTTTGAGCAGAGCTGCTCGAGGGACGTTTTTTAAATCCCGAACGGGCAGAAGAAAGGGTAAAACAATGAAAAAGGAAGACATCAAAAAAGTGGTTCTGGCGTACAGCGGAGGTCTCGATACCTCAATCATCATTCCATGGCTCAAGGAAAACTACAATAACTGTGAAGTGATTGCGGTTTCCGGCAATGTCGGACAGGCAGATGAGCTGGAGGGCCTGGAAGAAAAGGCAAAGAAGACCGGCGCATCCAAGCTGTATGTTCTGGATCTGGTAGATGAGTATGTCGATGATTACATCATCCCGACCATGAAGGCCGGCGCGAAGTACGAGGACTATCTTCTCGGCACCAGCACGGCAAGACCCTGCATCGCCAAGGGACTTGCGGAGATCGCGATGAAGGAAAATGCGGATGCGGTATGTCATGGCTGCACCGGAAAGGGCAATGACCAGGTCCGTTTTGAACTGGCGCTGCGGCATTTCCTTCCGGATATGCCGGTGATCGCTCCCTGGAGAGAGTGGGACATCAAATCGAGAGATGAGGAAATCGATTATGCGGAAGCACATAACATCCCTCTCAAGATCAGCCGGGAAACAAATTATTCCAAGGATAAGAATATCTTCCATCTGAGCCATGAAGGCCTCGATCTCGAAAATCCGATGAATGAGCCGCAGTATGAAAAAGAGGGCTTCCTGGAAATGGGTGTCTCGCCGCTCGATGCCCCGGATACCCCGACCTATATCGAGCTGACCTTTGAAAAGGGCATCCCGACAAAGCTCGACGGCAAGGCGATGAGTGCGACCGAAATTCTTCTTGCCCTCAATGAACTGGGCGGAAAGAACGGCATCGGACTGCTCGACATCGTGGAGAACCGGCTTGTCGGCATGAAGTCGAGAGGCGTCTATGAAACTCCGGGCGGATCGATTCTCTACAGTGCGCATGAATATCTCGAAAGCGTCACCCTCGACAAGATGACGGCACACAAGAAACAGGAACTCGCGATCACCTTCGGTGAGCTGGTATACAACGGCCAGTGGTTTACACCGTTAAGAGAGGCGCTGAGCGCATTTGTGGACAAGACGCAGGAAACCGTCACCGGCACCGTGAAGCTCAAGCTCTACAAGGGCAACATCATCAAGGCGGGAGTAGACAGCCCGTATACGCTCTACAGCGAAGAGCTCGCATCCTTCGGCGAATCCACCTATGATCAGACCGATGCGGCGGGATTCATCCATCTCTATGGTCTGCCGACCGGCGTTCAGGCAAGAGTCAACGCGAAAAACAAGAAGAAATAAAACCAGCTGAAAGGAACGTAATATGGCAAAGATGTGGGCCGGCAGAACGGCCGGTGAAACAGATCAGAACGCGGATGATTTCAACTCTTCCATCCGCTTTGACTGCCGCCTGTATGAACAGGACATCCGCGGTTCCATGGCCCATGCGTCGATGCTTGCGGCCAGGAAGATCATTCCCGCCGAAGCGGGCGGGCATATTATCGATGCCCTGGAAGGCATCCTTGCGGATCTGCAGAACGGCAGGCTCGAATTCAATCCGGCGGCGGAAGATATTCACATGTTTGTGGAGGAGATTCTGACCGAGCGGATCGGCGAAGAGGGAAAGATGCTTCATACGGCAAGAAGCCGCAATGACCAGGTGGCGCTCGATCTTCGCCTCTATCTCAAAGAGGAAACCGCGAAGATCATCGAGAAGCTGAAACAGCTGATCCTGGTGATCACGGATCAGGCGGAGAAGGAGAAGAATACAATCCTTCCCGGCTATACCCACCTGCAGCGGGCGCAGCCGGTCACCTTCGGACATCACCTCATGGCGTATGTCATGATGCTGGACCGGGATATCAGCCGTCTCAGTGACTGCAGAAACCGCATGGATGTTTCCGTGATCGGCAGCTGTGCCCTCGCAGGCACCACCTATGACACCGACCGCTTCCTGGAGGCAAAGCTCCTTGGTCTTTCCTCCGTCGGAGAAAACAGTCTCGACGGCGTCAGCGACCGGGATTTTGCGGCCGAGTTTCTGTTTGATCTCTCGGTTCTGATGATGCATTTATCGCGGTTCTCCGAAGAGATCCTTCTCTGGACAAGCTGGGAATTCGGCTTTGTGGAACTGGATGACCGCTATACCACCGGATCTTCGATCATGCCGCAGAAGAAAAATTCCGATATGGCAGAGCTTGTCCGCGGCAAGACCGGGCGGGTATACGGAGATCTCGTGGCCATTCTTACCGTGCTCAAAGGCCTGCCGCTTGCCTACAACAAAGACATGCAGGAAGACAAGGAGCCGGTATTCGACGGCGTCGATACGATTCACATGTGCCTCGATGTCTTCACCCCGATGATCGAAACGATGAAGGTGAAGCGGGAAGCGATGAAGAAAGCAGCCCAGCGCGGATTCATCAACGCGACAGATCTTGCGGATTATCTGACCCGAAAGGGCATGCCGTTCCGCGATGCATACAAGCTTTCGGGCAAACTCGTCGCAACCTGCATCGAAACCAATACCGTTCTCGAGGACCTGAGCCTTGAGACCTACAGAACTTACAGCACTCTCTTTGAAGATGATCTCTATGAAGCGATCGATCTTGAAAACTGCGTCAACCGCCGCATCTCCTATGGCGGAACCAGCGTCGCTTCGGTGGAACAGCAGATTCAGCACACGAGAGAAAAATATAAAGGATAGTTATGATCAGAGTATTTATCGACGGCAGTTCCGGTACCACGGGACTCAAAATCAAAGAACGGCTGAAACAGAGAAGCGACATCGAACTCCTGGAGATCCCCTATGAGCTTCGCCATGAGATTCCGGTGCGGAAAGAGATCGCCGAAAGCGCCGACTGCGTTTTCCTGTGTCTGCCGGATGATGCCGCAAAAGAGATTGCATCCTTTATCGACCCGAAGGGACCGATTGTCATCGATACCAGCACCGCTCACAGGACAAGTGATGCATGGGTTTACGGCATGGCGGAGATCGAAGGACAGCGGGAAAAAATCGCGAAGGCAAAGCGAATCGCCAATCCCGGCTGCCACGCCAGCGGATTTATCGCCCTGGTTTCTCCGCTTGTAAAACACGGCATTCTGAAAGAGGGAGTTCATCTGGAATGTCTTTCTCTGACCGGGTATTCCGGCGGGGGAAAGAAGATGATCGCCCAATATGAGGAAGAGGGAAGAGACCCGCTCCTCTGTGCTCCGAGGATGTACGGGCTGAGTCAGAATCACAAGCATCTTCCCGAGATGATGAAGATGTGCGCACTCAGGAATGCGCCGGTGTTCCTGCCGGTGGTGGCGGACTTCTACAGCGGTATGGAAACGGTGGTTCCGCTGTTTCCCGATATGCTGGAAGCACCGCTCTCAAAGATTGAGGAATGCTACGAAGAAGTCTATTCCCGCGGACTGGTCCGCTATGTCAGAGACAGCAGCGAAGGCGGCTTCCTGAGCGCCGGTGCCTATGCGTTAAGGGATGATATGGAAGTTTCCGTATTCGGAAACGAAGAGCGAATCCTGCTTACGGCAAGATTCGACAACCTCGGCAAGGGAGCCAGCGGAGCGGCGATCCAGAACATGAATATCGCCCTCGGTCTTGCCGAGGATACAGGCCTGATTACAGGAGGGAAACAGGTATGAAGGAAATTGAAGGCGGCGTAACCGCCGCAAAAGGATTTAAAGCAGCGGGAGTTCATGCCGGTATCCGTCCCGGCAAAACAAAGAAGGATCTCGGACTGATCTTTTGCGATGTCAAATGCGCTGCCGCAGGTTTGTTCACCACGAATCTTGTCAAGGCGGATCCGGTGCTTCTTGATATTGAGACACTCAAAGATCCCTATGCCCAGGCGATCATCGCCAACTCCGGCATCGCCAATGCCTGCGCTCCCAACGGCATGAAGCATGCCAGGGAAATGCAGAAGATCACCGCCGATGCGATGGGGATCGACGCCGATCTCGTCCTTACGGGATCTACCGGCGTTATCGGCATGGAGTTGTTTACCGAATGCATCGCCGATCATATCGGTGAATTAAAGAAAGAACTCGTCAGCGATCCTTCCGGCTCCGATGCCTGCGCAAGAGCCATCATGACAACCGATACGGTGAAGAAGGAATACGCTCTGGAAGCAATGATCGGCGGAAAGCCCGTCCGCATCGGCGGCATCTCCAAGGGCAGCGGCATGATCCATCCCAATATGGGAACCATGCTTGCATATATCACGACCGACTGCGCGATTGCTCCGTCTCTTTTAAAGAAAGCGCTGAAGGAAGCCTGCGCCCAGAGCTTCAACCGCATTTCCGTCGACGGCGATACCTCGACCAACGATTCGCTGATCATTCTCGCAAGCGGCCTTGCCGAAAATCCCCGCATCGAAGAAGCAGGTGAGGATTACCAGGTGTTCCGGGCGCTGCTTTCGACCCTCTGCGTCAATCTTGCAAGAAAGATGGCAAAGGACGGCGAAGGAGCCAAACACCTCATCACCTGTTCGATCAGCCATGCCAGAAGCGTAAGCGAAGCAGAACAGCTGGCCAAGTCCGTGATCGGCTCGAGCCTTACCAAGGCCGCGATCTTCGGATGCGATGCCAACTGGGGAAGAGTGCTCTGCGCCCTGGGGTATGCCGGGGTGGAGTTCGATCCCGCAAAGACCGATATCCGCTTTGCCTCTTCGGCCGGAAGAATCGAAGTGGCCCGTTCGGGAAGAGGGCTTGCCTTTGATGAAGAGCTCGCGAAAAAAATTCTTTCCGAGGATGAGGTTGTCATCGAGATCGATCTTCACGACGGGGAATCGGAAGTGACCTGCTGGGGATGCGATCTGACCTATGACTATGTGAAGATCAACGGAGATTACAGAACATGAACGAACAGAATTATTCCAATGTGCAGCGGGCGGAAGTGCTCGCCCAGGCGCTGCCCTATATCAGAGCCTATCATGGCAAGACCGTCGTAGTGAAATACGGTGGAAATGCCATGATTTCAGAAGAGCTGAGAGAACAGGTCATGGAGGACATCGTCCTTCTGTCCAAGGTCGGCGTGCGGGTGATCCTGGTCCACGGCGGCGGTCCGGAAATCTCGGTCCTGATGAACCGCCTTGGGAAAAAGCCGGTCTTTGTGGACGGGCTGCGGGTCACGGATCAGGAAACGGTGGACATCGTCCAGATGGTTCTCGCCGGCAAGATCAACAAGACCCTGGTGAATCTCATCGAGACCAAGGGCGGCGAGGCGATCGGTCTTTCCGGCATGGACGGCAGACTGATCCAGGCAAAGATCCGCGATCAGAAATACGGCTATGTCGGCGATGTGACAAACATCAACCCCAAGCCGATTCTCGATCTTCTCGATCAGGGATATATCCCGGTGATCTCAACCCTGGGTACGGATGAAGAAGGCAATGTCTACAACATCAACGGCGATACCGCCGCAGGAGCGATCGCTTCGGCGCTTTCCGCCGAACGTCTGATCATGATGACAGACATCACCGGCGTTCTCTATGACAGAAACGATCCCGAATCTCTGATCCGCGAGCTCAGCGTGAAGCAGGCGCTGAAGATGAAGGAAGAGGGCAGGATCAACGGCGGGATGATTCCCAAGATCCTCTGCTGCATCGCCGCGATCAACGGCGGCGTCGAGGCGTCGGTCATCATCGACGGCCGCGTCCCGCATGCGCTTCTGATGGAAATCCTGACCAACGAAGGTGCCGGCACGATGATCCGGCCGGATGGAGAAGACGAATGAGCAATATCATGGAAACCGACAGTACCTATGTCGCAGATACCTACGCGAGATTTCCCGTGGTGATTCAGGGCGGGCATGGTTCCGTTGCCTTCGGGGAAGACGGCAGGGAATACATCGATCTTGGATCGGGAATTGCGGTGAATGTGTTCGGCTACAGCGATGAGGCCTGGGTCAAAGCGGTGAGCGATCAGCTTCACCGCGTTCAGCACACCTCCAATCTGTATTACACCGGCCCCTGCGCCGATCTTGCGAAGGAACTGTGCGAGCGCACCGGCATGAAGAAGGTCTTCTTCTGCAACTCCGGGGCGGAGGCCAATGAATGTGCGATCAAGGCTGCCCGCCGCTATGGCGAGCTGAAGCACGGAAAGGGCTGCAGCACAATCATCACCCTGAAGGACAGCTTTCACGGCCGCACCCTGACCACCCTTTCGGCGACCGGCCAGGATCACTTCCATGAGCTGTTTCAGCCGCTTACGCCGGGATTTGTCTATGCGGAAGGAAATGATCTCGGCAGCGTGAAGCAGCTGATTGAAACCAACGATGTCTGCGGCGTCATGATCGAAACCGTGCAGGGGGAAGGCGGCGTCAACGTGATGACGCCCGACTTTGTCAAAGGGGTCAGAGCGCTTTGTGACGAACATGATCTCATCATGATCATCGATGAGGTGCAGACCGGTAACGGCCGCACCGGAAGCCTGTACTCCTTCCAGGAATACGGGATTCTTCCCGATGTGGCAACCACGGCAAAAGGGCTCGGCGGCGGTCTTCCGATCGGTGCCGCGATGCTTTCCGAAAAGCTTCAGGACATCTTTCACCCCGGTGACAACGGATCCACCTTCGGCGGAAATCCGGCGGTGGCGGCCGGTGCCCTGTGCGTTTTGAAGCGGATTGATGAAGACTGCCTTGCGGCAGTGAAAGAAAAATCAAAGCTGATCTTCGATACCCTGGAAGGACAGGCTGGTGTGAAGTCGATCCGGGGCCTCGGTCTTATGATCGGCATCGAGCCGGAATACAGAAGCGCGAAGGAAATCGCGTCCGGCTGTCTCAAAAACGGCGTGCTTGTTCTTACCGCCGGGAAAAACCGCGTGCGCCTTCTTCCGGCCCTGAATATTCCGGAAGCGGATCTTATGAAAGCGCTGGAAGTATTGAAAAAGGAATTTGCGAAAAAGGAGGGGAATGCATGAATCTCAGGGGAAAGGATTTTCTGACCCTGCTCGACTTTACGAGTGAGGAAATCAATGAACTTCTTACGCTTGCCGATGAGCTCAAGCGGAAAAAGAAAGCGGGAATTCCCCATCGCCTCTGCGAAGGAAAAAACATCGCTCTGATTTTTGAGAAGACCAGCACCCGCACCCGCTGTGCGTTTGAAGTCGCCGCCAGCGATCTCGGCATGGGGAGCACGTACCTCGGACCCAGCGGCACCCAGATCGGCATCAAGGAATCCATTGCGGATACCGCCCGCGTGCTTGCCGGCATGTATGATGCGATCGAATACCGCGGCTTTGGCCAGGAGATTGTCAACGAACTGGCGAAGTTCTCTTCGGTGCCGGTGATCAACGGTCTCACCAATGAATATCATCCGACCCAGGTGCTCGCCGATCTCATGACGATCCGCGAACACTTCGGCACCCTGAAGAACATCAAGCTCGTCTATCTCGGCGATGCCCGCTACAACATGGGAAACTCCCTGCTTGTGGGATGCGCGAAGATGGGCGTGAATTTCACCGCCTGCGCTCCAGAGGGTTATATGCCGGGTCAGGAACTGATTGACAAATGCAGGGGATTTGCGAAGGAAAGCGGCGCAGTTCTGGAGTTTGAAAGCGATCCGAAGAAAGCCCTGAAGGATGCGGATGTGGTCTACACCGACATCTGGGTTTCGATGGGCGAACCGGAAGAGGAATGGGCGAAGCGCATCCCTCTGATGCGGCCGTATCAGGTGAACAGCGAACTCATGTCCTGGGCGAAGAAGGATGCGGTGTTCATGCACTGCCTGCCGTCCTATCACGATATGAAGACCGGCATCGGAAACACCGTAGCGGAGAAGTACGGACTGCCGGACGGCATTGAAGTGACGGATGAGGTGTTCGAAAGCGAAGCGAGCATCGTGTTCCAGGAAGCGGAAAACCGCATGCATACGATAAAGGCGGTGATTGCGTCAGTATTATGAAAAACCGCAGAAAAGCATGGCTGGTGCTCAAAGACGGAAGCGTTTATGAAGGACAGGCGATCGGGGCAGACAGAGACTGCCTGGGAGAGCTTGTTTTCACGACCGGAATGAACGGATATATCGAAACGCTCACTGATCCGAGTTACGCCGGACAGATTGTGATTCAGACATTTCCCCTGGTGGGAAACTACGGCATCATCCCCGAAGATTTCGAAGGAAAACCGCATCTTCGGGGATATGTGGTCAGGGAGCTCTGTGAGACTCCTTCCAACTTTCGTTCTGAGGGGACCGTTGAGTCTTTTCTTGCGGAACATGATATCCCCGGCATCGCCGGCATTGACACCAGACAACTGACACGCAAACTGCGGGAATACGGCGTGATGAATGCGGCCATCGTCCGCACCCCGCCCGAGTCGATCGAAGATCTGGAGCGGTTTTTCATTCACGGCGTGGTGGAAGAGTGCTCGGTGAAGAAACCGGTAAAGCATGAATGCATGGACGCGCGCCGGCGCGTGGTGCTGATCGATTACGGCGCCAAGGAAAACATCATCCGCGAACTCACCTCGCGCAGCTGCGAAGTCATCGCGGTTCCTTACAACACCCCGGCGGCAGAAATCCGTGCGTTTTCCCCCGATGGGGTGATGTTGAGCAACGGCCCCGGGGATCCGGCGGAAAACACGGAAGCGATTGCCGTGATCCGCGAACTTCTGGGAACGGTGCCGGTCTTCGGCATCTGCCTTGGCCATCAGCTGACTGCCCTTGCGGCAGGGGCATCGACCTACAAGATGAAATACGGTCACCGCGGCGCCAATCAGCCGGTCAGCGACACCATCACCGAGCGGACCTTCATCACGACCCAGAACCATGGCTATGCCGTGGATCCTGCGTCGATCAAAGATCACGGAACGGTCCGCTATATCAACGCCAACGACGGAACCTGCGAGGGCATCGACTATCCCGGGCTCTCCTGTTTTACGGTGCAGTTTCATCCCGAGGCCTGTGCCGGTCCGAAGGATACGGAGTTTCTGTTTGACCGCTTTATCGCGATGATGGAGGAATTCAGACATGCCAAGGGACACCACGATTAAGAAAGTACTTGTGATCGGCTCCGGACCGATTGTCATCGG
>JAFWCM010000188.1 GCA_017536885.1 Solobacterium sp.
AGCACTCCGAAATGATCGGATATTGCCGGTCCTTTTATTCCGTTGAGGACAACGGAAGACGACAGAACGCGTCTCTTTTTCCGGGTCCAGATATAGTCGAGCCGCATGCCCGAAACATCCCCGTTGCGCCAGCCGTCGATCGATCCGGGCACGGTGATGCCGGAATCTCTCTGTTCCGCAAGGTCGTAGGTATCGGTCCATCCGAGTTCTTTCATCCGGTCATACCCTTCTCCCCTGACATCACTCGGAGCGTTGAAATCTCCCATGAGCAGAACATCCGTCTCTTTGAGAGAGAGAGTCTGAAGACGGTCCATCTGTTCTCTGAACCGCTCCTCTTCATCATTCCACCATCCCATGTGTACATCAAAGATCACCAATCCGTTCTTCAGCCGGATCATCAGAGCCTTGCGGCTTTTCCAGCAGGCAAACTCACGGATGCCGGAAATCCAGTGTTCTTCTGTTTCGGCAATCGGAAGCCGGGAAAACAGTGCAAGGCCTTCTTCATACACCTCATATCCAAGCTTCACCCCGGTCCAGGTCCACTCATACTTCATGCCCTGCTCTGCCAGTTTCTGCGCCAGCAGAAGCGCGGCATTTTCCTCTCTCAGAGGGATCTCATTCTCCTGATTCAGAAAACGCATCGGGACGGTCTGCGCACAGGGCAGATCCTTCTGCTGCGAGCATTCCTGCAGGGCGAGGATATCAATCTTTTCATCCGTCAGAAACCGGGCAAGATCCGCAATATGTTCCCTGAGAACTGAGCGGTCAAAACTGCGGTCATGACTGTGCAGATTCAGTGTGAGAAGTTTCATAAGAGATCCTGGATATCGGATTTCAGAACATCCGCTTTGGGTCCGTATACCGCCTGGATGCCGTTATCCTTTTTGATCAGTCCCATAGCGCCTTCCGCCTTCCATTCGGGAAGTTCTTTGACAAGAGAAGGATCCTTTACGGTAACGCGGAGCCTTGTCATGCACGCATCCACATCAATGATATTCTCTTTTCCCCCAAGCAGAGCGATGATACGGGAGGCCTGCGAATCGCCGGCCGGGGCATCTTTCTTAACCGGTTCGGGAGTATCCTCTTCCGTTTCTTCCTCGGGAATGTTGCCGTTTCTTCCGGGAGTGGCGAAGTTGAATTTTGTGATCATGAAGTATGCGGTGAAATAACCGATGATGAAGAAAACGACAACACAGATCACAAAGTTAATGAGATCGCCGCCCAGCCCTGCATTCAATGCCAGAGGGATGCGGGAGAACAGTTCGAGATTGCCGAAGGAATGCAGGCGAAGATGAATAATGCCGGCCAGAGCAAAGGCACATCCCTGAAGAATCGCATAGACAATATAGAGAGGAATCGCGCAGAACATGAACAGAAACTCCATGGGTTCGGTGACACCGGTAAGGAATACCGCAGCGGAGATCGAGAGAATCATCGCTCTCATCCTGGCGCGGTACTGCGGTTCACTGCAGCGATACATTGCAAGACCGATCCCGAGAAGCAGACCGGTCGAGCCGATCATCTGACCGACCTTGAAGCGGGCAGGCGTCACGCTGGTAAGAAGATTCTGATAGGAGGCCATGTCCCCCGCATTTTTGTAGTTGATAAGATCCGTCACCCATGCCAGCCAGAGCGGATCCTGGCCATAGACAGCCTGACCGGCGCTGGGCCCGGTCGCAATGATGTAGGTGCCGCCGAAGGAGGTATAGTTCATCGGGATCGTAAGCATATGATGGAGGCCGAACGGCAGCAGCAATCTCTCCAGCGTTCCGTAGATAAACGGTGCGAGAACCGCTGAAGTTTCGGAGCTGGTCGCAATCCAGATCCCGAAGGCATTGATCATTCCCTGAGCCAGCGGCCAGAAAGCGGAAAGCACAAAAGCCGTGATCACGGAATAGAACATGCATACAAGCGGCACGAACCGCTTGCCGTTGAAGAAGGAAAGCGCCGGCGGAAGTCTGCGGAAATTGTAGTACCTGTTATATGCGGAAGCCCCGACAAATCCGGCAATAATTCCGACGAAGACGCCCATGTTCAGTGCCGGATTTCCCAACACGCTGACAAAGTAGTCACTGACGCGGATCGGCTGTCCGAAGAAAGTGTGAGTGACTGCGTTGGGATCTGTGAGCATGGTATTGTTTACGCCGAGCATCGCACCGGTGAGAATGTTGATCAGGATGAAGCAGATCAGTGCGGCGAACGAACCCCCGGCCCGATCTTTTGTCCACGATCCCCCGATTGCACAGGCAAACAGGATATGGAGGTTGGTAATGATGCCCCAGCCAAGCTGGGCCAGAACATTTCCGATCTGATAGCCCGCGCCTTCCGTAAAGATCATCATGACCACATTGCCGAGACTGATGACCAAGCCCGCTGCCGGCATGACGGCTATTACCGACATCAGTGCCTTGCCCAGTTTCTGGAGAAATTCAAAATTGATTGGAAATTTCTTTTTGGTTTCTGTTTTAGTACTCATGATTCTTCCGCCTTTGTATACCCATATAGTATATATCTCCTGCTCTTAATAATTCACGGTTCCGGTACGCCGTCCGAAGAAAATGAAAAAAATGCAGAAATATCTCTTCAGAGGTTGACAGACTCTTTTTCCGGGCGTATTCTGTACTTAGTTAGTTAAAGCTAACTGCCGAACACCTCCGGGAATACTACTCCTTCATCTGATGTTCTCCTGATTCCCGGTTGAACTCCTTCTATGGTTCAGCACGGCGCGCACTGCGCAGCCCTTTCGGAAAAGAACCTTTCTCCAGGGCTCTTTTTCTTTTTTTGCGGACAACGGGTACAGTTGTAATATACTTAATTAGTGGAAGGAGTAATCTTTTTTTATGAAACTTGCGGAAGCACTTCAGGAACGCGCTGACCTCAACACCAGAATTGCTCAGCTGCGTGTCCGCATCAGCAATAATGCCCTTGTTCAGGAGGGAGAAAAAACCCCGGAGAATCCGGATGATCTGATCCGGCAGCTGAACACCGCGCTTCAGCAGCTGACCAATCTCATCACCCGCATCAATCTCACCAACAGCGTAACCATGGTAAATGAATCTTCTCTCACCGGAGAGAAAACCAAGAGCCTGACGGAACTGATCGCTGAGCGCGACATGCTTAAGGTCAAGCTCGAGGTCTTCCGTGACATCGTCAACACGGCAAGCGCAACGGTCTACCGGGCAAGAGGCACGGAGATCAAGGTTCTGCCGGCAATCAACGTTCAGAAGATTCAGAAGGAAGTCGATCAGATCAGCAAACAGCTTCGCCTGGTCGACAACAAGATCCAGGAAACCAACTGGCTTACCGAGCTGAAATAACAGCAAAAAGAAAAAGAAGGTAGTTTCCGGGGTGGACGTGATCTCTTCCGTATGAGAATGATACGGACACTCTAGCGCACCGCCGGGCAGGTGCTTCCTTAACACAGTTGCCCCGATCGCGCACACATGCATTCATGATTACTCAATGTTACTACCATATCGTCTGCCGGAAGCGAGGGCGGAGTCGGGGTAATTCTTTCTTTTCACGCAGATCTTCTGCGTTTTTCTTTTTGCATCATAAAAGCCCGAAATCTCCGGGCTTACATGCATGCATTCAGATGTTCAGGATTCCCGCATATCCGGCAGCGATGCCAAGCAATGCCGAGAGCAGGATGACCAGGATCGGGTGAACCTTTTTCTTTAAGCGCAGAAATGCCGCAATTCCCACCACTGCCAGGGAGAACAGCGTCGGAAGCACCTGAATCTCACCGTTATGGGGAATAAATACGGTTTTTGCCACAGAGAAGAGCGCGGCTGCGATTAAGCCGATCACCGCCGGCCTGAGGCCCGACATGACTCCCTGCACGATCTTCGAGTCACGGAATTTCTCATAGCCCTGCGCAACGATCAGGATCACGATAAAGCTCGGAAGCACTACGCCCGAGGTAGCCGCAACAGCTCCGAAGAAGCCGGCTGTTTCGGTACCGATATAGGTGCTGACATTGATCGCAAAGGGTCCGGGAGTGCTTTCGGAGACGGCGATGAAGTTGATCAGATCTTCAAGGCTCATCCAGCCGTGGGCAAGCACTTCCTGGCAGATCATCGGCAGCATCGCATAACCCCCGCCGAAGGTGAAAAGACCGATTTTGAAGAAGGTCAGAAACAGATCAGGAAGTATGTTCATGGTCATTCCTCCATCGGCTCACAATTAATCCGATCAGTGCGCAGCTGACGATGATCACCAGCACGTTGAAATCGAAGATGACGGTAATCAGAAAGGACAGCGCCATCAGAAGATATTCCATCTTCCCTTTCGGACAGGCGCGGTACATCGAAAGCAGTCCCTGAAAGATCAGAACCAGCACCGCGGCGCGGATGCCCGCAAAGGCGTATTTCACCGCCGTCAGCTCCTCAAACTGACGCAGTACGGAGGAAATCGCAAAGATGATGATAAAGCTCGGCAGAACCGTGCCGAAGGTTGCGGCGGCGGCACCGAGGGTTCCGGCTGTTTTCTTTCCCACAAAGGTCGCGGTGTTGATTGCGATCGGGCCCGGGGTGCTTTCGGCAATCGCCACGATATCAAGAATGTCACTGTCTTCCATCCAGTGACGTTTCGTTACAACCTCTTCCTTGATGATCGGAATCATCGCATATCCTCCCCCGAAGGTAAATGCGCCGATCTTGAAGAAGGTCGTAAACAGTTCCAATACTCTGTTTTCCATAGTCGTGATTGTATCACCTTTTCCTTGATCGCATAGGTACAAGGCCGCAGCATTCTCCGGAAAACACCCGTTTTTTCGATGTAAGGGTTACCAGAAACGGGAATCTGAGAATTCATTTCGATGTAAGCGCTGTGATCGGGTTTTTCGATTTACATGCAGGTTTCAATCATTATAATGGGCTTGAAACAAGGAGGTAACTTATGGCTGAACTGGTTCAGTTTATGGAAAGTCCTTCGATTTTCCACAGTATCGCGTTATTCTACAAAGACGAATATCAGAAGGTGCATATCGGATTCACCTACTTCTACAACGGCCGCGGCGTCGCCGACGACTGGCTCTCCATCCTGTATAAGGATCCCCTTCCCGACAAAGCCGAAAGCGTGATCATGGGATGGAACTGGCTCGATGACAACAGTGCGCAGATCTACCTGATTCCTACCGACAAACCGGAAACCGGAATCGAAGACTTCCTCTACAGCAACGGTCTGGAAAAAGACTGGAAGTCCATCAGCTATGTCGCCGTGAAGAGCTATCCGGAAATCGAAGAGTATCTTCAGGAACATCCGCTGGAAACGTGCACTGCAATCGCCTTCGGCATGAAGTAAGGCGGGGCTCCCGTGACAGGACACATTGAATTCCATAAGAAGACAGAAGACATCTGCATCTTCTGTTTTTTCTTTTGTCTGCCCGGTTCCCCTGCCTGTATACTCCTTTTCTGAGGTCTGACTCATCCCCTGACCTGCATACGGGTGCGGCAGCGCCCTTCGGGATACCGCGAACCCCGGGTCTCTTTTTGTGATAAAGTTATTCACGGAGGTGGCAGATGTCACGAATCGTAGTAAAGGTCGGTACCAGCACGCTCGCTCATCCCAGCGGACGTCTGAATATCCGGCATGTGGAAAATCTTGTTAAGGTGCTGAGCGATCTCAAAAACGCCGGCCATGAAATCATTCTCGTCTCTTCCGGAGCGATCGGCATGGGGGTCGGGAAACTGTCGCTCGGCGGCAGGCCTTCCGATATGCCTTCCAAACAGGCAGCGGCGGCCGTCGGCCAGTGTGAGCTCATGTATACCTATGACCGGCTGTTCAGCGAATACAGCCACACCGTGGCTCAGATCCTGCTCACGAGTGATGATCTCGAGCGGGATGACCGCCGGGAAAACTTTGAGAACACGCTGTTCCGGCTTCTCGAATTCGATGTCATTCCGATTCTCAACGAAAATGATACGATCGCAACTTCGGAGATTTCGCTCGGCGACAACGATACGCTCGGCGCTCTGACCGCCGTTTACGCAAAGGCGGATCTTCTGATCCTGCTCAGCGATATCGACGGCCTGCTCACCGGCGATCCCCACGTAGACAGAAACGCAAAGATCATTCATATCGTGGAAGAGATCACCGATGAGATCGAAGCCCTCGCCGGCGGTTCACGCAGCTCGCAGGGAACGGGCGGAATGATCACAAAAATACATGCCGCAAAACTTGCGGCAAGCCACGGCATCGACATGGTAATCTCCCATGGCGCCAAGCCGCAGCTGCTTTATGACATTGTGGAAGGAAAACCGGTAGGAACCCGGTTTATCGGTAAAAAACTATGACAACACAGGAAATTCTCATCCGCGCCAGACAGGAAGCACAGAAGCCCTACCCGTCCAATCAGGTACGCAACAAGGCGCTTTCGGAAATGGCAGACGCACTGATCGCCCGCACCGACGACATTCTCGCGGCAAACGCAAAGGACTGTGAGGCGAGCAGCGGCATTCTGAGCCCGGTCATGATGGACCGGCTGCTGTTAACAGCTTCCCGCATTCAGGGTATGGCCCAGGGCGTACGCGATCTCATCGCCCTCGAAGATCCCTGCGGCAGAATTCTCAATACCCATGTACGCATGGACGGGCTTGCCATCGAGAAAGTCAGCGTCCCCATGGGCGTGATCGCAATCATCTATGAAAGCCGGCCCAACGTGACCAGCGATGCGGCGGCCCTTGCCGTCAAGGCGGGCTCCGCCGTGATCTTAAGAAGCGGCAGAAACGCCTGGGAAAGCGCCAATGCGATTGTCAAAGCGCTGCGCGAAGGCCTGGCAAAGGCGGGCATCAGTGAGGACCGCATTCAGCTGGTCGAAGACAAGAGTCATGACAGTGCCGCCGAGCTCATGCATGCCAAGGGATATGTGGATCTTCTGATCCCCCGCGGCGGCGCCGGTCTCATTCAGGCATGCGTCAGAGAAGCGACCGTTCCCTGCATCGAAACCGGTACGGGCATCTGCCACGTGTTCGTCGATGAGGATGCGGATCAGGACATGGCCCTTTCCATCATCGAAAACGCCAAGACCAGCCGGCCTTCCGTATGCAATGCGGAAGAGGTGCTTCTTGTCCATAAGAACATTCTGGACTCCTTCCTTCCGAAGCTGAAGGATCGTCTTGAAAACGGAAAGCATCCGGTGGAACTGCGGCTGGATGAGGCATGCCGCAAAGTCATCGGCGGAAAGGCCGCAGGAGAAAAGGATTTCGATACCGAATTCCTCGATTATATCCTCGCGGTGGGATGTGTGGAAAATGTCGATGCGGCGATCGCTCACATCAACACCCACGGCACCCATCACAGCGATGCCATCATCACCCGCAGTATCCCCAATGCGGAGGCCTTCTCCCGCGGCATCGACAGCTCCTGCGTCTATGTCAATGCCAGCACCCGCTTCACCGACGGCGGTGAATTCGGACTGGGATGCGAGATGGGCATTTCCACCCAGAAGCTCCATGCCAGAGGTCCGATGGGTTTAGAGGAACTGTGCACCTACAAATACGTCATTCACGGAAACGGACAGATCCGTTAAGAAAGGAACTTATGAAACGAACCAATGAAGAGATTCTCAACGCCGTTCACGAAAAACTGATCGTCTCCTGTCAGGCCCTTCCCGAAGAGCCGCTGCACAGCAGCTTCATCATGGGCCGCATGGCCTATGCGGCGTTTCTCGGCGGAGCGAAAGGCATCCGTGCCAACACCGTCGAAGACATCGAGGAGATCCGCAAAAACGTGGACCTTCCGATCATCGGAATCATCAAGAAGGTTTATGAAGACGCCCCCAATGTGTACATCACTCCGACGATGAAGGAAGTCGATGCCCTGGCCGCGATCGGATGCGACATCATCGCGATGGATGCGACCTGCCGCACAAGGCCCGGCGGAATCGAGCTGAAGGACTTTTTTGCGGAAGTCCGTGCCAAATATCCCGATCAGCTCTTCATGGCTGACTGCGCCAGCATCGAAGACGGCATGGCTGCGGCCGCGATGGGATTTGATCTCATCGGAACGACGATGGCAGGCTATACCGAATACACCAAAGGCGTATCCGTGCCTCCCTATTCCATGATCAAGTATCTGATTCACAACTGCGGCAAACCCGTGGTTGCGGAGGGAAACATCTCCACTCCCGAACAGCTGAGACATGCGATGGATATGGGTGCCTGGACCGTCGTTGTCGGTTCCGCGATCACCCGGCCGTTTGAAATCACAAAGAAGTTTGTCAAAGCCCTCGAGGACTGATGATCTGCCCGGTTTTCCGAAAGGAATGCCGGGCTTTTTCTGTGCTGTTATCTTCCTCCTATCTCTGCTATATTTTGTTCATGAAATACAGAACAGAGATCGACGAATCGCTTTTCGAACACTGGCCGGATGCGTTTTATGCCCGTGAAGGGGCACAGCGTCTGGACCTTTTGAAAGCGCATATGGAACACATGCCGGAAGATCCCGAAGACAAACGGCGGATGGAAATTCTGAAGGGACGCTATGACAGGGACCGGGACAGGTACCTGCTTGCATGGATGATGTTAAAAGTGCTTGCGGAAGAGCCCGTCACCTTCCTCAACCGCCGAAAGCACGAAAAGGATATCCGGGAAAATCTCGGGATGCTCGGTGTCTTTGAACCCGATGACTGTCAGAAAAAGGAATGGGAAAACTTCGGAAGGACCCTGGTGAAAAAGTACGCCGACTCCCCTTCCTTCCGGGCTGCGCTCTTCGGCATGGGGTCAGTCGGCGACCGCAACACCGCGCTTCGGCTTGCCCATGAGATCCTTACGGTCACAGAAAAAGTTCCTTCCTCTCTCCGCCTGAAGGAAGAAGTTCTTCCCTTTGCGGAAATCGTGAAGGAACAGTTCATCGCTTTGATTCCGGAGGGAGAAGACCTCCTTCGGGAAGCTTACTCGAGATAATCCGAAATGTTGTCACTTGTCACCTTCTGATAGGGAAGGCGGATGTATTTGCCGGACGTCAGTCCGAGAGAATTCAGAGATCCATTGGAGGCCAGCGTAATCGCCAGCAATGCCATGGCGTTTGCCTGGCCTTTCTGGTCGTTGAATACGGTGCCGGCCATTTCCCCGTTCCTGACGGCTTCAAGCCCGGCCGCAATGCCGTCGATTCCGACGATTACCGGCCAGTCTTTGCGTTCGATGCCGGCGGCCTTGTAGGCATCGATTGCCCCGAGTGCCATATCATCGTTGTTTCCGAGAACCATCTCGATCTCACTGCCGTAGGTCTCGATCAGCTGGCTCATCCGCGTCTGAGCTTGGGAGCGGTTCCAGTTGGCGGTCAGTGAGGCGATCTTATCCACCTGAAATCCTTTGTCGATCAGGGTATCCACCGATTTCTGGGTGCGGACGATCGCATCCTGATGTCCCGCTTCTCCTTCCAGGATCACATACTGGATAATCCCGTCATCGTTTTTATCCCCGTTTTCCCGTTCGTAGGCCTCGGCCGCAACCTCGCCTTCCATAATGCCGGACTGCTCGGCATCGGCGCCGATGTAATACAGCTCTTCCCACTGCATGAGATCCTCTTCGACAAGCTCCCGGTTGAAGAAGATGACCGGGACGTTGTTTTTCCGCGCGAGGTCGATGATCTTGCGGGGACTGGTGCGGTCGACGAGATTGATGCATATCACATCACAGCCGCTGTCAATCATCGCCTCCGCCTGCTTGTTCTGG
>JAFWCM010000189.1 GCA_017536885.1 Solobacterium sp.
CGGCGTCGATGTGATCGGAACCAATGATCCGGTGACAATTCAGGAAGCGGTTGATCTCGCGAGAGCGGACGGGGGAATTTCGCGGATCTTCTATGTCCTGCGTCATATGTTCCGGGGAACGGAGGACAGCTCTCTTCTGAAGGGGAAGGCCTCCTGATTCCGGATCATCCGCAGCCTTCCGGCCGTCTTTGAAACGCATCGGATCACCAGCGCTTCAACGGATCCAAAGGCAGAAACAAAACGGGAACGGATCCGGAAACGGGCCGGTTCCTCAGTCACATGGAAAAAGACAGGATGCCGGAACTTCCCGGTGTCCTTTTCTTCTTCGGAAGTGCTTTGGTTTCGGGAAGTTTTGTTCTGTGACAGAATAAACCTGTAAATGACAGGAGAGATGCGTATGAACGCTGCAGAAAAATCGGAACTGATTCGCCGGGGAGAACTCAGCAGTCTTGCCCTGTGCGAAGAATGCGTTTCGCGGATAGCGGAAAACGATCAGGCGGGAAGAGAGCTGAATGCGGTTGCCTGCCTTTGTCCCGACTGGCGCGAGCAGGCAAAGGCAAGGGATGAGGCAAAGGACAAAGAGAGATCGAAGAAACTGCTCTATGGCCTCCCGGTGCTCGTCAAGGACAACATCGAAGTGAAGGGTCTGCCCAATACGGCCGGTTCCTATGTGCTGAAAGATCTCATCTGTGAAAAAGACAGCGACATCGTAAGACGGCTCAGGGAAGAGGGGGCCGTCATTCTCGGCAAGACGAATCTTTCGGAATTTGCTTACTGGATGTCGGATGAAAAGATGCCTTCGGGTTATTCCAGCCTTGCCGGTCAGGTCAGGCATCCCTATAATCCGGCCTTTGATCCCAGCGGCTCATCCAGCGGCTCTGCCGTTTCCGTGGCGGCCGGGTATTGCGATCTTGCGGTGGGAACGGAGACCGACGGATCCCTGATGTCGCCGGCGATCGCCAATGCTATTACGGCAATCAAACCAACGTTCGGACTTCTCAGCAACCGGGGGATTCTGCCCCTGAGCCCGGTTCAGGATACCGCCGGCCCGATGGCTTCATCGACAAAAGACTGCGCGCTTCTGCTTTCGGCGATGGTTTCCTCAACCGGAAAGAACAGGGCAGCTGACTATACCGCAGCGCTGTGCAGCGATCTTGCCGGCGAGAGGATCGGTGTCTTTACCGTGAAGGGAACGGAGGATGACGAAGCAGCTCTGAACCGGCTGAAGGAGATCATCGAAGATCACGGCGGTGAGGCGGTGGAGTGTGTGCTGGAACAGGGCATCGTGGATGAAGAGGAATGCTTTAAAACGGAATTCAAATACGGACTGAACCGCTATCTGAAAGAGCAGTCCTGTTCCGTGCGGTCTTTGAAGGAGATCATCGAACGGAATGAGGCCGATCCCGAGCGGTGTCTGAAGTACGGACAGAACCTGCTGATCGAAAGCGAAAAAACATCCGGAGATCTTCATAATCCGGCCTATGCCGCCCTCCGCAGACGGGTGAAGGAAGAGGCGGAACATCTTCTCTTTTCTCTTATGGAGGAAAAGAATCTCTCTTCTCTTGTCACCGTCACGAATTCGGTGATCACCAACCTTGCGGCGGTCAGCGGTGCCTGCAGTATGACGCTTCCGGCCCGGGTCTTCAATGAAACGGTGTATGATCCGCTTTCGTTTTACCTGATGGCAAAACCATACCGGGAAAGCAATCTGATCCGTCTCGCCTATACTCTGGAACAGACGCTTCAGCTCCGACGCCGGCCATCCTGGCGGAAGTGAACCGGAATCCGGCAAAAAATCACTCAGGACGCCGCAAAGATGATGCGAACCATGGGAAATAACCGCTGAAATTAAAGTACAATGAGAAGTATCAGAACAGGGGTTGAAGGAGACTGGCATGAGTGTCGTCATCGGAGGAAAGTATCGTCATTTCAAAGGCAATCTGTATACGGTGATCGGAGTCGCAAGACACAGCGAAACCATGGAGGACATGGTCGTCTATCGGGCGGAATACGGGGATTACGGTCTCTGGGTCAGACCGCTGGCCATGTTTGAGGAGACGCTGGAGCGGGACGGAGAAATCCTGCCGAGATTTGAATTAATCCGCGATGAACCGCAAAAATGACGGCTGCTTCAGGTATGATTAATACAGATAGATCTTCAAGGCAAACAGATTCATTTTCTTAACAGGAGAGAAAAATTATGTTCAAAGATCTGAATAAAACGGAAAAGGCGTGGGTATTGTATGACGTGGGGAACAGTGCCTACACCATGCTGGCATGTTCACTGATTCCGATCTGGTTCAAGGAACTTGCGATCGGAACCGCACCGGGAAAAATCACCGGTGACCAGGCGACCGCCTATTATTCGATTTCGATTTCGATTGTCACGATCGTGGTTGCGATTCTGGGCCCGATCTGCGGGGCGATCGCCGACCACAAGGATATGAAGAAGATCTTCTTCACCAGCTCGGTTGCCCTGGGTGTCATCGGCTGTATTCTCAACGGCTTTGCCGGGACGTGGCTTCTGTTTCTTGTTCTCTTCGTGCTGACGAAAATCTTCTATTCCGCTTCACTGACCTTCTATGATTCGATGCTCAATGACATTACGACGGAAGAGCGGATGGACCGGGTTTCCTCCTATGGCTATGCCTGGGGATATATCGGCTCCTGCATTCCGTTTACGTTCGCGCTTCTGTTCTATGTGTTCAGCGGCGGACTCGGCGACAGCTTGATGGTCATGTCTCCCACAATGGGAAAGATTCTCGGCTTTGCCGTAACCGCGGTCTGGTGGTTCGTCGTCACCATACCGCTGATCAGAAGCTACCGGCAGATCAACTATGTCGAACCTGCCAAGGGGGATATCAGCCGCGTCTTCCGCAAGATCGGCAATACCCTGAAGCGCATCGCCACCCAGGACAAGAAGGTGCTCTACTTCCTGATCGCATTCTTCCTTTATATCGACGGAGTCGGAACCATTATCGATAACTGCATCAACGTCGGCACTGACCTCGGACTTCCGACCGTCGGCCAGGTCGTCTTCCTGCTTGCGACCCAGATCGTCGCCTGGATCGGCTCGCTGGTGTTTGCCCGTCTTTCCAAGAAATACGACACCGTGACGCTGATTCTCGTATGCATCGTCGGCTACTTCGCAATCTGCCTGTACGCCCTGACGATGACCACGCTGCTGCACTTCGGAATCCTGGCCTTCGGCGTCGGCTGTTTCCAGGGCAGTATCCAGTCGCTTTCGAGAAGCTACTTCTCCAAGATCATCCCGGCGGAAAACTCCGGTGAATACTTCGGCATCTATGACATCTTCGCCAAAGGCGCCAGTTTCCTCGGCTCCGCTGTCATCGCCGCGGTGAAGCTCGCCGGGGGAACGATCAATATCGCCCTTGCCTCGCTGGCAGTCTTCTTTGCGGTAGGATTTATCTTCCTGAAGCTTTCCGACAGGGAACCCGCTGCCCGTCAGTCGGCATAAGCGGATCAGACGTATGCAATAAACCGCAGTGATCTTCGCAGAGGAAGGTCACTGTTCTTTATGATGGAACCCAGAATATCCCTCGCCGATGATCATCGTATTCAGGACAGGCACCCATGGAATGCTATAATTCAGAAAAATGCAGGGCGCGGATTTGGACGGTTCCGGATCGGAACAGTTCGAACAAGCCGTGATCCGGGATCGGAGGATAGCTATGGAAAACGTACTGATCATCGGACCGTCTGTCACGGATATCGTGCAGAGGGTCAGAAAGCTGCCGCAGGAAGGAGAGGAGATCATACCTCTGAAAACAGAAGAGCGCATCTCCGGCGCCGGCTACTGCGCGGCCCATCTGTTTGCCCTGGCGGACATGCCGGCCTTTCTCTATACCAATATCGGCAGCGGCATCTACGCGGAGAAAGTCAGAGCACAGCTGGAAAGAGAGAATATTGCATGTGAGAGCCGGAATGAGGAAACCGCCGGCTGTATGTATACCCTGTGTGATCCGGAAGGCAATACGGTGCGCATGGCCGTGCCGGGAAGCGAATACGGCTTCCTGCCGATCGGATCGCTGAACAGCGGAAGGTTTGTCTTTCTCGACGGATCCTATCTCTATGATGAAACCTCCGACCTGTTTCCCGAGGTGTTCACTTCGGGTGAGAAAACCGTCTTATTTGCGCCCCATTATGCCGGGGCGGAAGCGGATCCCGATCTCTTCCGGACGATTCTTGAAAGCGGCCCCTGGCTGGCCATGACGGAAGAGGAAGCCGCCATGTGCGGCGGGCGGGAAAAGGATCTGCGGAAAATCGTGCAGGGACTCAATGCCGTGACCCATCAGCCGGTGATCATCCTGCGCACCGGCGGCAGCGGCTATTATTTCGACGGCAGGGATGAGTTTGAAGTCAATGCCGGAAAAGGACGCATCATCGACCGGGCCGGCATGGCCGAAGCGCACACCGCCGCATTTCTGCTTGCCAAAAATGCTGGAGCGGACAACCGCAGCGCTATGACATTTGCCGGCGAATGCGCCGCCCTTGCCGGAAGCAGTGCGTCTTCGGTGATCGCGGAAAAGGATAGGGAAACGGTCAGAAGTCTTCTCGTTCAGGCAATTCTTACCGAGAGCCGGGGCGGAAGGATGCAGGATTTTCTCTCATGAACAAATATGACTGTCTGTTCGCCCGCATCAGAAACAACTGCCGCCGGGGAAGCAGACACCGTCTTCTCTTTCTCGATTTCGACGGGGTGATCAATGTGCCGTATGCCCCGGGAACACCGGAGTTTGAGAAGGCCATGCAGGGACTGACCGATGATTTTTTTCGCCCCGAGATGGTGAAAAGAATCAACTGCCTGTGTCAGGAGTACGGCCTTTCCGTGGTGATCACTTCCTCCTGGCGCTATTCCGGCATGCATTACTGCATCGATCATCTGTTCCGGGCGGGCTTTGATCAGAGGATTGCGATCGAGGGAATGACGGATATAAATGACCCGCTGTTTCGAAGGGAGGAAGAAATCTACCGGTATCTCAGAGGTGCGAAAGATGTCGGAGCGTTTCTGATTCTCGATGACATCCCGATGGAGTTTCTCGGTGATTACGCAGTTTGCACGGACTTTGAAATCGGGTATGATGAAACATGTGATAAAAGGGCAAGAGACCTGCTGGAGGCGATGATTCACCCGGGGTCAGCCGTGACCATGCAGGCATGGGATACCATGCTGGAATGGACAGGGACGATTCTGTCCGAACTTAAGGAGGGGCATCTATGAAGAATTTTCTGCAGTCCATTTTCAGCAGAACCACCTTCATGATTCTGATGGTGATTCTGGAGATGATTGTCATTGCCGGTGTTTTTCACTGGTTCCATGATCTCGCCGGATGGATTGACATCGTACTGAGAGTGATGAGCGTGCTCATCATCCTGATCATCATCAACCATTCAAGACATTTGTCTTCCGATCTTCTGTGGATTGTTCTGATCTTCCTGTTTCCGATTCCGGGAACACTCATCTACCTGTTCCTCGGAGCGGATTTGATTTCTTCCCGGACGTTCCGTTCTCTGAAAAGAACGACCGAGGAAAGCGAGAAGTATTATCTTCAGGATAAAGTTGTGGAAAAGGATTTCGATACCGCACCGGGTGCGATCCGCGGCCAGTTCAGATATCTTTCCGAATCGAGCAATTTCCCGTTCTACCGGAATAAGAGCATTGACTATTATCCGCTCGGTGACGTCGGCTATCCCGTGATGCTGGAAGAGATGAGGAAGGCGAAGAAATTCATCTTCCTGGAATACTTCATCGTCGAAGAGGGCAAGATGTGGGACGGCATGGTGGATATCCTCAAGGCAAAGGCGAAGGAAGGCCTGGATGTCAGGGTATTGTATGACGATCTCGGATCTCTGAGAACGCTTCCCAGCGCCTATGCCAGCACGATGGAAAAAGAGGGGATCCAGTGCATTCCCTTCAACCGCATCAACCCGATTATCGGTATTATCGCCAATCACCGCGACCATCGGAAGATCATGGTGATCGACGGCGAAACGGCTTTTTCGGGAGGGGTGAACCTCGCGGATGAATACATCAACGTCAAGGTCATTCACGGTCACTGGAAGGATAATATCATCCGAATCAAGGGCGAAGCGGTCTGGTCTTACACCGTAATGTTTCTGACCCACTGGAATGCTCTCAGGCAGACCGATGATGACTTTACGAAGTTCCGGGCTGCCATGCCAAAGGAGGCGGAGTTCGACGGCTGGATCTGCCCGTATGGGGATACACCGCTTGACAACGAACTGACCGGCCAGAGCGTGTATCTCAATATGATCAACCACAGTTCGAAATATCTGTATGTCATGACGCCGTATCTCATCATCGACTCGGATATGACCAATATGTTAATCCTGGCTGCCAAGCGCGGCGTGGATGTGCGGATCATTACCCCGGGCATTCCCGACAAAAAGGTCATCTGGGATATCACCCGTTCCTACTATCCGCCGCTGATGGAGGCGGGTGTTAAGATCTTTGAATACACCCCGGGCTTCGTTCACTCCAAGGTGTTTATCTCCGACGACAGAGAAGCGGCGGTCGGAACGATCAACCTCGATTACCGCAGCCTGTATCTCCACTTTGAAAACGGCACCTATCTGTACCGGGTATCCACGATCGAAAAGATCCGCGATGATTTTCTGGAAACCAACAAACAGTGCCGTCGGGTTACAAGCAATGATATCAAGAGCAATATTCTGAAAGAACTCGTGATCGAAGTTCTGCGCATCTTTGCGCCGCAGATGTAATCAGCGCTGCAGAAAGGGCGTTTTCCCAAAGCGGGGAAGCGCTCTTTTTCCTTTCACGATGGATCAGGCAGGGATAGAGATCATAAATCCGAACTTTCCAATTGAGTTTTGGCGTACATCATGCTGTGAATTTTTCTGGTAATGAATGAACGCACTTCCTCTTGGAAGAAGCCTGCGGGTGAACGGAACAGTCGGAATGATCGAAAGCGCGGCAGAGGATCCTGCGGGCGATTCCCGCCGTGCGTATTGCCGCAAAGAATGATTCCTGTTCGGACGGTAAAAAAGATTCACTGAATTATGAAGCAGTGAATCCTTTTCATGACAGATATATGGTTTTGCCGTTCTGCCCGGCGTTTTTCATCAGCCCGCGGAAACAACCGGCAGCTCCGCATCCACGGAAACGGGGTCAATCCGGGTATCATTGAAATCCGGTGTGGGTTCTTCTGTTTTATCGTCAGTTTTTCAAAAGAAAAAGGTACGCCTCGA
>JAFWCM010000190.1 GCA_017536885.1 Solobacterium sp.
CTATGGATTCCTGCTCGGGGGGACTCTGCTCGGGCTGGGAGCCGCTGCCGCGGCCGCCTCGGCCATGCTTTACAGGCAGACACTGCCAAGGCCCAAAGGGACCAGCGATGATATCGTCGAGGAGTTTGCGGACAAGGCGAAATTCGAAGAATACATGGTGAAGATGAAGCCGCTTTCCGACTGGTTCAATGAACAGAAGCTGGAAGATGTCTATATCAGTTCCAGGGATCATCTGCGCCTGCACGGCCTGCTTCTGCCGGCACAGAAGCCGTCCGGCAAACTGGTGATCTTCCACCATGGGTTTACCAGCAATGCGATGGACAACGGAACACATGCGAAGTTCTTTCATGATCTCGGCTATGATGTCCTTCTCCTGGATCTGAGAGCGCATGGAAAGAGCGAAGGAAAGTATGTCGGCTTCGGCATCCTCGACCGCTTTGATACGGCCGAATGGGTCCGCTGGGCAAAGGAGCGCTTCGGAGAAAACGTGAAGATCATCCTTCACGGCACCTCGATGGGCGCGGCGACGGTTCTGATGGCACTGGGACTGAAGGAGATTCAGGACAATGTCACGGCTGTGATTGCGGACTGCGCTTATACGAGCCCTGCCGACATCTTTTCTCACGTCATGAAATATCAGTACCATGTCCCGGTGACTTCACCGATCATCAAACTCAACGGCATCTATTCCCGGGCTAAGGCAGGCTATGCCTTCTCGGACTACTCCACTCTGGATGCTCTGAAAAACAATGCGGTTCCGGTGCTTTTCATCCATGGGGAAAAGGATAAATTTGTACCGACCGATATGAGCAGGCAGAACTACGACGCATGCCCGGCAA
The DNA here is from genome assembly GCA_017536885.1 of Solobacterium sp. Classification (GTDB taxonomy): domain Bacteria; phylum Bacillota_I; class Bacilli_A; order Erysipelotrichales; family Erysipelotrichaceae; genus Bulleidia. Next base: position 840 of record JAFWCM010000190.1, read on the forward strand.
AGAAGAAGCTTCTGATCGTAAAGGATGCCGGACACGGATCCAGCCTTTTTGAAAACACCGAGCTTTACCAGAAGACAGAAAAAGAATTTCTTGATGAGGTATTCAGCGAAAACTGACCATTCAACATCCCGGAAACGAAAGGAGAAAAACGGATGAAGGAACTCACGATCAACGGCGCGGTAGTACAGGCCTATCCGCTGACCGCGGCACAGAGGATTCACTATTACACGGTGATGAGAAGCCAGCGCGACGAGCTTCTCAACATTGCGACAGGATTTTATCTCGAATACGGTGAAACGGACTTTGACACGCTCCGTGAATGCATACTGGAGGGATACAGGAAATTTGAATCCATGCGCCTTCGTTTCGCAAAAGACGAAGAAGGCAATCTCTATCAGTATCTGGTTCCGACCGAAGACCGTTACATCCCCCTGGTGGATTTCAGGACCTGGAAGGAAGAAGATGCTCATGAGGAAATGCGCAGGTGGAGCAGGCTCTCGTTCCCGATGAACGGCGGTCCGATGAGCGATATCCGCATGATCCGCCTGCCGAACAATTACGACGGCGTATACATGAGGGTTCATCACATGACGATGGATTCCTCTTCGATCATCTCGTTCTACAGCTATGTACTGCAGCTGTACTGTTCAAAGAAATTTGACGGCGTCGAAGCCCCGAAAGACCCGAAGAGCTATCTCGACCAGCTGAAGATCGATCTTGCCTATGAGGACAACAGCCCGGCGAGAAAGCGGGACGAAGAATTCTGGATGAAGGAGCTTAATCAGCCCGAGCCGATCTACACGCCGTTCAGCTTCCGCAATCGCCTGGATGAACTTCGCAAGGAGACCAAGAATCCAAATCTTCGCTCCTGTCCTTCCACCGGAAGGAATCTCGAGGCGTCGATTCTCGTCTATGATCTCGAAGACAAGCCGAGCAGAGAGCTGATGGAATTCAGCCGGAAGCACCGCATTCCGATCGCCGTGATTCTTCTCACCGCACTGCGTACGGTATTCTCGAAGTTTGCCGGCAAGGAGACGGATATCAGCGTGAAAAACGCTGTCGCCCGCAGAGGAACCCTGCTGGAAAGCCAGTCCGGCGGATCGCGGATTCACTTCTGGCCGCTGCGCACCATCATCCCGATGGAAACCACCTTTATGGACTGCCTGAAGATCGTTCATGCCAAGGAGAACGCACTGCTGAGACATGCCAACTATGATCCGATCCTCTACATGGGAGCGGTAGGCAAGCACTTTAAGACCGAAGGCGCCTATGAATGCCTGACCCTGACCTATCAGCCGATGTCGGCCGCATCCCTGAAGGGGAAGAATATCCCGGACATCAAATACAAGTCCATGTGGTACAGCAACGGGGTTGCCCTCCAGCATATCTATGTGACCGTGATGCACCGGCCGAATGACAACGGCTTCTCATTCCATATGGAATACCAGAAGAACGAAGTCAGCGAAGACGAAGTGGAGAAGCTCTACTACTATGTCTGCCGCACGCTGTTCTACGGAATGGAAGATCCCAGCCGTACGATCGGCGAAATTATTGACTGGATCTGAAAGAAGGAGAATAAACGATGCTTGAAAAGATCAAAACCATCATCACCCGCTATGCGGATGTCAATCCCGATGATATTACCGAAGAATCCCGCCTTGCCGAAGATCTCAATCTCACCTCGTTTGCGGTTATGAGCATGATGGGGGATTTTGAGGAAGAATTCGACATCACCGTCGATGAATCACAGCTGACGGACATCTATACCGTCGGTGACATCATGAACTATCTCAAAAAGATGAAGGAAGAAAACTGATGGAAGAAAATGAAGTCAGAACCCTTTCGGATCTTGCCGCAAGGGCAAAGGACAACTGGCCGGATAAGGTATGGCTTCGGGCAAAGGAAGGCAGGGAAATCAGAGAGTGCACCTATGGTCAGTTCTATGATCAGGCACTTCGGATCAGCGCCTTTCTGAAGGAAAAATCCAATGGCGAAATTCATGTCGGACTCATCGGACCGAGCAGTATTCCCTATATCCAGTGCCTGTTCGGCACATGGCTGTGCGGCGGGGTTACGGTCCCGATCGATGCGCTTCTTCCCCCGGAAGAGATCATCGATAACCTGATCCGTGCCGATGTCTCCGTCTTCTTCTATGACAAGCGCTTTGCGCCGATCATTCCGGCGTTAAAGCAGGCCAATCCCAGTATCTGCACCGTCTGCTATACCGAGGCGGAAGGGGAAGATTCGGTGCCGGCAATCCTTGCCCGTTATGAACCGGCAGAGCCGGAAGAGATCGATCCCGGCCAGTGTGCATGCATACTTTACACCTCGGGAACGACCGGCAAAAGCAAGGGCGTCATGCTTTCCCACAGCAATCTCATCGACAATGTGATGTGCTGTGATCAGGAAGGCAATCCCGACAGCGTACTGCTGAGCGTACTTCCGCTTCACCATGCGTACTGCCTGACGTGCGATCTGTTGTTGTCGATGCGCTATGGCGCGATCCTCGCGATCAACGATTCCCTGATGCGGCTGCCGCAGAACATCCGCCTGTTTGAACCGACAATGATGTTAGTGGTGCCGATGATCGCCGAAACGCTCTACCGGCGGATCGCCGCCGCGGTGAAGAGCACCCCGGGCCTCACGATGGCAGAGGCTGCCCGTTCCCTGTTCGGCGAGAAGCTTCTGAACCTGTTCTTCGGCGGAGCGTACCTCTCTCCGCAGCTGAGCGAAGCGTATATGGAGATGGGCATCCCCATTCTGCAGGGATACGGCATGACGGAGTGCAGCCCGAGAATCGCATCTTCCTCTCTGGTGGATCCTTCCACCGGTGAGGATGTCGGCCGGGTTGTCAAAAACTGCGAAGTGAAGATCGACGACGGCGAAATCCTGGTCAAGAGCCCTTCGGTCATGATGGGCTATTACCGCAACAAGGAAGCGGAGAAGGAAATGTTCACCGAAGACGGCTGGCTTAAGACCGGGGATCTCGGTTATGTCAAAGACGGCAGAGTCTATATCACCGGCCGCAAAAAGAATCTGATCATCCTCTCCAACGGTGAAAACATCTCGCCGGAGATCATCGAGAACCGCTTTGCGGACTGCGAGTGGCTCGCGGAAATCCTCGTCTATACGGAAGGGGATAAGATCACTGCCGAAGTCTATGCAAGACCCGAATTCGCCGCCCAGGCCGAACAGCTTCTGAAGGAGAAGGCGGAAGAGATCAACCGCAATGCGCCGGCCGCAAGAAGAATCACGCGCCTGCGCCTGCGCGACCGGGAATTCGACAAGACCACATCCCGCAAGATCCGCCGGATTCAGTCAGGAGAAAAAGGCCGCATCCTCGAGTAAAGTTCAA
>JAFWCM010000191.1 GCA_017536885.1 Solobacterium sp.
CAGTCCGACCAGCCTTCTCTGTCTCTCTTCATCAAGTTCGGAGAGCACGTCATCCAGAAGAAGCACTGCTCTGCTTCCCCGTTTTTCTTCGATATAGGGGATGAATGCCAGCTTCATTGCAAGCATGATCATCCGTTTCTGCCCCTGGGAGGCAGTGTAGATCACATTCTCCCCATCCAGGGTAAATACGATATCTTCCCGGTGAACTCCGCTTGTGGTCATGCGAAGCTCCATGTCCTTTTCCCGGGTGCTTTCATAGAGGGCTTCCAGCCCTTCTTCTTCCTTCCTGTCCCTGATGCAGCAAAGATACTGCAGGGAAAGAAGTCGGTCTTCGCCGGAAAGCTTCCGGTAGAGATCTTTGATGCGCTCATTGAGGGAAGTGATGAATTCCCTTCTCTCTTTGATGATCAGAGCCGATTCTGCCCGCATTCTCTCTTCGAGAACTTCAAGATAGGATCGGTCCACGGAAGCCTGACGAAGCAGGGTATTGCGGTCTTTGAGAAGAGAACGGTATTTCCTGAGGGCAAAAAGATAGCCGGACGATACCTTCGTTATTTCCTGGTCGAGAAGTTTTCTCCTTGCCGCAGGGGCATCCAGGAATATTCCAAGATCATCCGGAGAAAAAAGCACCGTATTCAGTATTCCGATAAATTCGCTGGTCTTCATTACCGGCTGACGATCCCGGAACAGGGTTTTACCTCCCGGGTGAATCACCGCTCTTAACAGGATTTCCCTTTCTGCCTGAACTCGGCAGGCGAGATCCGCAAAGTCGCAGCCGCTTCGGATCAGCTTTCTGTCATCTGCGATCCGGAAGGAACGCATGATGGAGAGAACTACCAGACTTTCGAGGAGATTCGTCTTTCCCTGGGCATTGTCTCCCGTGATCCAGTTCATCTTCGGATCAAGGGCAATATTCAGGAATTCATAATTGCGGAAGTTTCTGAGTCTCAGAGTACTGACAATCATTCGACCTCAATCGTCTTTCCATCCGCTTTGACCACATCATGGGGATAGAGCTTTCTTCCTCTTCTCAGCTCGGTTTCGCCGTTGACTTCAACCTGTCCCTCCTGAATCATGAGCTTGGCCTGACCGCCGGTGTCCGCAAGGCCGCAGAGCTTGAGAAACTGTTCCAGTCTGATGTATTCCGTAGTGATTTTCATCGTAATATTTACCTCTCTGCAAGGCCTTTCAAAGACCCTTGAAATTATACCACAAAAACTGCCAAAAAAGCCGCATAAAATCGGCATTTTTGGCGTCTTCCGGCATTGGTTTCCCAAGCCGGGAAAAGAATAAAAAAAGCCTCTTTGAAGTTCCCTGAAAAGGCCGAAGCACCAGGTGTGCATCCATCTCTGTTTCTGTCTTTTTCAACCCGTCCATGGAAGCAGAAACACTCTTTTTTCTGTTCGCTGTTCTCTCATCTGTCCCATTGTGTCCTTGTGATGATTGAAATTACTCCCCGCGGTCTGAGCGGGTATCTCTGTCTCTTTTCTTCCGTCCTTTGTTGTGTCTGATCCGTGTTTCTCCTGCGTTTCTAGATTCATTGACGATTATCTGATGATACTTTTATTCAACCATGATATCATTATTCAAATTAATAACCATGGAGGTTTCAGATGAACACAGCCAGTGTGGGTGAATTGGTAAAACGGGCGAAAGGGGAGGATCGTTCCCTGAGAGAATATGCCCGGGATTCCGGGGTCGACGCCGCAATTCTTTCCAAAATGATCAACGGAACCTATATTCCAAAAAAGCCGGGAATCTACGAAGCACTGACCTCTCATCAGGCCGCCCCGAGAGGCGGTGTAACAAGTCAGCAGCTGATTTCCGCCGCAAATACATCCAGGGAGTTTCAGAGCGGCATGTCTGCCGGCATGTCTGCCGGAATTCTTGCTTCTCTGGATGAGATCCCTTCCTCTGTCATGATAAAGGTTCTGAAAGCCAGAGGGATCCGCTTCACCGAAAGCGGAAAAGAAGCACCTTCTTCCGGATTAAAACCGGAAGAAATCAGGAAAATACATCTTCTTCAAAGCAATATACAGCGATTCGCAGCTACCGCTGACGGAATTATTCTGGGAAGTCTTGGAAAACAAGGGCTTACCTTCCAGATTACTCATACAGACGGCACAGACATAGACGGAATACAGTTTGATACCTGTGTGAAACTGATGAACCACGATGTTTCCGACTATCTGATCCGTTATGCGTTTATTTCAGAAGATGTGCCATCGCTGGCTGAAAATACAGTTCGCAGAAAGATTGAGGAACTAGTCTTTCTGAAGCCGGTCCGAAACCGCATTGTATCTGTTGTCACGAATCATTCCGGCGCTTATGAATCAGTCTGTGCCGGCAGAGATTCTCTATCTTACAATGGTGAACTTTCAGTACTTCTGTTTGATCCGGACAGAGCTGCGATTCTGAAGCAGGACTACCTCGCGCATTATCATTCCGAAGATCCTGTTGACAGTATTCTCCTGATCTGAGACAGCACCGTATCCTGTCAGTCCCTTCCGGGGCTGGCTTTTTTTCTTTCAGGAGTCGGAAGAGAGTTTTCCAAAGAAATGTTTTTAATTTTAACAACGTTTGAGTGTTGATATTTTTATTCTACATTGTTATATTATTTCCAGATTGAGAAAGGAGGATCGCTAACATGAAAAACAGAATTTACCTTGTCACAGGAGCTTCCGGTTATCTTGGCACCAATATCTGCCGGCTTCTCACAGAGAGGAAAGAGCGGATCAGAGCACTTGTCATGAAAGGAGATCCCGCTGAAAAGTACCTTCCGGAAGGAATTGAAATTATACACGGTGATCTTCTGAACACCGCCGATCTTGACCGATTTTTTGAGACGGAAGAAGAAGACGAAGTTTATGTGATTCACTGCGCAGGCATTGTCTGGGTCAAAGTTGAGGAAAATCCGAAAGTGCATGCCGTCAATGTGGACGGCACCGCAAACATCATTGACCAGTGCGTGAAACATCATGTCAGGAAACTGGTCTATATCAGTTCTACCGGAGCGATTCCCGAACTTCCGGACGGGCAGAAGATCAGAGAAGTCGATCACTTCTGGCCGGGGGAAGGACTGACCGGATACTATTCCGTAACAAAAGCCGAGGCGACACAGCTGGTGATGGATGCGGTTAAACAATATCCTTGGCTCGACATTTCCGTTGTTCATCCTTCCGGCATCTGCGGGCCGTATGACTATGCCTTCGGCTCCGTCACGCTCATGATCAGAGATTATGTGCAGGGAAAGATGAAGATGGGCATTGAAGGAACATTCAACAGTGTAGATGTCAGAGATCTCGCAGCGGGAGTTCTCTCTGCCTGTGAAAAAGGGCGCAGAGGGGAATGCTATATCATGAGCAATGAAGTCGTAACCATGCATGATATGTTCCGTCTGATCAACGAGGCGGCAGGCCTTTCCGGCAAATCCTATGTTCTGTCCGAAGAGATTGCCCATGCGGTGGTCAGAATTCTGGCAATTGTCGGCAGAATTACATGAAAGGAGCCTCTGCTTTCGGAATTCAATATAAAGATGCTCAACAGAAATAACGAATTTGACTGTTCCAAAGCGGAAAAGGAACTTGGGTTCCATTGCCGGCCGTTTGCGGAATCCATCCGGGATACGGTCACCTGGCTTCGGAAAGAAGGATTCCTTGATTCTGCCGGGAAAGCCCAGATTATCGATATCAGACCAATCTCTTTTCGATCATTGTTTATTCGGAATAACTGACCTTTTGAAAAAGCTGATACCAAACGAAAAACCGGTGGATTTCCCGCCGGTTTTCAGAGTGTTTTTCAGTTGTAGGTACGGACCGGAAGAACCAGCTGAGTGATTCTCTGATCGCCGCCCTCATTGTTGATGATGAAGGGCTTCATGTTTTCCGTAAAGCGGATGATCACGTTGTCTGTGGAGAGAGCCTTGAGGGCATCGAGCATGTAGTTTCCCGAGAAACTGATGTCCATCGGGATGCCGCTATAGCTGACGGCAGTGATATCC
>JAFWCM010000192.1 GCA_017536885.1 Solobacterium sp.
CCGAGTTCACGGATTGAGATCAGATAGAACCTGGCATCTTTTGTGACGGAGATCGGATAGATCGCCGCCTCAAGATCGACCATCGTTCCGTCCGGCTTGCGGTATCCCGAGGAGGATCGGTAACCGGGATGATCATCGGCGATCCGGAAGTTACTGCGGACATTGCCTTCATTGTCCTCCATCTGGTTCATGAAGGATTCCTTTCCGTCGGTATCGCTGTTGTCCATCATGAGGATAGATGCATATGCCTCATTCATCTGAATGATGCGGATGTGATCCTCTGTGAGCTCAATGATGGCAAGAGGTCCTGCGATCGCATCGATCGACTCATCGGGAATGAGTTTCTCATTGATTAACTGCGCGAAGGAGAGATGTGAGAAGCGGATGTGGGAGTGGAAGGGCTTCTCGGTCTGAATCAGAGCCATGGTCTCAATGAGCTTTTCCGCTTCTTCCACCGGAAGAGGTTTGTAGAAGTGGTAGCCCTGACAGTAATAGCAGTTGAGACCGATCAGCTTCTCTGCCTGATCTTTGGTTTCGACGCCTTCGGCGATAACCAGCAGTCCCAGCATGTGTGCCATGCGGACAATGGTTTCTACGATATTGCGCACTTCCTCCTGATCCATGGAGTCGATGAACTGCTTGTCGAGCTTCAGCACATCGAGGCTCATCGAATGCAGAGAGGTATAAGAGGAGTAGCCTTTTCCGAAGTCATCGAGAAGGATGCGGTGACCGCTGTCATGCATTTCACCGACACTGCGCCTGAGCTCGCCTTCATCATCGAAGAACGCGCTTTCTGTGATTTCGATCTGTATGAGACCGGCAGGAATATCATAGCTGCTTACGATTTCATTGACGGTTTCCGAGATGTTTCCATAGACAAAGTCTGCCCGCGAGAGGTTAACCGATACCGGGATGACCGGAAGCTTTTTTTCGATTCTCTCCCGCAGCCACCGGCATACCTGATGGAGTACGGTCATATCGAGCTCGTGGATCATGCCCGCTTTTTCCATGGCTTCCACGAAGAATCCGGGAGCGAGGATCTTTCCGTCCTTGTTCCAGCGCACCAGCGCTTCAAAGCTGATCAGCTGTCCGGTCTCCATATTGACCTTGGGCTGCAGGTAGAAGGTGAACTGCTCTTCGCGGAAGGCATGCTCGATATCAAGCATCAGAAGCTGTTCCTGGCGGCGTTTCTCATACTCTTCCCGGCTGAATACCCGCACCAGGGTATCTGCGCTTTCACTCGGGCTGTCCAGGGCAAGGCTTGCCCATTCATACTGCTCGCCCGGCAGCTCATGCCGGTCATTTCCGAAATAGATACCCGCATGCGGGGTGAAGAGATTGGGGATATCGAGAGATTTCAGGAAAATCTCAATTCTTTCGATCAGCGCATCCCTGTTGTCATAGATGGGAATCATCAGGGCAAAGTTGTCATTGCCCATATATCCCGAAATCCCGTGCAGTTCATGGGTCAGAGTCAGAAGGGTATTCTGAATCATCTCCAGCATGCGGTTGCCGGCCTCGTGGCCGAAGATACTGTTATAAAGCTTGAAATGAGTGATATCGATCGCTGCCATCAGTGTTTTCTCACTGTCGCACTGCGATTGCCATAAGGAAGCACGATGGAAGAATTCCTGGCTGTGATACATCACGACATCCGCTCTTGCGTGCTTTGCGCTCATCGGAACGGATTCATTCAGCGATACGTGATCGGGAACGAAATTCCCGGTTTCAATGGTAAGAAGAATGCGGAACACCTCTTCCGACTGCTCCAGCAGTTCCATGCTTTCCATTGTCCACTGATACCCGTCCGGGGTGCGGACGCGGAAGACGATGGAATGGCGGTCGGTAGGGCGGGTGCGAAATCTGTCGCGGATCGCTGCCTGATTCCAGAAGGTTTTGAACATCGCCTGATCTTCGGGATGAATGGAGGTGCATCTCTCCTGAATCATCGATTCAAGATTTCCTTCATAGACAGTTCCGCTGCGGATATAGATCGGAGAGATCGTCTGTTCGTTGAGATCGGCGATCACCAGCGATTTTCCGCTCATGGTAGACTGTTTGACTTCTTCCATGACATTCTTCACCGTACGCTTGTTCTCATTGAGATGAAGGTCCAGACGGCGCATCAGCACATCAAAGTCGGTATGGAGTGGATTCTCATAGCGGAAGGCACTGACAAAGGGAACTTCCTTTTCTTCCAGCAGCTTCTTTGCCTGCTCTGCCTTGAGAAAGAGATTTTCGTCGTTTTCTTCAAAATATAATGCAATGAGTTCACCGCCGCGGTAGCGGTATACGCTTGAAGGGGTGAATACCTTCGAAAGCACCGCTGTGACATCCTTCAGCATGCGGTCGCCCACATCGTGGCCTTCGGTATCATTGATGACCTTGAGGCCTACGATATCCACCGCAAAGATGCCCAGCGGACTGTTTGCGGGAAGGCGGTCGAGCAGATCGCTCAGTGCCAGCCGGCTGCCGGCCTCCGTCAGGCGGTCCATGAATCCCGCCTCGAGTATGGTATGGCGAAGATTGCGGCTGTACATCAGAACGGTGATGTAGCTTCTAAGACCTAACAGGCATGAGACCAGATTGTCTCTTCCTTCTTCGGCGGGATTGTCGGCACCGATAAAACCGAGATCGGCACCATGAAAGATAATCTGATCCGCGATGGAATAGCTGACATTTCTGTGTTTGAACCGGCGGTAATCTTCCGGATGCGTGGCTTCAAGAAGAGCGACATCTTCACGGACAACGGAGTGATTATTACCGAAGCGCTCATACAGAAGCTCAAACTTGTCTGCCGTTTCATTCTGCATGATGTCGATTTCGCTCGCTACACCGGGTGCGCACCATTCATAGGTGCGGTCAAAGGTGCCGTTCTTCCGGCGTTCGATGATATAGACGCGGTCGCAGTGAAAAAGGGTGCCGATGAGGGTGACGAGCACGTTCAGCGGGTCCGCTTCTTCGGCCTTTTCCAGTTTTTCGCTGATTTCTTTTCCCAGGATATCCAGTGTGATTTCCGGTTCCTGTTTTGCTTTTTTCTTCATAAGAACTTTTTCTGTTATCCGGTCTGACAGCGCAAGAATAACAGATTCAATAAGGAAAATGAAGAGAAAAAGCAGCAAATCTGAAAACGTTTCCGAAAAAAACCGGTTGCCAGGATGTGTAAGAAGGAAAAACGGCGGGAAACAAAGAAAAAGTGCATTGTCTGCACTTTCTAGCGTATGTTTTTCAGTTCTTCTTCGAGCTCCCGCTTGGAGATGACTGCAGAGATCTCATTGAATGCCTTTTCCAGCTCTCTCAGTTCTCCCTCAGGAAGCTTTCCGCTGTATTTGAAGTAGGTGAGGTAAACCTCATCCATCGTCATGTTTTCATTGAAGAGGTGTGCGTATTTGTTCTGACTCACCACCGGTTCAACCTTGTATCCCTCCTTCAGGGATATGACCGGAATCTGGGTGGTTTCCTCCCGCTCGGCCTGCTTGACGAAAAGAACATCGGATAGATTCACGTAATCAGTCAACATCCCGTTGAGAAGACGAATGTTCACATCATCATCTTCACCGATCTGCCTGATTTCCTGAGGATTTGAAATATAGCCTGTGTGTTCACTGCCGTTCCTCAGAGTGATTGTGACAAACCGATTGAGAAACGGAAGAAGCTCTGCTTTTTTCATGACTCTATTGTACTTCATTAATCGGAGATCGACGCGAATTTCTCTTTGAATTTTTCCGGATGATACTCTGATGTACAGATCAGGATTGCGGCTCAGCCCGGAAAATAAACAAAGTAAATCTTTTGATTCGAAACGGAATGGATTTACAATAGAAACATCAGAAGTGAGGTAAGGGTCATGGAAGAGAAAAGCTCCTGGAGTAATATCATCACCATTCCCGCGATCTTTGCGGCCCTCGGCGCCCTGATGGTGTTTGCCGGTTCTTTTTTCAAACTGGTGGAGTTTTCAGCCTTTTCCTTCAGTTTCCCTGTGTATCTCAAGGATCTCGATATCGATAATCTGGTGATCATGCTTAGAATTGTCACCCTGATTGCGGCGGCGATTGTCTTCATTCCGAAGATCCCCGGCATCGGTTACAGTGCCTGTACAGTACTGCTGGTAGCGTTGTTTGTGCCGAAGGCATACAAAGCCTACAACGTTTATATGCAGGCAGATGACATCCTGAATGCGCTGGGACTCTCTGACTATATCGACATCGGTGCTTTCCTGAAGATGCGTGCAGGTTACCATCTCATGTTTGTCGGTTTTCTCCTGATGATCGGCATGAGTATTTACTTTGCCGTAAAATTCTTCCATCCGGATGCGGCAGACACTGCAAACGACTGATCTTTCATATCCTCTGCATCAGATCACTGCGGAATTCGCGGTGAGACAACAGTCATTATCCATCCGGAGCGTGACTCCGGTTTTTTATTGATCTGCAGAGAATTCACGGTCTTGCAGAGACACTTTCCGATCCTGAGTTTTATGGCGTTATCAGAAACGGGCCCGTATATACTGATGAAAGGGAAGACAATGAAATCATGAAGGGACTGCATCTCTTCAGCTCAAGTCTGTTTCAGATCAGTCTGAAAGAACCGATACTCAGGGGGCTGCCCTGAGTTTTCAGAAAGGAGTCTCTGATATGCGTTATGTATTGAACAGCCGCTATCGCTTCCGCGGCTGGTATAAACTGCCTGCGTGCATTCTTGACACGGAAGTCATGGATATCCGGACATTCCCGATTCCGGAGTATACACTCCTGCTTCGATGCGATGGTGCTCATGATCTGGGCGGGGAGGAAGTGACGCAGGAAGAACAGGCCAGACTGAACCGGTTTTTACAGGAGGGGCTGATTCATGAAGCTGAACCTGGAGAACTTCTGCAGGAACATCAGGTATATAAGACCTATCCGGCGCGTTACCGGAAAGAGGTGCACTGGTCCGTTACCGGCGCCTGTAACCTGAGGTGCAGACACTGTTTCATGAGCGCTCCGCAGGCAAAACACGGAAATCCCACGCATGAAGAGATTATCCGCGTCGCTGATCAGCTGGCAGAATGCGGCATCTTCCGCGTCGGCATCACCGGCGGCGAACCGCTGATCCGGAAAGATCTCTTTGCGATCATCGATGCGCTGATCGAACGGGAAATCCGCATCACCGTGATTTATACCAATGGCTGGCTAATGGATGAAACATTTCTGAAGGAGCTGGAGAAACGGAATGTCCATCCGTCTTTTCAGCTCAGCTATGACGGAAAAGGCTGGCATGATTTTCTGCGGGGAATCGAGGGCTGTGAGGAGCGGACAGACAGGGCATTGAGGCTTCTGCAGAAAGGCGGATATGATGTATCGGCTGCCATGTGCCTGCACCGAAAGAATGCCGGTTCCATCCGGGAAACCGTCAATCACCTGGCTCAGCACGGTGTCGGTTATCTCAAAGTGGGAACAATCATGGAACTGGGGGAATGGGCTGATCCGAAGCTCAGGAATCTGAGCCTTACAGAGGATGAGGTGCTGCAGATCACTGCCGATTACATCCCGCACTATTTCGAAGACAAGGCGCCGCTTGATATTGTACTCTGCGGGTCATTCACGTATTCGAAAAAGAGTGATTCCTGGTCCTTCTGCGGCGTCAGGGAAGTGGATGCATCGCGGGAAAAAACCGCGGCTGCCTGCCCGTCTCTGAAAAAAAGCTTTTATCTTGGAGCGGACGGCGCAGTGAGTCCCTGCATGGGAATGGCGGATACTGCCTTTGCAAGGAACTTCCCGAGTCTTAAGGACATGCCTCTTCGTGAGATACTCAGGGATTCCGATTATGTAAAATATTCCTGTGCCACGGTAAAAGAGGTGCGGGATGGGAATTCTCTGTGCCGCAGATGTGAATCTGTGAGCCGCTGTGCCGGCGGCTGCCGAAATGAAGCACTGGTTCATGAAGATAACTTCTATGCGGTTGATCCGCTGGTCTGCGCATTCCACCGCCATGGCTGGGAGGAGAAGATGCGCCGGATCATTGAACCGGCATATGAAGCATATCTGGCAGGGAAAGAGCAATAGGGAAGAAAGGTTCCTGCCTTTTCATCATTTCTCATGGATGTCATCTGAATCCGAAGCTGAGGAGCAGAAGCTGAGAATCATCCGGTCCATGGATGATTCTTTTCTGATGCGTAAAATAGGTTAAACATCGGAAGATGATTTTTCCGGTGGCTGTAAAGGGTTCGAAGGGGAAAAAAGAGGATTGATTCACGGAGGTTTCTCTATATAATGAACTTGAAGGAACATTTACTTCACGATTTTGTCATCCTTATTCTTAAAAATCATACTGAATTATCTGTAATCATTCAGAAAGGAGGCGATGCATGAAAAAGGACCGAAATACGAATATGACCGGTTTGATCCGTAAAACAAAACGGATTCTGATGAGTGCATTGTTTCTTGTCGCGTTAGTCGGATTTGTGATTGTCAGTGCCTGTTTCGGCGTAGTTTCTCTGAATGCGTCCGGCACCGCCGCAAAGCCGATGATGAGCAGCGAGCCAATCTACTTCTCGGCCGGGAACCCGGTGAATCTCAATTCCGTGGTTTCCATGAAACAGGCCGATGGACAGGAAATGTACTGTGTTGTCCGCAAGAGCGACGGAACCGTATCCGATACGATTTCCGTCGTAGACGGAAATCTTGTCGCCGAGAAGGAAGATGACGGTATTCTCTATGTCAGCCTCGACGGCAGGGAATGGAGCGACGGCGTCGCCGTCCATGCCGTAGGAAGTAAAATCCCCGTGGAGGATGTGCCCGTTGTCAGTCATCCCGAATACAAGACGGTAATTCGGCAGGAAAGGATCGAAACACAGGATGCCGGCGGAGGAACTAAGATCGAGGAGAAGGAAGAGGCTGCCGCAGTACCGGAAAGCAAACCGGGTACGGTGATCTTCCTGCATAATCTCGAACAATCCTCTGGTCTGCCGAGAACTCTCGTTACAGATTTCTATACCGCGAAAAGGCGCGAAGGATTTGTATTCGCATCCGAAATGCATTTCATCAACATCATCTCCCAGGATGTTCTGATCGAAAGAGAAGTTATCACCGCCTGGCTTGGCCAGAAGGGTGATCTGCTACCCAGGATCTGGTATCTCAGTTCGAGGGGTGAGCGCCGGCTTCTTTCTCCGGAGGAATTCGAATGGGAGAGCTCGGATGAGGATGTGATCTCCGTATCCTCCGGTGTACCGGAAATTGAAGGAACAGGAGATGCGGTACTGAAGGGAAGCAGCGATCTTGGCAGTTTCACGATCAAAGCAGAAGTGATCGAACCCGATAAGATCGATGACTTCAATACTGCTTCCGATGATCTCTACTCTCTTGACTTCTCTTCGGAAGAAAAGCGGTTTGAGGCAAAGAATACCATTCTCTGGCCGACCGTACTTCCCGAAAAACCGGAACAGGAAGTCGTGATCAAAGGTGAGCGGGTCTACCAATGCGGCAGTCAGTACTACTATCTCGATGAAGACATCAAAACCACATGGGATGAAGATCTGCTTTCAGATCCCGAATCCCTCGGCTTAATTCCGCTGAGCCTCGGCATGGTTCTCATGGAAGGCGATCAACCGGACGGCGTTGTGCCGGGGGTTGTCTACCGTGAGGGCAATGACTTCTGGATGTATGAAGGCACAGGCGGCGAGATCGGAGTGCCGAGCGATGATGAGGAGGGATGGATCGAAATCAGCGATCTCTTCCGAAGCGTCAGATCGACCTATGATCCGGGTGCGGATACCGGCCCGGCAAGCGATGCGCCGTCATATCCCGACAGCAAGTACAACCCGTATCCGGGCGGCTTCAACAACTGTACCTGGACCGTATGGTATCTTGCCAACCAGATTCTCGGGGCAAGACTTCCTAACTGGGGAGATGCGGGCAACTGGTTCAGAAGAGCCTCCATCTCCGGATATCCGACCGGTCAGACCCCGGCAAGAAATTCCATCATTGTCTGGGATCACCATGTTGGATTTGTGACTGCCGTCAGCGAAGACGGTAAGAGCATCTACATCAAGGAAGGCAACTTCGCCGGCAAATACCACGAAGGCTGGTGGCCGGTGGCCTCCTCAAGACACGGTCAGAAGTGTTATGGATACATCTATCTCACCTCTGATACCGGAACCTCCATCGCTCCCGAAACCGTTCTTGTACAGCCGGGATTCAAGGGTGATGAAGAAGCGTTCTTCGCAAGGCTGAAAGAACTCGGCCTTGAGGCCGGCACCAGATTTACCGCTTACAGCGAAGAAGTCGCAAAGGGCGATATCATCTCCTACACGACCGGTGAACTGGCACTCGGCAGTGTGGTTGACTACACCGTAAGCCTTGGCAAAGAGCCGGTGACACAGAAGGTGGTGGAATTCGACCTTGACGGACTCATCGGTCTGAGCGAAGAGGAAGTACTTGAGTACTTCGAAAAATACGGAATCCTCGTCGGATCGAGAGAAGTAGTGGACAGCGACAGGAAGACAGGCACAGTTCTGTACTTCAGCCAGAAGATGGTAAAAGAAGGCGACGAAGTAGATTACTGGGTGGCAAGGAAGAAGAAAGCGACACCGGAGCCGACGGAAACACCGGATCCAACCGCAACTCCGACACCTACGCCGACTCCGGAGATCACTCCGACACCGACACCTACGCCGACCCCGGAGATTACTCCGACACCTACACCGACTCCGGAAGTGACTCCGACCCCGGAGCCGACTCCGGAATACACGCCGGAACCTACTCCGGAATACACGCCGGAGCCAACCCCGGAATACACGCCGGAACCCACTCCGGAATACACACCGGAGCCGACTCCGGAATACATCCCGGAATCGACCCCGGAACCCGTTCCGGAAACGGAGCCTGAGGAACCCGCATCAGAATCTGCTCCGGCAGAAGCAACACCGGAACCGGAAGAAGCGAGTGCAGAAGCAACGGCAGTGCCGGAAGAATACACAGGTGAATAACAACAATAACAGGCATGGCAGCATGCCTGTTATTCTCTTTTTGAGACAGAGGAAAGAACAAAGAACAGGCATGATTATCTGTCAGCCCGGTATGCAGGCAGGACTCTCAGAATCCACGGACAAAAAGAGGCTGTCAGATATGAATTGTATGGAAAGAAACAACGGGTGTAATAAAAAAATCTGATGGACCATCTGACACATAAAATTCGTCACTGTCCCTGAATCGGGACACCTACTTTCGGAACTGCCGCTAA
Organism: Solobacterium sp.; assembly: GCA_017536885.1. Taxonomy (GTDB): domain Bacteria; phylum Bacillota_I; class Bacilli_A; order Erysipelotrichales; family Erysipelotrichaceae; genus Bulleidia. The sequence goes on from JAFWCM010000192.1 coordinate 9,220, forward strand.
GATTACCTTGACGAAAGCGAGGTATCGAAATGGCAGCGACGAAACCCAAGAAACCATCCCTTGTTGAATTCACCTCCAGATACTGCAATAACGATGAGGCATGCTATGACTTCTTTTGGACCGCTAAGTATC
>JAFWCM010000193.1 GCA_017536885.1 Solobacterium sp.
CATCCCGAGGCCTGTGCCGGTCCGAAGGATACGGAGTTTCTGTTTGACCGCTTTATCGCGATGATGGAGGAATTCAGACATGCCAAGGGACACCACGATTAAGAAAGTACTTGTGATCGGCTCCGGACCGATTGTCATCGGTCAGGCAGCCGAATTTGATTATGCGGGCGCGCAGGCGTGCCGGATTCTGAAACAGGAAGGCATCGATGTCGTTCTCGTCAATTCCAATCCTGCCACGATCATGACCGATGCGGATATGGCGGATGAGATCTACCTCGAACCGCTGAACGAAAGAACACTCAAGAAGATCATCAGAATCGAAAAGCCGGACGGACTGCTTGCGGGGCTTGGCGGGCAGACCGGTCTCACCCTTGCTTTGCTGCTGTCCCGTGACGGATGGCTCGAAGAACACGGCGTCCGCCTGCTTGGCACCGATATCAAAGCGATCGAAAAAGCGGAAGACCGCGAACAGTTCCGCTCATTGATGGAAGAGATCCATCAGCCCTGCGTTCCCAGCGAAACGGTCACCGATGTCGCGGCGGCTCTTTCCGCGGCAGAAGAGATCGGCTATCCCGTGATCGTGCGGCCTGCCTTTACCCTTGGCGGCAGCGGCGGCGGGATCGCAAAGAATGAAGAAGAGCTCAGGGAAATCGCCGAGCTTGGTCTTGATCTTTCGCCGATCACCCAGGTCCTGATTGAAAAATGCATTTCCGGCTGGAAGGAAATCGAATTTGAGACGATGCGCGATGCCAAAGGCAATGCGATCGCGGTCTGCTCGATGGAAAACCTCGATCCCGTCGGGGTGCACACCGGTGACTCGATCGTCGTCTCTCCGGCGCTGACCCTGGCGGACAGGGAATACCAGATGCTGAGAAAGGCATCGCTCGATATCATCGGCGCGATCGGCATTGTCGGCGGCTGCAACGTTCAGCTTGCCCTGAATCCCGAGAGTTTTGAATATGCGGTGATTGAGGTCAACCCGCGCGTATCGAGAAGTTCCGCCCTGGCCTCCAAGGCGACGGGATATCCGATCGCCAAGGTCACCACCAGAATTGCCCTTGGCTATACCCTGGAAGAAATCACCAACGAGATCACCGGCAAGACCTGCTCGTGCTTTGAGCCCAGCCTTGACTATGTTGTGGTGAAATTCCCGAAGTGGCCGTTTGACAAATTCGCGGGATCGAGCCGGAAGCTCGGCACCCAGATGAAGGCTACCGGCGAAGTCATGGCGATCGCCTCTTCCTTTGAGGCGGCACTTCTCAAAGCCGTGCGCGGCGCCGAGATCGGACTCGATACGCTGAACTGCGAACCGATCGATGAGCGGCCGGTCACGGAGCGTCTTTCGGATGGGGATGACCACCGCATCTTTACGGTCTATGAAGCGATCCGCAGCGGTGTTTCAATCGAAACCATCCATGAGATCACGATGATCGACGAGTGGTTCCTGTACCATCTCGCCCGTTTATCGGAATATGAAGACTCCATTAAAAACGGCCTCTCGAAGGAAAGCTATGAAGAGGGAAAGAGGCTCGGCTATACTGATGAAGCGCTGGAGCGCCTTTCCGCTTCGAAGGTGCCTTACCGCAAACAGCTCTCCTATAAGATGGTCGATACCTGTGCGGCGGAGTTTGCGGCGGAAACCCCGTATTTCTATTCTTCGCCGGATGCGTATTGCGAATCGCGTGAACTGAAGCGCAGCGGCAAGCCCGTGATCATCGTTCTCGGCTCGGGACCGATCCGGATCGGCCAGGGCATCGAATTCGATTACTCTTCCGTCCACTGCGTGTGGACGCTGAGAAAACTCGGCTATGATGTCGTGATCATAAACAACAACCCGGAAACGGTATCGACGGACTACGATACGGCAGACCGCCTGTATTTTGAACCGCTCTGCCCCGAGGATGTCATGCATATCATCGAATGCGAACATCCGATCGGTGTCGTGGCGGCGTTCGGCGGGCAGACTGCGATTCGTCTTACCGGGTTCCTGTCGAAGCAGGGAGTGCCGATTCTCGGTACTTCCGCAGATTCCATCGACCTTGCGGAAGACCGCAGCCGCTTTGATGCGCTGCTGGAATCCTTCGCGATCCGCCGGCCGAAGGGGACCGCGGTGATGACGATGGAAGAAGCGCTGGAAGGAGTGCATCTTCTCGGCTTTCCGGTTCTGTTAAGACCGTCTTATGTGATCGGCGGCCAGAACATGACGATCGCAAGAAACGAGGAAGATGTCATTACCTACATGACGAGAATTCTCGGGCAGGGCGTGGACAATCCGGTACTGATCGACCAGTATCTGCCCGGCATTGAGCTTGAGGTGGACGTGATCTCCGACGGAAAGGATGTTCTGATTCCGGGAATTATGGAACACATCGAACGGGCCGGCGTGCACAGCGGTGATTCGATTGCCGTCTATCCTCCCTATAACCTCTCCGACAGCGACCTTGAAACCGTGGTCGATGTTTCGGAAAAACTGGCACTGGCGATGAACAGCAAGGGCCTTGTCAACATCCAGTATCTTCTCTATCAGGGAGAGCTGTATGTGATCGAGGTCAATCCGCGGGCAAGCCGTACGGTGCCGTATATCTCCAAGGTCACCGGAGTTCCGATGGTAGACCTTGCGACCCGGGTGATGGTGGGCGAAAGGCTGAGGGATCTCGGCTTCGGCACGGGTCTTTACCGCCAGCCGCCGTATTCCTGTGTCAAGGTGCCGGTCTTCTCCTTTGAGAAGCTGACGGATGCCAACTCCATCCTCGGTCCGGAAATGAAATCCACCGGCGAGGTGCTGGGGGTGGGGCGCACGCTTCCCGAGGCATTGTACAAGGGACTGACCGCAGCCGGGTTTACCGTGCCCGACAGGCATGACGCCAACAACGGCGTATTGCTTTCGGTGGAAACCCACGACTATCAGGAAATCCTCAACGTCGCCAAGAAGTTCTATGATATCGGTCTGAAGCTCTATGCGACCAAAGGCACGGCCCAGGCGATCGGCTCGCTCGGCATTGAGGTGACTCCGGTCGCCAATGCGGCGGAAAAAGATGATATTTTCAATCTGATCGAACAGGGAAAACTGTCGTACATCATCTATACCGGAGCGGAAAGAGATAAGACGATGGCGGACTACACCCTGCTTCATAAAAAGGCGATGCAGGAGAGAATCCCCTGTCTTACCAGTGCCGATACGGCAATGGCGCTTTCGGATATGATCGTCAGCCGCTATAACGGCGACAATACCGAACTCGTGGACATCAATCACATGCGCCATGAACACGAACGGGTTGCCTTTACCAAGATGCAGGACAGCGGGAATGACTATATCTTCATCGAAAACTTCGACGGCAAGATCACCGCTCCCGAATCCCTCTGCGTAACCCTGTGCGATCGGCATACCGGCATCGGAGGGGATGGGATTGTCCTGATCGAAAAATCAAAGATCGCCGATGCCCAGATGCGCACGTTCAACAGCGACGGCAGCTTCGGCCAGATGGCGGGAAACAACATCCGCTGCGTTGCGAAATACCTGTATGACAGAAATTATGTAAAGTCGCGCACGATCCGGATTGAAAGCAACGGCGTCGTCCATACGACGCGCGTCTATCTGCGCAACGGGCTTGTCTCTTCGGTGGCGGTGGATATGGGCAAGGCGATTTTCGAACCGTCCATGATTCCGATGATCACCGATCACAGAGAGGTGATCAACGCACCGTATGAAATTGCCGGCATGCAGGTGAATATCACCTGTCTTTCCGTGGGAAACCCCCATTGCGTGGTATTCGACGATGAGATCGATCATCTCGATCTTCAGAAGATCGGACCGCTGTTTGAACACTACGGCAGATTCCCCGAGCGGATCAACACCGAGTTTGTCCGGGTCGTGGATCCGACCACGATACGGATCCGCGTCTATGAGCGGGGCAACGGCGAAACCCTGTCCTGCGGCACCGGTGCCTGTGCGGCGGCGGTGGCGGCAGTGATCAACGGCTATTGCAGCGAAAATGCGACGATCACCGTAAAGACCGCCGGCGGCGAATTAAAAGTCCGTTACGAAGACGGATTCATCACCCTGGAGGGCGGCGCCCAGGAAGTGTTCAGCGGCACCTTCCTCTGGTAAATGATCATGATTCAATAAACAGTTCATCCTCTTCTGCCGGTTCAATTCCGGCAAGGGAAGGGTGATCGGTAAGACGGCGGAGAATCTTCCAGCCGTCTTTTTCTTTCCGGAGGTTTTCTTTCTCCGGCACAAACCCGAAGTCGAGATAAATCCGACTGGCCAGCCAGGCATTGGTCTTGGTGGAAACCTGAATCTTTTCGTATCCGTTTTCTTTCATGACCTGCAGAATCTTCGCGATCAGAGGTTTTGCCAGGTGAGCGCCCTGGCTCTCTTTCTCAATGGCGATCCAGTGCATGCGGCCATCGGAAAGATCGCCGGTATGGGTGTTGAACCAGGCACTTCCGACCGCGCATTTTCTTCCCTCAGCGGTTTCGATAAACACCATCCGCTTCGGAAGCAGTTCCTTCCATGGGGCAAAGTAGGAATTCCATGCCTGCATGCCTTCTTCGATAGCGGAGAACTCGCCGGCCGACTGTTCGATCCGGATCCATTCCGCCTCATCCCCGGGCGCATAAAACGAAAACCGGTATCCCTCGGGCAGAGGAAAAACCGGTATAAAATCCAGTGTTCTTTCAAGAAGCAGGGGATAGAAGCGGATGGAGTGATCCATCGGCGATAAATGAAATTCGTTTCTCATAAGTAGATATAACCGAGACATGTCTGTCCGGTGTAATTCGAGCCGCTTGCGGGAACCCAGCGCTCGTTATAGTGACCGAGATAATTGCCTTCCTTGATGTAAACCTGATCGCCGTTAACCGCCGTCACAAATGCTACATGCCAGGAGTACACAGCGATGGAGTTGACCCTCGGAGTGCTTCCGGTGGCGTAACCGCTGGCAGCGGCGTCATTGAGCCAGTTTCCGGCCATGCCCCAGCCGGGCAGGGATATGCCGAGGGTATCATGTACCAGCTGCCATGCGCCCCAGGTGCAGTTGGACCAGCCGCCCCAGTACGGGTTTTCACCGCCGCTGGCGGGTGCGGGATTGGGAGCTGAGGAAGATCCGCTGTCGGAACTTCCTCCGGAGGAATCTCCGGAACCGCTTTCCCCGGAATTCCCGGAATCGGAACTTGCGCTGTCCGGTGTTTCAACCGGTTTGGGGGTAGCGTTGATGGCGCTGGAGATATTGCCGATTCTGTCCCTGTTTGCGGCAATCGCATCCTTTGCGGCGAGAATCTCATTGTCCGCGTGTTTGAGTTCGGCATTGTACTGGGCCTTGACCGCTTCCAGCTGCGAACGGGTCGCGACAAGAGAGGCCTGCTGGGCGGCTACGACCGCTCTTCCTTCTTCGAGCTCTGCTTCCATGGCCTCGACTTCCTTCTGATCTTCGAGAAGGCCTTCCTTGAGGCGGTTGAGTTCGACGACGCTGTCATTCAGCGTGGTCAGGGAATAGTGGTCCTTGGAATAGATCGCATTGAGACCGTTGGCCAGGCGGATGAAGGCATCAAAGGACTGAGCGCCGAAGAGCACATCCAGGAACTGATAGAAGCGCATTGTCTTCTGCTGTTCCTCCATGCGGTCACCGACCTTGATCTTCAGCTGTTCAATCTGGTTTTCCTTTTCTTCTGCCGCCTTCCGGTTCTCCTCGATGCGCCGGTTGATGTCGGTAATCTGTTCCTCGATCGCCTTGATCTGCATGTTCAGGTCTTCGATGATTCCCTGGATCCCGGCGATCTGGGCGTTGAAGCCGTCGATCTGAACCTGATAGTTAGCGATGTTTGCGGCGATTTCCTGTTTCCTCGCTTCGGTCATCGCAATCTCCGATTCCAGCTCCTGGTTTTTGGTGGCCATGTAATCCATATAGGCCTGGCACGACTTCTTCTGTTCCTCGGTCAGCTCACCTTCCCTGGAACAGAGATTGTTCCAGTATTCCGTATCGGAGAAGTCATCTTCTTCCGCCAGCACACTGACGGGATTCAGCGTGCACAGGGCGGTCATTAATGCTGTGAAAGCATATAACAGTTTTTTCATTCTTTTCATAAACACATTGATTATAGACCAATGAAATCCCGTTCACAATTGAGAAACATCCGATTTTCAGGCGATTTTCATAATAATTTCACGAGCGGAAACGCTGAAAAAAACAGAGGCGGGGTACTCTGTGAGATCACCGTTCCTCCGTCTCTCTGCTGTCTTCCTCTTTCTTTTCGTCATCGGCTGTCACATCATCCACCAGCTGCTTCAGTGCGACAAGATGTGAAACTCCGACACAGACCAGGGCGATCACCACACCGGCAACCGCCAGAATGCGTTTTGTGAGAAACAGTTCTCCCATAGCGTGCTCCTTTTCTGTCTTCATCATAGCATTTTCAGAACTCTCTGAAAATGAAAAGCCGAAGGATGCCCGCCGCCTTATGCCCAGAGATTCCCGGGAAAGGATTTCCTTTCCGTTGTCCTCTGTCTGTGCTGTTTTCCGTGGTATTCGATTGTGCTTTATGAGAAAATGATCATTAGTTGGGCAGATAAAATGCCTTGTTTACTGGAGGATCCTGGTATGAAATCACAGCGCACATCTTTGCGGCAGCTTCTGGTGCCGCTGCTCAGTGTTTTTCTGATGCTCGCAGGGATGGGTATTCCTGTATCAGCGGAAGAAAGCAATCCGCCGGAAACAGAGATGACAAACGAGCCGGTCCCGGAAGTAATCCCGGAAGAGAAGAAGGAAGAGAGCGGTTCTGCTGTAACGGAAGAACCGCCCGAAAAAGAAGACGGGGAAGGAATCGCTGAGGAAAAGGAGGACAATGCATCCTCAGAGGAAACGGAAAAGACAGAAGAAACAGCAGAGACAGAAGAGAAAACACCGGAAGATGTGCGTGAAGAAGGAAGCGAAGCGCCTGGTGAGGAAGAAGAAAGCGAAGCGCTTGGCGGCAATGAAACAGCCGTCCGCACCATTCTGCTTTATCTCTGCGGAACGGACCTTGAAACGAATCTTGCGGCCGCTACCCAGAATATCATGCAGATACTGAACGCGGACTTTTCGGAAGATCATAAGATCCGCTTTGTGGCAATGACCGGCGGCACGAAAGAATGGCATATGGATTCGTCGTATCTTGTGAATGAAGACGGCAGCCCGGTGAATTCCATCAGTGAAGAGGACAACCAGATCTGGGAATTGTTCGGCGCGGATGAGGAAGATGAACGCTTCCGCTCCAAAATGGTTCTTCTCAGCAATCAGAGCGGTTTCAGTGAGACCGATCTCATGACGAATTATCAGAATCTCATCAATTTCATTGACTACGGATATACCAATTACCCTGCGGTCAAATATGACCTTATCATGTGGGATCACGGCTCGGGCGTGGCCGGCTCCTTCGGTTATGATGATCGCAGGAAAGAACAGTACGATAAAGACCGCGAGTTAACGGCCGACTTCATTCTTTATGCATTGAAGAACAATAAGCTTACTAAGAACGGCGAACAGTTTGAGATCCTGAATTTTGATGCCTGCCTGATGGGCTCCCTGGAGATGCTGATGGCGTTTTCACCGTACATGCGATACTTTGTCGGCTCCGCGCTTCCGATTCCCTCGTACGGGGAGGAATACACAGGATGGCTGAATGTGCTCGGTGAGAATCCCGATATGGATTCCTATACGCTCGGAAAATGCATTGTGGATGCGTTTGCGGACAGCTATTCGGAAGGCTCCGACCATCCGGGCAGGACCGTGCTTTCGGTGATTGATGTGCAGAAGTTCCTTGACAGTGAATTTATCAGAACCTTTCTGAATATGGAGAGTGTTCTGATGGAGGAGGCGGTTACGCCCCGGGATCCGGATGGAACGATTCGGTTCTATGATGAACTCAATTCCGCAGAGAGTGTGCTGTCATATAACGGACAGAGTTATGTTGATATCGGCCAGCTGGCCGCTGCGCTCGGTATTGCGATGAAAGAAGTTACAGTGAATGATATAACACCGGAAGAGGAGATCAGCGACCGAAATATCTATACCGATGTTGTGTATCCGTTCTGGAATCTGCTGGCAGATCAGAACATGATCTACACGAGATCCACCGGCGGCCTCGCTTCGGATTATCTGTTCTACCGGGACGGCAATCGCGACGTGTATTTTGACCGGCTGAATTCCACCGGATTATCTGTCTTCTTCCCGGTGGTCGGTTCCGTTGCCAATACCGTGAACTATCTGAAAATCGTCAGGGAAACACTGGCTATGATGCCGGATGATTCGGTGCGGGATGCTCTGAAAGAACATTTCCGGAATACCGCCAGATATGCCCTGATTCTCTCAGGCGGATACGCTGTTTCCATGCTGGATGATTACGGAAGAAGTGCCGGAATCATCGCCCCGGATGCGAAAATCACGCTGGAAAATGTCATCTCCTGGTGGAAGAGCGACCCTGACGAAGGGGAGGACAGCTACTGGGAAGAATACTGCCGTTTCCTGTTTGAAAATGCCGAAGACAGCGAGGAAGAAGTAAAGGCCTGGCTGAGCAATGTGGTGAATCAGCAGTGCGATGAAACCGTAAAGCCTGAGAATGTCTCTTCCACAGCAATCATCACCCCGGAAGGAACTGCGCATCAGATCAAAATCGAAAATACGAAAAAACGTGCCCTGACAAGCATACAGACGAAGATGACGGCCGAGCTGCCGGTGCTGAGTGAGTATATCGAAACGCATCCGGAGGTGAAAAAACTGGCGGAACTTGGCGCGGATTTCATGATTTCTGTCGGAGAAATCAATGCGGAACCGGAAGACCCTCCTGCAGGCAAGGGCGAGGAATATCTGAAGGAATACATCCGCTGGCTCAATGACTCCACATCCATATGGAATTCTCCGGCGGAGCCGCGGAGCTGGTATGCGGTGAAAGATGCCGAAGATCTGGTTCATATGGCAATGGTTTATGACACTGATACGGGATTTAAGTCGCCGGCGGTCATCCGGGTGGGAAGCACAGATACCCTGGCCCCGGTCGATCTCCTGTTCGATCGGAACAAAGTTCTGACCGGCTTCTCCTATAACGGAGAGAATAATGATTACGTCGTGGTCAATGCGAAGGATCTGCTCAGGGATGTGGAAGTCCAGATGGTAAATCGAGTCACTCTCAACAACTCGAAGAACGTGGACCTCCCGATCAGTGAAAAGACCTTCATGCTCAATGCTTCAAACTATTCGAATATCTCCACCGACATGTATGCACTGGATGATATTCCCGATATCCATGATGATATGGGCGGGGAATACAAGACCGATTACCGGGTGACGGTAAGAAATATATATGGCTATGAAATGGAGATTACCGAAGAGGTGATCGACAACCCCACCGATGTGATTACGGACATCCGCTGCACGGAAATCAGTTATTCGGTGTTCAGCGGCAGGGAAGAGACACCGACCCTTCAGTATCTCGACAATATCCTGACGGAAGGCAAGGACTATGATCTTTTCAAACATTCGGATCATATGATCGATACGGGAAACTATGACATCACCGTGTACGGAAAAGGGGATTACACCGGGGTGGCTGATACTCAGTTTGAGATCAAACCCGCTTCGATCACAGCGTGTGTCGGGGATGCGATCGAAGATCAGGTATATACCGGAAGTGCGATTACGCCGGATGTGATTCTTGAACTCATCAGCGATGAGGGAACAGAGGAGGAATTCACCTACCGGCTTGCGGCTGATACGGATTATACAATGTCGTTTCAGAAGAATATCAATGTCGGAACCGCTGAGATCAGCTGTACCGGCACCGGTAATTTCACGGATATCGGAACTCTGACATTCAGGATCGTTCCCTGTTCGATCAAATCAGATACTGTCACGGTTCAGGCAATGAAAGATCAGGCGTATACCGGAATTCCCATCGAAGAAAAGCCGGTGGTTCTCTTCAACGGGAATCCGCTGACGGAAGGCACGGATTATACCCTGTCATGGAATGACAATACCGATGCCGGCAAGGCAGAGGTAACCATTACCGGCATCGGGAATTTCAGCGGTATCCGCAATGAGCCTTTTAACATTACACCGCTTGCGATCGATTCTGATTCCGTCACCGCTTCCGAGATCAGCGATCAGGATTATACGGGCAGTCACGTCTGCCCGGCCCCTGTGCTTGCCTTCGGCGGAAACGCACTGAAGGAAGGCGTGGATTATACTCTGAGCTATAAGAACAATACCTTCCCGGGCAATGCGGAAGTCACGGTTTCCGGCATCGGAAACTTCAAGGGGAACAGACGCATTCCGTTTGTGATCTCCCCGTGTCCGGCGGATTCCGATCTTGTGACAATCCCGCCCATCGCAGAGCAAACCTATACCGGAAAGCCTCTGCAGCCAAAACCGCGCATCCTGCTGAACGGAAGAGTTCTGAAGGAAGGGGAGGATTATACCCTGAGCTACCGGGACAATATTAATGTCGGTACGGGAACCATTACGATTCTCGGACGGGGTACAACCCTGTCCGGTTCAAGGGATATCACCTTCCGCATTGTGAAGAAATCCCCGGGCCATAGATCCGATTCCGGATCCGAAGAGGATTCTCCGTTTATTCCGCTGCCGCAGATCTTCAATGCGGACAGCGGGCAGAAAGTGCCGAATACAAGAGACAACACCCGCATCGGCTTCTGGGCATGTCTCCATATTCTTTCTCTGACCGGAATCATCAGCTCTTGTATGGTTCTGAGAAACATCTCTCATAAGTGTTCCTAAAACCGTATTTCACCGGAGTCCGAAGAAGGATATTCGGTAAAAAAATGCCGTTGATTCGGTAAAAAAAACAGAAAAAAACTGTCAAACAGAGGATTCGGATCGAAAACGTCGTATAGAATATAGGAAAGCTGAATAAGGCTGTTCTGAAACAGAAAAGGAGATTATGAACATGGAAGAAAACAAGAAGAATGTGGTCAAGAAAGAGGAAAACCTCGATAAAGTGGCCGGCGGGGAAAGCTTCGGCAAGAAGTGCCCGCACTGCGGAAGCGGCGATGTCTATCTGTATTATGAACATGATGAGATCGGCGTATTCAAATGCAGAAAATGCGGTCATCAGTGGCAGGAAAACTGGTAATCCTGACAGAACAGGGATACTGCTGAACGGAGTTCGATGAATTCCGGGAGAATGCATTTCATCGAAACCACAGACTGAAATAAAAATCCGACGCAGCCATCGTATTGTGCCTTGCACTGTACCCTGGGCGCGTCGGGTTTTTATACTTCTGTCAGCTCCCCGGCGGTTCTTCTGATTCAATGATCCGGCATGGGAAAAATGAAATGATGAAATCCGGAGGGTCTTTGAAACTACGCAGAATTGAGCTGACGATTGTATTCCGGATCAGGATTCCCGGGAAGCGCAGTAAAGGATATGTTCCGCATAAGAGAGAATCCGGTGCTGATAAACCCCTTCCCGTAAAAACACCGCCCCTTTGCGGGACGGTGTTTTCTGATATTCAGGAATGAGAGACTCAGTACTGAACGAATGCAGGGGTGTCAGCCGGTGCATCGAGGCACTGCTTGAGTTCGTCGTCGAGCTTGAGAAGGGTGATGGAGAAGCCTTCCATATCAAGGCTGGTCATGTAGTTGCCTACGATGGTCTTGTAGATCTTGATTCCCTTAGCGGCAAGAACATCGGAAATGTGCTTGTTGGCAACATAGAGTTCCATCAGCGGAGTGCCGCCCATGCCGTTGACCATGACAGCGACTTCATCGCCGGCATTGTAGATGCCTTCGCCGAGAATCTTGGCGATCAGCTGATCGGCAATCTCATTGACGGTGCTGATCTTTTCGCGGTGGGTGCCCGGCTCGCCATGGATACCGATACCGATTTCGATTTCATCTTCGGCAAGATCGAAGCTCTTCTTTCCGGCTGCCGGAACAGTGCAGGCCTCGATTGCCATACCCATCGAACGAACATTTGCGATGACCTTTTCCGCAATCGCCTTTACCTGAGCAAGGCTTCCGCCCATCTCAGCGCAGGCGCCTGCGCACTTGTGGACAAAGATTGTGCCGGCGATCCCGCGGCGTCCGGTTGTCCAGGTGCTGTTTTCGACAGCTACGTCATCGGCGACGATAACCTTGTCAACTTCGATGCCTTCATCGGCTGCCATATCCGCGGCCATTTCGAAGTTCATTACGTCACCGGTATAGTTCTTGATTACAAGGAGAACGCCTTTTCCGCCGTTGGCGGCCTTGATTGCCTCATAAACCTGATCGGGAGTCGGGGAGGTGAATACCGCACCGGCTACTGCCGCATCCAGCATGCCTTTTCCGACGAATCCGCCATGAGCAGGTTCGTGTCCGCTTCCGCCGCCGGAGACAAGAGCCACCTTGCCCTGGGAGCCGCCGGCACGAACGAGAACCTCAAGTCCTTCCAGGCGCTTTACATACTTCGGGCAGGCAAGCACCATGCCGTCCAGCATTTCGTTTACTACATTGTCGACCTCATTAATAAGCTTCTTCATAACTATCCTCCTTTAACAATGAAGAGCAGGCGTATGAGTTACGCCCCAGCCATAATTCACCTTATGGCATAAGTCCGATCTGAATGAGCTGTTACTGAATCTTATGGAACTCTCTTGTTTTTTCCGCTTCCGCAAGTACCTTGTCGAAATCACTTCCGATCGATGCTTCAACGGCGGCGATAATCGATCCCTCGACGATCGGCGCATCGGCGATTTTTACCTTCACCGAACCGTCCAGCATATCAATCGCCGTTTCGGCGCTGATAATACCGCTGCCAAGATCTGCAAGCACAACAACACCGTCACCGCTGTCAGCGGCCTGGATCGCTTCCATGATGCGGACCGCATCGGTTCCGATCGTTCCGTCTTCAAGTCCCGCCGCACAGTGCAGTCCGGTATAGTTTCTTGCCATTTCAAGGGCAAGATCCTTAATTCCTTCCGCGATCTTCCAGCTGTGGGAGACAATGACCAGTCCTACCATGAACGATTATCCCTTCAGGAAATCACGGATGGTTTCGAGTGTTATCGTGGCGGAAGTGGCTCCGGGATCCTGGTGGCCGATACTGCGGTCGCCGAGGTAGCTTGCGCGTCCCTTGGTGGCGCGGATCGTCTTGGTAAATTCGATTCCCTTGTTCGCAGCATCGCACGCCGCATCGAGCGCCGTGACAATATCTGCACCTTCCGCAACTTTGGCAAGATAGGCTTCCTGGGCGGGGATCAGTGCATCGAGCATGGTCTTCTCGCCCTGAACCGCCTTGCCGCGCTTCTGAATTCCCGCGATGGCGGCACCGAGCATGGCGCCGAAGTCCTCGGCGGTGATCTCCGTCTTTCCGGCTGCGGCTTTGCCGGCTTCCATATAAGCGGTGCCGTACAGCGGTCCGGAAGCGCCGCCGACGGTGGAGAGCAGGGTCATGCCTGTCTTCTTGAGCACGACGCCGATGTCGTCATCATCTTTCGGGATCTTCTCCTCAACGGCAGAGAATCCGCGTGCCATGTTTACGCCATGGTCAGCGTCACCGATCTCCCGGTCGAGATCTGTGAGCAAATCCTTGTTTTCCTTGATTTTTTCTGCGATCTTTTCAATACATTCATAAATTCTGCTGGGCATTTTCTATCCTCCTTGACTGCGGTTATCACTGAAACGTTTTGGCTGATATGCGTAACGACATGGAACTGCGGAAGCCATCCGGCAATACATGCATGCATTTCCTGGGGCCTGGTCCCGGTTCGAATTAAAAATGTGACAAATACCTTCCTGCATGGGCCAGGATGTTCTGATTTTTCACATTCTTTTCCGATCCGGTAAATGATTCAAATAAACAGCCACCTCCGATGAAATGATCTGATCTATCTTCCGAGCGTTTCTACATTTTAATATACTCCAAATTTTTTTGCTGTCATCCGAAATCGGGGAAGAAATTGAAAAAATCGGAAATTCGTGAAAAAAGTATCAAATGATAAAAATTCACAAATTTTGAAAAAGAGGGAGACCGGAGCTTCCGGTTTCTTTCCGTGTCCGAAACGCCGCAGGCCGCATGATCAGCGGACATGCGCGTATTACGAAAAAAATCACAAAAAGCGGTTGAAAATGCATTAATTAAAAGAGTAAAACAAATACCGGACAGAGAGCGATGATGAGAAAGAGCTTCGAAAACGGCATAAAATGCATGTAAAAATTAAAGGCTTGAATTAATTCGCTTCATTAATTAAATCAGAAAAACATCGGAAAAGAATCCTGCAAAGTGTGAAAAACCGCACAACAAAGCCGTTTTTTGACATTCACCAAATTTTTCGGCAAATGAGATGGAAATTGAAGAATTGACAAAATTCCAGGAATGTCTAAAAAACTCGGGCTAAAATTCTTGAATATGCGTATTTTAAGTGGTACATTTAAGTCATCGAGATGCAGGCAGACACTGTGAGTATGAAAAACAGGGAGACAAGATAGAGAAGGAACCAATAGAGCCACGTTCTGGATCGGAACTTCAACATTCTTGTTTGTTTTTTTCGAAAAGCAGGACCCGATCGGTAACTCCTGCATCATCGCTGCGCGCTTTATACGAATCGTAATTCCGGAATAAAAAATCGACTCGGTTTCACTGGCAGAAGCAGATGTTTTCATTGTGTCTCTGACAAAATGATACTCATTTTCTATATTAAAAATACCGGGTTGCGGAATCCCAGGAACAGGGGTTCTCGGAAAAGAACGCACTTACAAAGAAGGATTAAAAAAGCATTACTGCTTTTACATGAATGCCTAAATAATTCTAAGGAGGACACTAGAAATGGCAAAGTATGTAATGGCGCTCGATGCGGGCACAACCAGCAACAGATGTATCCTTTTCAACGAAAAGGGTGAGATGTGCTCTGTAGCGCAGAAAGAGTTCACACAGTACTATCCGAAACCGGGCTGGGTTGAACACGACGCAAACGAAATCTGGCAGACACAGCTGTCCGTTGCCCGTCAGGCAATGCAGAAGGTCGGCGCAAAGGCGGAAGATATCGCTGCAATCGGCATCACCAACCAGCGTGAAACAACGATTGTCTGGGATAAGAGAACAGGCCAGCCGGTCTATCACGCAATCGTATGGCAGTGCCGCAGAACCGCTGACATGAAGGAAGAACTCATCGGCAAATATCCGGATATCGCAGATTCCGCATATCATAAGACAGGTCTCGTTTTCGACCCGTACTTCTCCGGAACAAAGCTGAGATGGATCCTCAACAATGTCGAAGGCGTACGTGAAAGAGCGGAAAAGGGTGAACTCGCATTCGGTACGGTAGATACCTGGCTGATCTACAAGCTCACAAAGGGCGCTGTATTTGCGACAGACTACTCCAACGCATCCAGAACTCTGATGTTCAACATCAACGACTGCACCTGGGACGAAGTTCTCTGCAAGCAGCTCGAAGTTCCGATGAGCATGCTGCCGGAAGCAAAACCGTCCAGCACCATTTACGGCGAGTCCGATCCGGAATTCTTCGGCGGCCCGATCAAGATCGCAGGCGTTGCCGGCGACCAGCAGGCAGCTCTCTTCGGTCAGACCTGCTTCAAGCCCGGCATGGCCAAGAACACCTATGGTACAGGATGCTTCATGCTCATGAACATCGGTACCAAGCCGATTTATCCGAACAACGGTCTTCTGACCACCATCGCATGGGGTCTCGACGGCAAGGTTGAATATGCTCTCGAAGGTTCTGTATTCGTAGCAGGCGCTGCAATTCAGTGGCTCCGTGACGAACTCAAGATCGTCGACAGCTCACCGGATTCCGAATACTTCGCAACCCGTGTTTCCGATACCAACGGATGCTATGTCGTTCCGGCCTTCACCGGACTGGGCGCTCCGTACTGGGATCCGTATGCACGCGGTGCTGTCACCGGCCTGACCCGCGGTGTCAACAAATATCATCTGATCCGTGCGACTCTCGAATCCCTCGCATTCCAGACCAGTGATGTTCTGACAGCGATGGAAGAAGGCTCCGGCGTCAAGCTCGAGGCTCTCAAAGTCGACGGCGGCGCATGCAAGAACAACTTCCTCATGCAGTTCCAGGCTGACATCATCAATGCACCGGTTCATCGTCCGGTATGCGTTGAGACAACCGCGATGGGCGCAAGCTATCTCGCAGGTCTTGCAGTAGGATTCTGGGACAGCAAGGAAGACGTCATCCGCAACTGGGAAATCGACCGCAAGTTCGAGCCGCAGATGGATGAAGAAACCAGAGCCAAGGAACTCAAGGGCTGGAAACAGGCAGTCAACTGCACCCTCGGCTGGGCAAAATAATCTACGCTTCTGACAATTCAAATAAGGGAATAATCAAAAGATTTAACTAAAGGAGATAGAAAAAATCATGAAAGCAATTATCGGTGAATTTTTGGGAACAATGTTACTTGTTCTTCTGGGAGATGGCGTTTGCTGCAACGTCAGCCTGAACAAATCCGGCATGAAGGGCGGAAATACCGTTCACATCCTGATCGGCTGGGCTATGGCCGTTATGGTTCCTGCATTCGCAGTCAGCGGATACACCCCTCAGTCCTCGTTCAACCCGGCAGTTACCATCGGTGCTGCGGTACGTACTGGTGACTTCAGCCTCGTTCCTGGCTTCTTTGTAGCACAGATGCTCGGCGGCTTCTGCGGCGCTGCGCTTCTGATGGTTCTCTATGGCGATCATATCAAGGCTACCGATGACGATGCAGTCATCCGCGGCTGCTTCTGCACAGGTCCGTCGATCCGCAATACCGGACTGAACTTCCTGTCTGAGTTTGTCGCTACCTTCGTCCTCGTCTTCACACTTGCCAACATTCCTTCAGCTGCCGGTGAATCTAATGTTTCATGGATTCTCGTATACGGTGTAATCGTTGCCTGCGGTGCTTCCTTCGGCGGACTTACCGGTTATGCAATGAACATGGCCAGAGACACAGCTCCTCGTCTTGCTTATCAGCTCCTCGCTCCGAACAAGGGCAAGAAAGATCCTGACTGGGCTTATGGATGGATTCCTGCAGTTGCTCCGATTCTCGGCGGTATCTGCGCATCCCTGCTGTGGAACGTCCTGGCTGGACTGTAATTAAAAAAAGATTTTATCTCTTAGATTAGTCAGCAGAAAGCGATTTGTGTAAAAAGCACATAAGCTGAGGAATCGGCAGGGGCACAATAGCAGATCTGCCGGTTCCTCTTTTGCGTAAAAACCAATTTTCGGGCAGTTTGTGCTGTTCGAAAAAACACTCAATAACAATTTTCGAAAGGAAAGCAAAACCATGTATGACGTAATTATCATCGGCGCCGGAGTTACGGGTAGCTCCGTCGCCAGAGAACTGTCACGCTACAATGTGAGTGTCTGCGTGCTGGAGAAATGTGAGGACGTCTGCGAAGGAACATCCAAAGCGAATTCGGCAATTGTCCATGCAGGATTCGACGCCGCTGAGGGAAGCCTCATGGCGAAGATGAATGTCAGAGGCAATGAGATGATGGGCCAACTGGCCGAAGATCTGGATATTCCGTTCCGCAGAAACGGCGCTATGGTCGTATGCATCCACAAGGAAGCACTCGACGGTCTTAAGACACTGTATGACCGCGGCATTGCCAATGGCGTTAAGGACCTCCGGATTCTCACCAGGGAAGAATGCCTGGAGATGGAACCGAACCTTTCCGACAATGTGGAAGGTGCGCTCTACGCACCGACCAGCGGAATCATCTGCCCGTTCATTCTGAACATCGCGATGGCTGAAAACGCAGCTGTCAACGGTGTGGAATTCCGTTTCAATACTCAGGTGGAAGACATCCAGAAGGATCTGCAGGGCATCTGGCATCTGCGCACCAACAACGGTGAGTACCTGGCCAAATATGTTGTCAACGCAGCCGGCGTCTACGCCGATGTCATCCACAACATGGTCAGCAAGAACAAGATCAAGATCACGCCGAGACGCGGTGATTACTGCCTGCTCGACAAGGAAGTCGGCGGCCATGTGGACAAGACGATTTTCCCGCAGCCGACCAACCTCGGAAAGGGCGTTCTTGTTTCCCCGACCATCCACGGCAACCTGATCGTCGGACCTACCGCGGTCGACCTTGAGAACAAGGAAGGCAACAACACCACCGCTGATGGAATCAACGATCTGATCGCCAAGGCGAACGATCACGTGAAGAACCTGCCGATGCGCAAGGTCATCACAAGCTTTGCCGGACTTCGTGCCCATGAGGCGAACCACGAATTCATCATCAGGGAAGTGGAAGACGCTCCTCATTTCATTGACTGCGCCGGCATCGAATCCCCGGGTCTTACTTCCGCTCCTGCCATCGGCGAAATGGTCGGCGGGATGCTGAAGGATATGATGAAACTTACCGAAAAGGAGAACTGGATCTCCAAGCGCAAGGGCATCCTGAACCCGCAGAACCTCAGTATCGAAGAGCGCAACGAACTCATTAAGAAGGAACCCGCTTACGGCCAGATCATCTGCCGCTGCGAATCCATTTCCGAAGGTGAGATACTCGATGCGATCCACAGGCCGTTGGGCGCACGCAGCCTTGACGGCGTCAAGCGCCGTACACGCGCCGGCATGGGAAGATGCCAGGCAGGTTTCTGCTCACCGCGTGTTATGGAAATTCTGCACCGCGAACTCGGACTTCCGCTGGAAGAAATCACCAAGAGCGGCGGCCGCAGCAATATTGTCCTTGAAAGAACCAAGGGAACAAACGGAGGCGAATTATGATCTCATATGACATCGTAATCATCGGCGGCGGACCGGCAGGCCTTGCGGCCGCAGTCTCCGCCAGAAAAGCTGGCATTGATAAGATTCTTATCCTCGAGCGCGACAAGGAACTCGGCGGTATTCTGAACCAGTGCATTCACAACGGATTCGGTCTTCATACCTTCAAGGAAGAGCTGACCGGACCGGAATACGCAGGACGGTTTATCGATCAGGTTCTGGAAGCGAAGATCGAGTATCGCCTGAACACCATGGTCATGGATATCTCTCCCGACCGGGTTGTCACAGCGATGAGCCGCGCCGACGGCATGTATCAGATTCAGGCCGGTGCCGTCATCCTCGCCATGGGATGCCGCGAAAGGCCAAGAGGCGCTTTGAATATTCCGGGCTATCGTCCGGCCGGCATCTTCTCTGCCGGTACCGCACAGCGCCTGGTCAACATCGAAGGCTATATGCCCGGCCGTGAGGTTGTCATTCTCGGTTCCGGTGATATCGGACTGATCATGGCCCGCCGTATGACGCTGGAAGGCGCTATCGTCAAGGTCGTAGCCGAGCTGCTTCCTTACTCCGGCGGTCTCAAGAGAAACATCGTTCAGTGTCTCAATGACTTCGACATTCCTCTGAAGCTGTCCCACACCGTTGTGGACATCGAAGGCAAGGAACACGTCACCGCCGTGACAATCGCCGAAGTTGGCAAGGACATGAAGCCGATTCCGGGCACGGAAGAGCGCTATACCTGTGATACGCTGCTTCTCTCCTGCGGTCTCATTCCCGAAAACGAGCTGTCCAACAAGGCAGGCATTAAGATGAGCCCTGTCACCAGCGGACCGATTGTCAACGAAAGTCTTGAAACCAACATCCCGGGCGTCTTTGCCTGCGGTAACGTCCTTCACGTACATGATCTTGTCGACTACGTTTCGGAAGAAGCGAAGAAGGCAGGCGAAAGTGCTGCGAAGTTCGTCAAGGCCGGCGGAAAAGACACGGAAGGCGGACATGTGATCGAAGTGAAGGCGACAGACGGTGCCCGTTACACCGTTCCGACCACCATCAATGTCGACAACATGGACGATCTTCTCACAGTGCGGTTCCGTGTCGGCGCAGTGTACAAGGATTCCTTCGTGAGCGTTTATTTCGATGATGAGCGCGTCATGCACAACAAGAAGAGGATTCTTGCGCCGGGTGAAATGGAACAGGTGATTCTCCAGAAGAAGAAACTCGCGGAAAAACCCGGTCTGAAGACCATCACGGTAAAGATTGAGGCGGAGTAACCATGGAAAGAAAAGAACTTACATGCATCGGCTGCCCGATGGGCTGCCAGATTACCGTGGAACTTGAAAACGGCGAAGTTCTCTCCGTTACCGGAAACACATGTGCGATCGGCGACAAGTACGCCCGCAATGAGGTGACCCATCCGGAAAGAACCGTCACATCCACGGTTGTCGTCGACGGCGGCGACAAACACAGAGTCTCTGTGAAAACAGCCGGAAATATTCCGAAGGACAAGATCTTTGAATGCGTCAAGGCAATCAATGAGGTCCGTGTAAAGGCTCC
>JAFWCM010000194.1 GCA_017536885.1 Solobacterium sp.
TACAAATACATTGATGTGGAAGGGGTAGACCGCATCAAGCAGGTGCTCGAAGCCATGAAGGAAGGAACCCTGAAGGGCTACTTCGCGGAGATGTCCGCATGCATCGGCTCCTGCATGGGCGGCCCGCTGCTCTCCCATTTCAAGCACAATGAATGGCTTGGCCAGAGTGTGATCCGCGAAAATGTGGACATGGGCAAAAAGATCAGCGGCGGTCCGCTTCCGCTCGATCTCTCGGCACAGTGGCATCCCGAGGATATTTTCCGCATTCATCATTCCGAAGAGGAGATTCAGGCCGAGATGATCAAGATGGGCAAGAGCAGCCCGGACAAGATCCATGACTGCGGTGCCTGCGGCTATGAGACCTGCCGCCTCAAGGCGATCGCCGTGCTCGACGGCAAGGCCGATCCGAGACTCTGCCTTCCGGAAGCGCTGGAGCGGGCGGAATCCCTGTCCAATGTCGTCATCGAAAACACACCCAACGGCATCGTGGTGCTCGACGGCAATCTCAATATCCGCGAGATGAATCCCTCCGGCCGGAAGATGGTCAATCTCGATATGATCAATCCGACCGGCATGCCGATTGCGGCCGTGCTTCCCGATGATGCCCTCGAGCGGCTGATCCGGCTGACGGGAAGAAAGACGGAATATATCCGGATTTACTACGATACCTACAAGAAGCTGATCGATCACGCGATTGTGCGGGTGGAAAGCCAGGATCTCTATGTGCTGATTCTGATGGACCGCACGGATGAGAACCAGAAGGAAGAGAAACTGCGCAGGATGCGTGAGAGAACCATGGATGTAACAGCCCAGGTCATCGACGAACAGATGCGTACGGTTCAGGAAATCGCGAGCCTGCTCGGCGAAACAACCGCGAAATCCAAAGTCGCTCTGACCAAACTCAAGCGGGCAATGGATGAGGACGAAGATGAGTGAAAAGTTCTACATTGATGCCTACTGGCGCTCGCTGAACCACTATGGAGAGGAACTGTGCGGGGACCGCGTCCAGATCAGAAGAAGCGATGACTGTCTGGTCATGGTTCTCGCGGACGGCCTCGGCAGCGGGGTCAAGGCGAATATCCTGTCGACACTGACGAGTACGATTCTCGCCGAGATGATCTTCTCGGGAATGTTATTGTCGGATGCGGTGGAAACCATTGCCGATACATTGCCGGTGTGCAGTGAGCGCGGCGTTGCCTATTCCACTTTCACGATCGTACAGATCTATTATGACGGCGCCGCCTATATCGCCGAGTTTGACAATCCCGGCTGTATCATCATGCGCAAGGGAAAGATCTTCCCGCATGAGCGTCAGTGCGAGGAACTCAACGGCCGAAAGATCTTCATCACCAACATGCTGGTGGAACCGGGCGACTGCTTCATCACCTTCTCCGACGGTGTGCTTCATGCCGGCGTGGGGATGTCGCTGAACTTCGGCTGGGGCCATGATGAGGTGGAGAAGTTCCTGGTGGAATCCACCACCCCCGAAGACAATTCCCGCGAAATCACGCGGATCCTGCTGACCAACGTGGATTACCTCTATGACGGAAAGCCGGGAGATGATTCCACAGTCTGCTGTCTGCGCGTGATTCCCGCGACGGAAACCCGCGTCATGGTCGGACCGCCGGAGAAGCCCGAAGATGATGCGAAGGTCGTGAAGAAGCTGCTTGCGGCAACCGGCAAGATGGTGTGCTGCGGGGGAACGACGAGTACGATTGTCGCCCGGATTCTCGGCAAGGAGATCCTCACCGACAGCATTCTCAACATGCGTCCGGATGTCCCTCCCAAGGGCTTTATCGAAGGCGTGGACCTCGTGACGGAAGGGGTTCTGACCCTGCAGAAGGTTTCGAGATATCTTGACCATGCCGCAAAAGATCAGAAATATGAGGAAGACCTTGAACTCTCGAAGGAACAGGACGGCGCTTCCTGCCTTGTCCGCGTTCTTCTCGAATCGAGCTGGATCACCTTCATGGTCGGACTCAGTGACAATCCCGCCCATTCGGCGATTGACTATTCCCCGATCAGCCTGAATGCCAAGATCGCTCTGATCAACGAAATGGCAGACAATCTCAGGCTTCTGGGGAAAGTGGTACACGTGGAGATGTACTGATGAGTGAATATCTGGATCCATCCGCGATGCACTGGATGCGCAGACCGACCATGTATACCATGGGCAAAGAACATCTGGTGATTGAAACGGAACCGTATACGAGTTTCCAGTCGCTTTTCTATGACAGCACCGATGCCTTCGGCATGACGCTGGATCCCATGGAGAGCTTTGCTTTTTCCGTGCGCATTGACTACCGCTTCCGCAGTCCCGACGATGAATGCGGAATCCTCCTGCATCACTCCAATTCCCGCTGGGCCAAGGCGGGAATTGAATGCCGCAGAGAAGGGCTGGATCTTGCCTGCACGGTATACGGAGACGGATACGGCGACAGAAGCTGCCGGGAAATCGGCAGCGGGATCCGGTGGATGTATCTCAGAGTTCTGTTCTGGCGGGGAAACTGCCGGTTTCAGTACAGCTTTAACGGCGAAAAGTATTCCGACATGCGATGGCTTCATTTCGCCTCGCAGCGAGAATCCGTGACGGCGGGGATCTATGCCTGCTCGCCGCAGGATTCCTATTTTGACTGTACCTTTTCACAGATGCAGGTCAGAGAGATTATTTAGGAGTATTCATTATGAGTGTAAAAGAACGTCTGCTGCGTTATGTCAGGGTTGATACCCAGTCGGACCCGGAATCAGAGACCCATCCTTCCACCGAGAAGCAGTTTGACCTTGCCAATCTGCTGGTCGAAGAGCTGAAGGAAATCGGATTGACGGATGCGGCGGTGGATCAGAATTGTTACATCTATGCCCATCTTCCCGCCAATACGGAAGAGAAGCTGCCGCGGATCGGGTTTATCGCCCACATGGACACCTCACCCGACTTCAGCGGAAAGGATGTGAGTCCCCGGATCATCGAAAACTACGACGGCGGGGATATTAAGCTGAACCAGGAGCGCACCACGCTGGTTGCGGATTTTCCGTGGATGAAAGATCTGGCCGGCAAAACCCTGATGGTAACAGACGGAACCACACTGCTCGGGGCCGATGACAAGGCGGGCATCGCCTGCATCATGGATGCCCTGGAATACTATTACAATCATCCGGAAGAAAAGCACGGGGAGATCGCTGTTGCCTTTACGCCGGATGAGGAGATCGGCCGCGGCACCGACTGCTTTGATATCGAAAAATTCGGAGCGGACTTTGCCTACACGATGGACGGAGATTCGGTGAGCTTCTATTCGGATGAGACCTTCAATGCGGATTCCGCGGTTGTCAGCGTCCGCGGCTTTGCCATTCACCCGGGCAATTCCAAAAACCGGATGAAGAACGCCGCATTGATCGCGGCCCAGTATGCCTCCCGCCTTCCCGAAGCTTTGACGCCTGCGCATACCGAGGGAAGAGAGGGATTTATTCATCTTCAGGAAATCAGAGGCTCGGTGGAAGAAGCCGAACTGAGCTATATTCTCAGAGATTTCTCACGTGAAGCCCTGGCAAAATATCACACGCTGATGGAGCGGCTCTGTGACTACATGAACGCTGAATACGGCGAGGACTGCCTCAGGGTTACGTTCAGGGAATCCTACCGGAACATGGGAGAAGTGCTTTCCGGACAGCCGGAACCGAGCATTCTTGCCGTAAAGGCACTTACAAAGCTCGGCTATCTGCCGGAGAAACTGCCGATCCGCGGCGGGACGGACGGAGCGGCGCTTTCCTTCCGCGGCCTGCCGTGTCCGAATCTCGGAACGGGAGGAAATAACTTCCACGGGCCGTATGAATACTGCGTCATGGAAGAACTGGAGGATGCGGCGGTTCTGATCCGGACCATTCTTGCCTGCGCTCTGGAGGATTATCTATGATCTGCACCTGCACGATGAATCCGTCTCTCGACTATTTCATGGAGTTTGATCAGCCGGTTAAGGCCGGGGCATACAACCGCAGCCGGAAGGAATACTACGAAGCGGGAGGCAAGGGGATCAATGTGTCCATTGTCCTCAGCAACCTGCAGATTCCCACCCGGGCGCTCGGCTTTGTGGGAGGCTTCAACAAGGATTTCTTCATCACCCTGCTGGAAAAGTAATCCTTCATCCAGCCGAGTTTCACCTATACCGAAGGTCATACAAGAGTCAACGTAAAGCTCGCCGACGGGCAGAAGGAGACCGACCTTAACGGCGAGGGACCGCTGATCTCCAAGGATGACATGGAGCGGCTGATGGCCAAGACGGCACGTCTTTACAAAGGCGATTACTTTGTCCTGGCCGGGTACAGCCAGAGCTATCTTGAAAGCGATGTGCGCACGATGCTCAAGCGGATGATGAATGACGGGGTGAAGGTCGTGCTCGATACCCGTCCCTCAATCA
>JAFWCM010000027.1 GCA_017536885.1 Solobacterium sp.
AAGATCGGTTTCGATTCCGAAATACTCATAGACCGCAAGGGTCAGCCAGGAAGCGGTGCCGGAAAGCATCGGTCCGATATTCTCGCCCGTCTCGCTGTTGTTGTACTGCGTGCAGAAGCGCGGATTGCCCTTGAGGACAAACGGATCCTGCATCGTTCTGTACGGAAGCGTACGGCTGATCATGAAGAATGCAAGCTCCGCAAGATCTTTCGCAAGCGCCTCATCTTTGACGATCTTGGCAGCCCGCAGAGAAGCCACGGTCGCCATCATTGCCGCGTGCTTGAACACGCCGCCGTTTTCTCTGTCACCCGGATAATAGAGGGCGGTGCCGGTTTCGACATTCAGGCGGTCGAAGTCCACCAGGGTGCAGAGTTTGAGACCGGCATCGGTGCGCAGATACTGATTCACGGTATCGAGCATCGGGCGGATCTGCTCTTCTGTCGCAATGCCCGCAAGGATCGGCCAGCTGTAGGAATTCAGGAAATAGGTTCCGTCAAATCCCTCTTCCAGGGCAAGGCCGTCTCCCTTTGCGCCAAGGTAGGTATAGCCGCCGGGACGCACATCGTTGATCAGGCATCTTGCAAAGAAGGTATCCTTCCATGCATACTTCTGCATGTTTTCATAGACATCGTCGGATACGGATTTCGCAAACTGAGCCGCATCCTCTCTTCCGACCATCTGCGCAAGTTCACAGAGCTCATCCGCAGCGATCTTGAGCAGGCATGCATTCATGGTGCTTTCGGTGAGTTCGTTCTCCCACGGCACGCCGTATTCCTGATGCTTTTCTTCCAGCTGCTGCATATACTTCGCTTCTTTTGCCGGGCCCTGCAGTACGACCTTGTCGAGCTTGAGAGTATCATTCCAGTCCGCCTTGTCCAGCAGCGGCAGATGATGCTTGCCGACCGAGATCCTGCCGCTGTAGGTCACCAGCGCCACCAGGGTATCGAGCAGAGAGCGCTCCGCCTTTTCGCCCTGGATCGGATACATCTCGTTCAGGAAGCCGGTATCCCCGGTCAGCTTGACATAGCGGTAGACTGCCTGGGTCAGCCAGAGCTGATCATCCGAGCAGTCGCCGGGCTCTTTGCCGCGGAAAGTAAAGTTGTGGTTTGCATATCCCATGCGGAAGACATTTTCGATCCAGCTGGAAATCAGTTCCTTGATCAGCGTGGTATTGCCTTCATTGCTGAGATAGTACATCGATGCGTAGATATCCTGAATTTCCCGGAAGCCGATTTCACGATAGGACTTCTGCGTCCAGGCAAAGCCTCTGGAGACATAGGTCTGATACAGCGTCTGGAACGGAAGGTTGTGTCCGACATAGGCGTTGAACACCGAATCTTCGGTTCTGGGAACGATGTAGGACGGATACTTCTTCCAGAATGCGATGATTTCCTCAAGCACCTCAGCAAGGGCGTCGGGATTGCGGTAAACCGAAAGGAATGCGGTGATCTCGCTGTCATAATCCGGTTCATTTTCATCGAGCGACTGCGACATGCCGGCATAGGAGTCGATGATTCTCGAAGCGCCGTCTTCCAGCGTGAAGGATTTTTCCATGGCGAAGAACGGCGTCATCTTCCGGCTCGGCTGGTTGGGAAGATGAGCTACGAGATCGGGATGATCCAGGGATCCGTTTCCGATGAAATCCGCCTGACTCGTGCAGAATCCATCCATGGTTTCGCCTTCCGTAAACAGCAGGGCGAAGCGCTTTTTGACGATGTCGATCTTCGGCTTGGAGCTCAGGGAGAGCACCGCCGGCTTTCCGTCGTCATACAGCATTTCGCTTTCCGCTACGAGGTTGGCATAGACGATATCGCTGGCCACCGTACCGGGATCCGTAAATCCGAAGACACCCGTCAGAACGATGCGGAGATCTCTCTTCTTCCCGGAATGGTTTTCGATCTCAATGCGCTGCGCTTCCACTGCGGCGGGCATGCCTTCCTTCTGAGGGAGAATGAAGATCGTGCGCACAATCTTCAGTCCGTCTTCTGTTTCATAGGTGATCACAGAACGGTTCTGGGAATGAACGCAGACTGCGGACTTCACGTTTTCGTGAACATTCGCGGAATAGAAAATCTGCTTTCCGTTTTCCGTGAGATAGAACTGACGGTTGGCAGGTTCGCCGTTTTCCGATACTTCAAGCACGCATCTCGTCGCCAGCACCTGATCGAATCCGGCTGCCCGGAAGGATCCTCTTCCCAGTCCGTCCAAAGCGGATTTGGGGGTTGTGATCAGCGGATAGGGATAGCCTGCCCGGTTGCCGAGAAGCAGGTTGACCGGATAGTGGGGACCGACCGGCATGGTCATAAGATCCAGCGTCAGTTCTCCGTTTTCGTTGAGTTCTCCCTTTGCGTTATAGAGTTTGCAGTAGACTTCCAGTGCTTTCTCCAGCACTTCCTTCGGTGCGGATACTTTTCCTTCGGCATTCTCTGCCGTTACCGCACCGTCTTCGATCCGGAACAGAAGATCTCCTGTTCCTTCTTCCATGAATGCACAGACCGGCTGAACGCTTGCGAGATACCGGCATACCGGCATGGTATAAGGCATACCGGTAAACCCGATGACTCTTTTCCGCGCCGCGTCATAAAACATCGCGTCGGTTCCGCCCGATACTCTGTCCCTGAATACCTCCTTCAGACGCTGTTCCGCTGTAACGGACTGTGTACGAGCCTGCTCTCTGGTAAATGTCATAATGATTAATCACCTTCCCGTTTATTTACTACCAATGATTGGTAACCTGATATGATCATACCATTCCTTATGAAGTTTGTCGGAAGAAGATGGGCTGTGGTATATCTTTCCGGATCAGAAGAATCAGTGCAGATCTCAATCAGGAAAGACTCTCTTCCCTGCCGTTTCAGGAAGGTCTGGAGGCTGTTTGCCATGACAGAAAAAAGCGCGGGAATCTGCACCATGACAAACGGTGAAGAACCTCGGCTTTCAAAATGAGATCTGCCGTCTTTCCGGCAGTCTAAGCCCTGCTCGGGATGCCCGGCGGGAAAAGATCATCATGCCCCTGCGCTCTCTGCATCAGAAAAACGTTCCCGCTTCCCTATCGGTTCCGGGGCGGAAAGCCGAAGCGAGCCTGCGGCTGTTTCATGAATTCTATGAGCAGATTCTGAAGCCCGAGGCTGTAACCAGAAGAGAGCTTGGCCAAAGAGCGAGCGGGAAAGAATACACCGCCTTTCTCTCTCAGCGATCGGAGAATGAAATGACAGCCGGCTTGGCTGTCAGATCTCTATTTATTCCAGGGATTCTCCGGATCGGGGTCTGTGGGATCCCATCCGCGGCATTCATCATTCACATCTATTTTAATCGGTTCCGGCTTTCCGAGCGGTCCCGGATCGCCTTCCTTATCATAGATCTCCACCGTGGTTCCGATCGGACACTCGTCAAAGATCCATTTCGCATCCCGCACGCAGAGGCGGATACAGCCAAGGCTGGCCTTGGTGCCGAGCTTGTTGTATTCCTCATATTCGAGGTTTCCCTTATCCATGGAGAAATACGGCACCGAATGGAAGAGAATATCTCCGACAATATCCGTGACATACTGTCCCGCAACCCCGCCGAACAGCGATCTCCAG
>JAFWCM010000195.1 GCA_017536885.1 Solobacterium sp.
CTTTGGAACCCTGATCATGAACCTGTTCCCTTCCCAGCTGCTCGGCTTCTTCAATGCCAGCGAGGAAATGCTGAGAATCGGTGTTCCCGCGCTTCACATCATCTCCTTCCACTTCCCGCTCGCGGGCATCTGTATTGTTCTCGGCTCCATCTTCCAGGCGTTCTCGGAGAGTATCTACTCCCTGATCATCTCGGTGGGAAGACAGCTGGTAATCCTGATTCCCGCCGCCTGGCTTCTTGCAAAGACCGGCAATGTGAACAATGTCTGGTGGTGTTTCCTGATTGCGGAAACCGCCTCTCTGATTCTTTCAACCTATTTCTTCCGCAAGGTATACCGCGAACACGTACAGGGAATGATCGAGCTGTAGTACTTTTCCCTTAGCGAAAAACCATACTTCCCTTCTTTCGTTCACGGATGAGAGAAGGGACGGCAGCCATCGGCTGCTTTTCTTTATCTTCTGAATCTCCTCCCCGTTCCGACATAAAACAGCCCGGAACCCGGGCTGTCGGCAAGGTCTGAATTCTCCTTGAAGGTTCAGCTGTCCATATAGGGATGTAGCGGCTTGTTCGGCGTAAAAAAGCAGACATAGAAATGATGAAAACACAGATGTTCATGGTTGCAGAATATCATGTATTTCATCTGGAAATCGTAATCATAAAAATAGAAATTGCACCCGAGATCATGCCCACCCGGTCCCTCTTCATGTTTACCGCCAGTAACGAATGCCAGCTCTGTTTCCTGTATCTGGCCCGGCATAGTTTTATGCATGCGCTCTCTGCGGATTTCTCCTGCCGCTTCTTCCAGATCTTCCGCCGTCACATCAAAATGAAGGCTTTTCGCATATGCAAGCGCTTCTTCCGGTCCTTTCTCACGGATTTTTTCCTGTGTTTCACTGTCGCTTTCCAGAAGATTCAGAAATTTCACTGCCTGTTCTTTTGACATCTCCAGCTGCCTCCTTAAAATCATACTACTCAATAATCGGGATATTTAACAGGTTACATCCTGTTTTTCTGCGAAAGGATCAGAAGCCTCATCAACAGTATGCCGACTTCGCTCAGATCCTTGCGGTGATGATTCGTATTTCTCTCTTCTTCAGAAATCAGCGGCCGGTTGATCTGCAGTCTCTGCAGAAATGCAAGCAATGTCTCTATGCCGTAATAAGAGGAGAGAATTCCGATCACAAGCATTCTCAGAAGATGTCCGTTTCCGTCTCGGAAGGAATGAATCCTGCCGGCAAGAAAGAATACCGCGCATGCCTTAAGTTCCGGTTCTTCCTCCGTCTTCAGAAAAGCGAGAAGATGCCGGGTTTCAATCATGATCTGATCCGGCGCTGTTGTTTCGCATCCTTCGGGCACGAAATCCGGCCCGCCGGAAGGATTCTTCTGTGCAAACGGCAGAGGATCACCGCTTTTTCGGTAGGTTACCGGACCATCACCGTACTTTGTGTTCTCTCCGTCATTCGCCTGTTTCCAAAGGGAAAGAAGGTCTTCTTCCGTACCGGGAAGAGAAACACCTTCCCGGAGACGGTAAAGCATGCGGACACGCTCCCGCACATCCCGCATTCTCCGCATCTCTGCCTCACCGGGTGTTTTCTCAAGACACATTTCCGCGAACTGTTCCAGCGTTGCCGCATCGTCTTCCGCAGCTTCTTTCAGCGGCATACAGCCCTCTGCAATACATTGTTTCAGACGGGATTCTGCAGGTCTCTTCTCTTTGAGAACCTGTTCATTTCTGCGGGCGTCCCCGACCAGCCCGAGCCACAGCGGGGTCTTTGTGAAGATCCAGTCCTCGACTCCTGTCTTCACAGTCCTCTTTTCCTCTTTTCGATTCAAAGACATACGTTCTTCCCGGCTTCCGGTTTCTTCTCCCTGTACTCCGGGTGACGGTTCAGATACGCTTCCAATGCCGGCCTGGCAGCCTCTTCAATCCGTTTGTCCCATCCGTTTCGGAAGAAGAAGCACGCCTCGGGATCAGGCCCGTAATAATTATTCCCGCTGATCAGCACGCTGTTGCGGCATCCGCCCGTGCACCGGTCGGTATACGGGCATACCCGGCAGTCTTCATTTCCCTCACGGACATCCTTCACCGTCGTATAGCTGAGCTTCACATATTCCGAATCGGTGAGGATCTCTTTCAGAGGCGTATCTTTGAGACTGGGAAAGTTCTTCGCAAATTCACAGTCTGCCATGCCCTGACACGGAGCGACCATCCCATCCGCACCGATATAGAACATCTTCCCGAGCACCGCACAGGTCAGGGTTTTGTCTTCTTTTTCTTTGGAACAATGGCGCACAAAGTTCATGGCGTAGTCCGGCGCTCCGGGAAAATAGACAAACGCTCCCCCAAGGATCAGAGCTGTCGGCGCATCATCCTCAAAGTACTCCGGAATGTAGGCTTCATAAACCGAATGCCGTTCTTCTTCCGTAAGTTTCAACAGGGCAAGATCCGGATCTGCCCAGGCACCGAGTTCCATCATCTGACTGAATTTCACGCTTTGGACTCCGAGCTTTGCCAGGAAGTTAACGCTGTCCCGGATCACATGGACATTCTTCCGGTGAAGACACATCGAGACCGTAACCGGAACTCCCCGCTTCTCCAGCAGTTCCAGTGCTCTTACGGTATGCGCCTCGGCCCCGGGCACTCCGCGCAGAAAGTCATGCCAGCCGATGCCGTCAAAGCTCAGCTGAAAAGACGGATGAAATCCTTTTTCCTCCAGCATGTCCAGCAGGGAATCACGGATCAGCCAGCCGTTGGAGAAAATCGTACTGATATTTATGCCGCGCTCTTTCAGAAGGTCGAGAAACTCCGGAAGGTCTTTCCGGATCAGAGGTTCTCCGCCGGTCAGACTGACATTGAAGTATCCGCACGCTGCCAGCTGATCTGCGATCTTCCGCAGTTCTTCAAGCGACGGCTCACCGTGTTTTGCCTCGGGAGCTGACATGAAACAGTGACGGCACTTCATATTGCATGCGCCGGTAATCGACCAGTGAACCTCCTCCCGATACCGGGTCGGATAAGCAGCATATGCCTGTTCTATTCCCAGGAAATCGTATGGTCCGGCTTTTGAAATAATATTTCCCTTTTTCATTTCCTCCAGAAATTCCCTTTGTCTTTCACTCAGGGAATCAGGATCGATTTCCTGTTCGGCATCACATTTCATGATCACTTCATAACAGCTCTGATCCACAAAAAGTGCTGCGTTTTTTTTCATATCATAGATTCCGTACGGCAGGCCATGCCAGCCTCTCAGCCGGAACTGCCGATTCAGAATATATCTGCTCATACCCCTTTTTTCCTTTCCGTCATTTCATTCTATGCATAAGGCACGGAATCTTCTTTCCGTCAAAATCAGGGATTCCTGCGGCAAGAACACACACCGCTTCGTATGTTACATTGTATCTTTCATATAATAGGTACAGCAATACATCCGTGACCATACGGAATCGACGGTTCTTCCTGAACCGGGGAGGTATGCATATGGGCAATACAAACCTTGAAAAGTGGGCCGAACAGCTTCTCGATACCGGAAAGAAAAACAATCTCATCAGTTTCCGGGATACGCTTTCCTCTACCGCGGAGATCCTGAAACCCTCTGCCGCCGAGCTCTTTGAAGCGATCGAAGGCAATGCGGCATTTGAGGTCTTTGATCCAAAACTCCGCGGATCTTCTTCTGCAGAACAGAAGCCGATCATTGACCGGACTCTTTTCTATGAGGAATATGCCCCCAAGATCAGAAAGAAGTCACAGCTTCTTGTGTTCAGTCTGTCCGGCAATCCCGGCTATGCAATGCGCACCATAGAAAAGAGAACCCGGGAGTTTCTCGATGAGACCGGCGTGAATGTGGCCTATCTTGCCTTCGGATTTATTCACTGGCGGGAAGATGAACATCCCGGTCAGGAATACCTCGCTCCGATTCTTCTCGTACCGGTATCGATCACAAGAGACTCGGCGTTAGCGCCTTACCGCATCCGCTCCCTGGACGGGGATATCGCGGTGAATCCCACCTTCTCTTTCAAGCTGAACGCGGAATACGGCGTAAAGCTGCCGGCTTACAACGATGAAGGATTCGAGCCTTATCTCGATTCCGTCAGAGAACTTATTTCACCGCTCAGCTGGACCGTCTCTTCGGAATGCCGGCTCGGCATCTTCTCCTTCCTCAAGATCAACATGTATCAGGATCTGATCGACAACGAAGAGAAGATTCTCGCCAACCGCGATGTCCGCCTGCTTCTCGCCGAGCCGATTGAAGATACGGATTCCCTGTCAGTCAGCGAACCGGAACCCCTTTCCAATCCGCTGGTGGAACTTCACTCCGTCGTGGATGCGGATTCGAGCCAGATGGAGGCAATCGAACTTGCCAAATCGGGAAAGAGCTTTGTTTTGCAGGGGCCTCCCGGAACCGGGAAAAGTCAGACCATCACCAACATCATTGCCGAGTGTCTCTATGACGGAAAGAAAGTGCTCTTCGTCTCGGAGAAACTCGCCGCTTTGAATGTGGTATATGATAAGCTCCGCAAAGCCGGGCTGGAAGATTTCTGTCTGGAACTTCACAGTCATAAATCCAGCAAGCGGACCGTCATCGACAATCTCTGCAAGACTCTTCACGCCGACGCAAGCTCTGTTTCTTCCGAAGCGGAAACGGAGATCAGCGAAAAGATCCGCACCCAGAAACAGCTGGATGAGTATGCCTTTGAGCTTCACCGCAGACATGACGGCGTCAATCTATGCCTCTATCAGCTCTTTGAGAAATTTTCGCGGCTTCGCGGGCTTCCCGATGTGACATGGACGATTCCTCTGATCGAGATCAGAGATGAGGCATACTTCCGGAAGACCGATGAACTCCTGCGCCATTATGAGGCGTTTCTTCCGACGATCGGCTATGACTATCGAGACAATGCATGGTTCGGGTTTTCCCTGCCGAGCCTTACCTATGAGACCAGGCAATCTACCGGGCAGGCGCTGAAGACCTCCGCGGAACTCCTTTCGAAACTCACCGGGATCGAAACCGAGCTGAAGGAGAAGTTTGAATGCGGAACCCTTTCCATAGAACAGATGATTCTATGGCAAAGATTGTTTCAGGTGTTGTCCGGGAGTGATTTCATCACGCCCGCCCTTCTCGATGAGCGGCAGTTTACAAAACGCGAACAGATCTTTCTTGAGCTCAGCGAACTGAGCCGGAAAATCCGCACTCTGGAGAGCGGAATCTCTTCGGAGTATGAAGAGTCTGTATATTCCCTGAACGGGGAGGATCTTTATAATCGCCTCACAAAGCTCTACGGCAATTTCTTCTCCCGCCTCCTCAATCAGGAATACTGGAAAATCATTGAGGATATCCGCCTCAGGCACCGCTATGGAAGAAAGCCTTCCTATGAAGATGCGGTGGCCCTGAGCGGAAAGCTATGGACGCTTGAAAAGGCAAAGAAGGAATTCAGGGAAAAGGAAGCCCGGATTCTTCCCTATGTCGGAAAGGCATATCAGAAAATGAATACCGACTGGAATGCGGTTCTGAGCGATCTTTCCGCCGTAAAGGAAATTCTGCTTTCCGGCGTACGGCTCGGGCGGCTGCCTGCTATGAGTGAATTTGAACTCATGGCAGAGCGTTCCTGGTTTCTGAAACGCAGAAACCTTCTGGAGGATGCGTTTGAAAAAGGCATGGCGGGATTTGAAAAACTGTATGCATGTTTTGATCCGGAAGAGGTGAATTTAAGAACCATCCCGATGGAAGACGCTCTGGCTCGCTGCCGTGGCTGCCTTCGCGAAATCGACCGGCTTGAAAACTGGGTCCAGTTCCGGGCATTGATGGAAGAACTCAGAGAAATGGAAGCGGATGGGTTCATCAGGGAAGCGATCCGGCAGAGCATTCCCGCGGATCAGTTTGCGGACTGCTTTGACAAGCTGTATTACAATCAGTGGATTCACTGCATCATCTCTTCTGTCCCCTGTCTTTCCGGTTTCTCCCGCATCCGCCAGGATGCCTCACGTCTTTCCTTTTCCGAAAAAGATGTCGAGCAGTTTGAGATCAGCCGGGCGAGGATCCGCAGTGCGCTTTCCCACAAGCGTCCTGTTCTCGATATGGTGACGCCGGGAAGCCCGGTATACATTCTGCAGAGAGAAGGCGAAAAGAAGAGAAAGCAGAAAAGCATCCGCACTCTGCTGAGTGAAATCGGTCCTCTGG
The DNA here is from genome assembly GCA_017536885.1 of Solobacterium sp. Lineage (GTDB taxonomy): Bacteria > Bacillota_I > Bacilli_A > Erysipelotrichales > Erysipelotrichaceae > Bulleidia. The sequence goes on from JAFWCM010000195.1 coordinate 6,176, forward strand.
TGCAGACCCTGAAGCCCTGCTTTCTGATGTCCCCGCTCAGTGTAAGCACCTTTCTGAATCCTGATACCATTCACTTCGATACCGTGATTTTCGATGAGGCATCGCAGGTATTTCCCCAGGATGCGATCGGTGCGATCTACCGCGGAACCCAGACGATTGTCGTCGGTGACTCCCGGCAGATGCCTCCCAGCAACTTCTTCAATGCCATGGTGGATGATCTTTCTGCCTATGATGAAGACTCGGATGTCACGGACTTCGAATCCATTCTCGATCTCTGCTCTGCAGCCATGAAGCAGCTGCGGCTCAAATGGCATTACCGCAGCCGCTATGAACAGCTGATCAGTTTTTCCAATCTGAATTTCTATGACAATGAACTCGTGACCTTTCCTTCCTGCACTCCGGATCAGAACGGCATCGGAATCGACTACTATCCCGTAGACGGTCTCTTTGACCGCAAATCCCATACCAACCGGAAAGAAGCGGAATTCATCACCGACCTCATCTATCAGAACATCGAGCGCTTCCCGGAACGCAGTCTCGGCGTTGTCGCATTCAGCGCTGCCCAGCAGGAACTCATCGATGATCTTCTGAGCAGAAAGCGGCTTGCACATCCGGAGAAGGAAGCCTTCTTCAGAGCGGATGCGGAAGAACCCTTCTTCATAAAAAACCTGGAAACCGTCCAGGGAGATGAAAGAGACACCATCATCTTCAGCGTTGCCTACGGAAGGGACAGTCAGGGAAGACTCCTGCACAACTTCGGACCTCTGAACCGCCAGGGCGGCGAGCGAAGACTCAACGTCGCAATCACCCGTGCCAAATACAATGTTCAGCTGGTCTCCTCCATGCATCATACCGACATCGATCTTTCAAAAACCGCATCGACCGGCGTCCGCCTTCTGAAGGAATATCTCAATTATGCGGAAAACGGAGAGAGCGTACTGCGGCAGTCCCTTCGCCTGCCCTTTGCGGATCAGTATGATTCGGATTTCGAAACCGAGGTTGCGGAATTTCTGAGCTCACAGGGATATGCCGTGGATACGAAGGTCGGAACGTCCGGATACCGGATCGATGTTGTCGTAAAGCATCCCGATTCCTCGGATTATGTGCTTGCGATTGAATGCGACGGAGCCGCTTATCACTCCCTGCACAGCACCAGAGACAGAGACCGCCTGCGTCAGGAGGTGCTAGAAAGAATGGGATGGAAGTTCTACCGCATCTGGTCGACCGACTGGTTCCGAAACAAACAGACCGAAAAGGAGCGTCTGCTCGAAGCGGTTCAGGACGCCCTTAGGGACGCACCGGAACAACATCTTCCCGTTTCCCGCAAAACTGCAAAATTCGAAACGGCTGTCGAGCGTCATCAGAGATTCAAGCCCTACGAAGCGGCGGAGATCGAAAGTCTGATTCCTCTTTACGGCAGTGATTACAAAGCCCTGGTCGCTAAGATTCTCGAGGTGGAATCTCCGCTCAGCGAAGAGTGGCTGCTGAAAAGAACCCTGGCCTTTTTTCACCGGGGAAAAGTAACAGCTGCGGTAAAAAAGGAATATCAGAAGTCCATGGAAGGATGCGGCGCCTATGGGATCCGCCGGGAAAACGGATTCCTGTACCGCCGGGATCAGAACAAGGTCTATTTCCGCAGTCAGGGAAGCCTTGCCAGAGATGTGAAGTATATCTCCCCGGAAGAGCTCGCTTCCGGTCTGCTCACCATCCTGTCTCAGAACTCCTATGCGGATAAGGAGGGATTATACAAAACCCTGCTGGAATACTGCGGTCTTAAGCGTATGACAGGAAATGCCTCGCTTTCTTTTGATCATGCCGTGAATTATCTCAAGGACAAAGGCTTCATTTCCGAAGAGAACAACCAGATTGTTCTGAAGCAGAAATAACATGCATGCTGCGATCGGCAAGCCAGTACATTCCTTTGCCGTTTCTGCCCTTACTCCCAAAGCTTCAGTTCAATCTGTGCACTTCAGGCATCTCCAAAAGTGCATCATGTCCAACCGGTATATGACAGCCGCAGACGGAAAGCTTATTGATACGATTCTCAAAACCGCAAAATCTCCAGCATCCCCTGTGAAGTGATCACCCGCTGAGCATGCGGGCCTTTCTCCCCGGCCATTGATCAGGATGGAGCGCAGATGGAAGTCTCCCGATTTCTCTCTGCTTTTTCATTTGAAAACCCGCCTTGCGGGCGGGCAGGAAACGATGATTCTTACAGTACCGGAGGCTGACCGGTTTTCTGATACTCTTCGAGTGCCTTCTGTGCCTTCATGGTGCCGGAGAACATCAGAATGGCAACAATCAGGATCAGCCAGCCACCGATTGATCCCGTTGCCAGAAAGGTCACAATGATGGACAGAATGGAATAGACCAGAAATACGATGGAACATTTATGGGAATAGGTTTTCTGATACCAGTATCCCAACGCCGCTAGAATGAGCGCATCCAGCGGCAGATTTCCGACAATCAGGGCAAACACCAGATTGAGCGCCGCCAGTCCATACAGAAAATAGCCGTTGTTTCTCATGGACTTCTTTGTCTTATCCGCCGCAAAGTGCTGGACAAAGTCCTTCAGGTTTGCGGGTGCTGTACTGAGATTCGGCTGGACCGGGCTTGATGGCTCCGCAAACATCGGTGCGGCATTCGGCCGCGGTGCTTCCTGCATCTGGGCGATCTGAGCCGCCTCTGGCCGCGGTGCATCCATCATCTGGACAGCCTCTGGCCTGTCATTCACCGGTACCTGCATCTCAGCCGTATTTACCGGCAGCGGTGCTCCGCAGTTGGTGCAGAAGTTCTCCGATCCGCTCCTCGGCGTTCCGCATTGCGGACATACCACAGACATCTTTGCGGCGTCCTGTTCCGGAGCTTTCATCTCCTCCGGCGAAGACGCAAGTCTCGCTCCGCACGATGTGCAGAACTGCGCATCGTCATTTAATGTCGCTCCACAGCTGGGACAAATCATAGTTTTCTCTCCTCCGTACTGATCATGCACAGAACCATGGTACCATCGAACCGGAATTCATGCATGCATTCCCTGCCGCTTTCAGACAGCGAAGTGCTTTCGATCATTGTCACGGTACGATTTTTCCTGTCTTCCTCTCCTTTTCCTTTACAATATATGGCATAAGCGGAAAGGCGGACGGTCCATGCAGGCAGGCAGCTCAGACAATCTGATCACTCTTCTTCAGGGTGCGGTTTTTGCAGTTTCACTCATCTGTGCCTGGAAGATCTACAGCGATCGCGGAGAAGCCGGATGGAAGGCACTGATTCCCTTTTATTCCAGTTATGTGTTCGGCCGGATCGTCAGGGATAAGCCGAAAGGGATTGCGTTGATGATCTCGGCGCTCTTCGCTGTGGTATCCGGGATCGTATTCTACAGTTTTCTTGCGGCATTGCTTTCCCTGCGATCTTCCGGTCCCGTAATCGATGTCGGGCTTGTTCTGTCCGGGTTGTGCATGTCTGTTTCCGTTCTGGTTTTCTTTGCTCTGCAGATTATTCTGAAAGTACGGTTTGTGCAGAATGAAAACGGCTCCATCTGGCTGGCGCTGCTCTGGATTGTTCTGCCGATCTTCGGTGATATTTACTATGCTTTTATTCACCGACCCGTAAAAGACACAGGCCCGGATCCGGATGCGCCGGCTTCCGAATGAGCTTCGCCAGTTCTTATCGGTTCGTTTCCCTGTTTCCAGAAAAGACACTTCCGTCAGAAATACCGATAAGGCATTTCGGGTTTTCCTGAGATGCCTTTTGATCTGACGGTAATTCCGCCTGCCGTCGGGACATCTGCGTGCTCCGTGTTTCCCGCCATGGATTTTGCATGTTCCGGACCTGCCACAGTTCCTTTACAGTCGCATGATGCAATATGATTCCCGCTTTCCCGATGGGGAATAATCCATGCACGCAGCCCGATCCCGGAAGCTGTTCCCGCATTTGATCGAAGAATTCAAATTCACTTATAATCTATTTATAACGCATTTCTGCCGCCCGCATCCGATCGGATGCGCAGTCTCTTTTGCCCGGGGAAAACCGCCCGGTAAAAAGCGCGGACAGGAGGACGCCGGGGGAAGCCATGAAGGAACTGCTGAGTGAAACAACGATCAAACGGCTCGCATATCTGCTTGCGGGATTCTTTCTCGCTGCGCATGTCATGCTGTTTTTCATCTTCCGTCACTATGGGGTTATTCCCATGGCGGGATTCAATCTCTTCAGCGTCCTCTTCTATATTGCAATACTCTTTCTGATCCATAAAAACAGACTGGCGTGGTTTGTCGGTCTTTCATATCTCGAAATTCTTCTTCATATGGGACTTGCCGTCTATTTTACCGGTTGGAACAGCGGGTTTCAGATCACTCTGATCGGCATCTGCACCCTGCTGTACTATGCGGAGTATGTCGGAAAAACCATCGGAATCAAAACCATACCCAGTCTTTACTGTGTGCCGCTTGCGATGATTGTATATATCGGCTCCTACATCATTACCGAACTCCATGGATCCCCGTATTCCTTTCCGAAGGAAGTCAGCTTTCGCTTTCAGATCGGATGGGCTGTTGTTGTATTTGCGATCCTGTGCCTGATCCTGCAGATCTTTGTGACGGTCTCGACAAAAACCCAGGAGATCCTCACTGACGAAGTGCTTCATGATCGGTTAACGGGTCTTCCCAACCGGTACTATATGGTGTCCTTCTTCCAGAAGCTCTCGGCCGCCGATCAGAACAAGAAGTACTGGGCAGCGATCGCGGACATTGACAGCTTCAAGCAGGTAAATGATGTATACGGGCATAACTGCGGGGATTATGTTCTGCGCACCTTTGCGGAGATTCTGACGAAGGAGTTCTCCCATCTCGAACTGTGCCGCTGGGGAGGAGAAGAATTCCTGATCGCCGGAACCAGCGATATCCGTGATCCTTTCAGCGAGCTTGAAAAGATCCGCATTGCGGTCCAGAAACATCCCTTTGTTTATGAAGGAAAGAAGCTTTCCGTAACGATCACGATCGGCGCCGCCTGGTATGAGGGAACCATGTCGATCGATGAATGGATCGATGCGGCAGACAAAAAGCTGTATGAAGGCAAGCAGGCGGGAAAAAACCGTGTCGTTTTCTGAGCGGATCATTCCCGCTGCTTCTGTTTTGAAAGACCGGACTCTGCCGATTGAATTTCCCATTAAAAAATCAATGCACAGAGGCTATGCATTGATGAATCCGATCCAAAGAAATATAAACCTGACGGCAGATCAGCAGCCGCTTTGCGGCAGTCATGCAGGCATGACTGCCTTATTATTTTTCCATATTCTCCTTTGCCACCGCCAACATCAGTCGGATCCGGTTTTCCTGATTGACTCTGGTGGCGCTTGGATCATAGTCGACCGGGGTGATATTGGCTTCCGGGAATCTCTCCCGGATCCGGCTGACCACTCCTTTGCCGGCGATATGATTCGGCAGGCATCCGAACGGCTGGGCGCAGATGATATTGCCGTATCCCCCTTCGATCAGCTCTACCATCTCTGCTGTAAGCAGCCACCCTTCTCCCATCTTGGTACCGAGGTCGAGAATCCCCTCCGGTTTTTTCATGAGTTCGAAAAAGGAATCCGGGGCGTAGAAACCGCAGTCCTTCATGGCTTCTGACATCTGTTTCCCGTAATGATCCATGATCTTCAGGGCGAAGCCGGCAAGAAAGCCGAACCGCGGACTGATCCCGTAGAGATCGCTGTCCATCTTCCAGTTGGCACAGCAGTATTCAATATATCCGAGCAGTCCCGGCATATTGACTTCACACCCTTCGCTTTCAAGAAACTCCAGAAGGTTGTTATTGCCGGTCGGCGAGAACTTCACATAGATTTCCCCGACAACGCCGACTTTGACCTTCTTCTCTCTGCGGTCCATCGGTATGACCGCGAAGTCCCGGGCGATCTTTCGGAATACTTTCGGGAAGGAAGTCATCAGATAGTTTTTATCTTCCCGGAACCAGGCGTCAATCGTATTCAGCCAGGTTTCCGCTGTCCTCTCCGCATCACCGCTGTTTTTCTCCCAGGCATGAACCTGATTGCGCAGGGCAAAGATCTCATCGCCGTAGAACACAGCCGCCGCGAGTTTCATAAAGCTCTTCGGGGTCATCGGCAGTGTTGAGCCGTTTTCCATCCCCATCGCATTGAAGGAGGCTACCGGAATATAGTCATATCCCGAACGCACCAGGGCTTTGCGAAGAAGCCGGATATAATTTGAAGCCCGGCATCCGCCGCCGGTCTGCGAGATGACCAGTGCGGTTTTATGCAGGTCATACTTTCCGCTTCGCAGCGCTTCCAGGAACTGGCCGATGATGATCAGAGCCGGATAGCAGGTGTCATTATGCACATAGCGCAGACCCTGCTGGGTGACCTCACTGCTCGAGGAGCCGAGCAGTTCGACACGGTAAAACCCTTCGGATTCCAATGCGGCCCGGATCAGCCGAAACTGAATCGGACACATATTGGGAATCAGAAGCGTATAGTCCTTCATCATCTCTTTTGTAAATCCCGGGGTCAGATATTCCATTCCTTCTCCTTTATTCCTGGTTTCTCTGTTTCTGAATCTTCTTTTCCTCCAGCGCCGCAAGCAGGCTGCGCAGGCGGATATTCACGGTGCCGAGGTTGACGATCTCGTCAATCTTCAGCTGTGTGTA
>JAFWCM010000196.1 GCA_017536885.1 Solobacterium sp.
CGGGTCTTTCAGGAATGAACCGACGGACCGCCAAGCCAGCATCGATTCATTCCTGAAAGGCTCCTGAGTGTTCCCTTTCTAGAACGAATCAATTATAGGACTTGTGGCACTGTTTTACCAACGCAGTGCAAATTACGGTTTTTTAAAAGATCAATAGCGCCTTCACGGAAGTAGCCTGTAGGATTGCCCTCGTCATCACGTGTGATAATACCGTCACTGATATCCGGTATATTTTTATCTATTCCTAAGCGTTCCATAGCGGCATGGTTAACCCAATATGAATGATGACCGATGTCAGCAAGAACGATCGGCTTGTCAGTAATACCGTCAAGCAGATCCGCAGTTGGCCCGCTTGGCCCCATGTCCGGTGTGGGTACGAAACCTGCACCCTGGATAACATCGAGCTCCGGATGCTTCTCGGCAAACTCTTTTACCGCAGAAAGATGTTCCTGTAATGTACCCATAGGATTCATATGTACAAAAAACAGCGCTTCCGTACCTCCGGGAGCAATATGGCCGTGCCCCTCTCCCAGTCCTGGAAGAATGATCCCCTTATCATAATGAAGCTCCTTCGTGCCTTCTGTGATGTACTCCCTTACGCCAGCCTCATCACCTACATAAATAAACTTTCCGTCTGCGATGGCCGCAGCCGCAGCCTTAGGCTGCTTCTTGTCAACGGTGTAGATGTTGCCATAGATGATTGTATCCGCTTTCTTTGCCATAAGTTTTACCTACCCCTTTGCAAGTGTTGATTTAAGTGTAACAGAGATATGAGCAGACAGCCTGAGGAAAAAAGATTCATTCCCCCGGCTTGAACAAAGCGGCCAAAAGGAACTGTGACAATTTTTGGCAGCTCTTCTTCTTTGGTTGTGACAACGCACAATGCAAGAGAGGACTCCGCAGAAGAGAGAAAAGAAAGACCCTGAGTGCCCTCATCCCCGGCCGGTTTTGATTCCGGCCGCTGTTATCTCTTTCCATATGAACCAGGCGGGTATGGAATAGCAGATCTTTCTTCCTCAGAGCTGCCCGATTGCTGATGACCATATGGAGAAAAACAATGGTATCCCTTCTTTCCCGAAGGAGCGGCGGGTTCCGCGGGGGATCTATGGACTGATCCGGATCGGCAGCTTGCTTTCATCCCTTCCGCTGATTCTCCTCGCTTACCGGCCGGACATCACAGCTGAACACAGCCAGGCGCCATGGCATTCATTTATGGAAAGCGAAGAAATTGTCGTATATTAAATACAGAAAAGGAAAACAGTATATGGAAAAGAATAATATTTCAGAAGAAACCATGTCCCAGATCTCCGGCGGTGAGGTTTCCGGTTATGAAAACCCCGGAGAATACAAGTACACTGTAATGGAGACTATTAAGACCCAGGGAAATTGTCCCTGCTGCGGAGCAGCTCTGTTCCGCGTAAACAAGAGAGGTGACTACAAACTTGAGGAAGAATTTGCGAAACGGCACCTCATGATCTGCGAACCGTTTCGGAAGCATTACAAAGAATTAGGCGCAACCGAATTCTGATCCCGATCATCTGTTCTTTCCGGCGGAAGGCATTATGCTCTTCCGTTTTATATTCTCCATGTATCTGTTCGGCGCTGATTCCGGTTTCAGGAGCTGTGACAATTGCTCTTCTTCTCTGTCTCTTACAACGTACAACGGAAGAGATGAATCCCACAGAAGAGAGAAAAGAAAGAAATTATCTGAGTGCCCTCATCCCTGCGGTGCTGGTTTTGATCTCGCTGTTTGTTCTCTCCTTCTATATGAAACAGGCGGGTATGGAGAAGCAGATCTTTCTTCCTCAGAACTATCCGATTGCCAATGACCATATGGAGAAAAACAAATGGTATTCCATCTTCCCCCTATGGGGCAGTGGATTCCGTCGGCGATCCCTGGCATGGGCTGATCCGGATCGGCAGTGAGAACAAGGTCATCGTCTATTTCTACGGCGGCGGGATGTCGATCAATGAGAAAACCGCGGCGATGGGAGATGACATGTATATCCATCATGCAAGGGATACCGGTACGGAATCCACGGGGATCTGCGGCAGAGATGGGCGCAGCCCCTTCCGTGACTGGACGATTCTTGCCATTCCCTACAGCACGGCAGATCTTCACATCGGCACAAAGGAGTTTCCCTATACCGACAGAAACGGAGAACGGCATATCCTCCGTCATAACGGATACAACAAATTCCGCCTGTTTATGGATCAGGCGGTGCAATATGCGCGGACTCCCGACACCATCCTTGTTGCGGGATGGTCGGCCGGGGGATTCGGTGCTGCCTTTCTTGCGGATACCGTATTCTCTGACTATTACCCAAGAGTCATTGAAAAAGCAGTGCTGGCAGACAGCGCATTGCTTCACTATGATGCGTTCAGAGAAACCGCATCTTCGGTATGGGGTGCACCATCAAAATCACAAAGTACTGGCACAGCGATAATCCGGTGCGCGACAGCCTGGAGGCATGCAGGGATCGATGGCCGAAGGCAAAGATCCTCTTTGCCTGTTCCTATCGGGATGGGGGCCTGGTCCAGTATCAGAACTACATCAATACCGGGGTATTTCTCTCGGATGAGGCATTGGGAGATGTATTCGAAGAAGAGCTGCGGGATTTTGTCACCGCACTGCTGGAGCTTCCCGATACCGGGGTCTATATCTGGGCCGACTGGCTCGGCACCAGTTCTCTGACCCCGCACACCATTCTCTGGACGCAGTTTTATTCCAAGGGGTATAACGGGGAATCCTGTGCCGCCTGGCTGAACACCTGCATGAACGGAGAACCGGAAAACCACGGTCTGGATCTCTTTGCCCAGGGGATTCCGGTACTCACGGATCCCCCGCCCATTCCATAAGACATCCGGTTCTCTGCGGAATGAAACAGCAGAGAATAACCAAAAGAAGAGACCGCATTTCCGAAAGAACGATGCAGAGCGGTCTCCTCTAAACGGTTTGCCTGTCATACGGAAAAGGATTTCGTTTTTCAGAAGCTCTGAGGTTTGCAGAGGCCGATCTCTCCGAAAGAAAATACACCATGTGCTTTCAATCGGTCATGGTGTATTTTTTGGCATATTACAGAAGCGATTTGATGCAGGCTTCGACTTCGGTCATGTCAGCGGTCGGCTCAAACCTGGCCACAACATTACCGTCTCTGTCGATGATGAACTTTGTGAAGTTCCATTTGATATCGGGTTTCTGATCCCATTCCGGATCGGCTTCCGCAAACATCTTCTCGAGCAGTGCTTTGTAGGGATGTTCGCTGAATCCCTCAAATCCCTTCTGGGATTTCAGATAGGTGTAGATCGGCAGTTCGTTTTCGCCGTTGACATCCGCCTTCTTCATCTGCGGGAAGGTGGTGTTGAAGTGCAGCGTGCAGAACTCATGAATCTCATCATCCGTTCCCGGAGCCTGATTGCCGAACTGATTGCACGGTACATCCAGGATCTCCAGTCCCTGATCATGATAGTCTCTGTAAAGCTGTTCAATCGGTGCATACTGAGGCGTAAAGCCGCAGCCTGTAGCGGTGTTGACAACCATGATGACCTTACCCTTGTAATCGGCGAGGTTCAGCTCACTGCCGTCACCCTTGATGATCGTGTAATCGTAAATCATGTTCATTCCTCCATTCTGGCCAATGCCTTATCAAGAATTGTTTTCAGCTGAACGATCTCCTCCGGCGTAAGGTCGAGGCATCCCTGCATCGCAGCGGGCACATTCACTGCTTTCTCCCTCAGGGTATCCCCTGCTTCCGAGAGTTCGATCATCAGCGTTCTTTCATCCGTTTCCGGTCGGATGCGCTTTACCATTCCCTGCTTTTCCAGCCGCTTTAATAACGGTGCCAGCGTCCCCGAGTCCAGATGCACTTTCTTTCCCAGTTCTCCTTCACTCATTGTCCCATGTTCCCAGAGGACCATCATGACCACGTACTGGGTGTAAGTCAGCCCGAGTTCATCGAGGGGCTTCCGATAGCGCCGCACTACTTCCTTGGCGCAGGCGTAAAGCGGAAAGCAGAGCTGATTCTCCAGCCGGATACATTCATAGCGCTCCCCGCTCATAAGGTTCAGTCTCTCCTGTTTTCCTTACTGACCCAGAAGTGCCAGGACGGCGCTTTCGGCATCGGTTCGCCGGTGATCAGTGCCTTGAACACATTGCGGTGCACATACCCGCAGCAGATCATTGCAATGACCGCAAAAATCCAGAACAAGCGTTTCATCAGTTTCCTCCATTGGCTGATTCAGCCATAATTCTTTCTACATCTGCCCTGCGTTCATACAGTGTGCAGCCGCCGGGATGATCTTCGAGAAGATATCCCCCGTCCCGCAGTTCGCGGAACAGCCGGCTGTTCATCGCCTGGCGCAGAGAGGTGTCACGTACATTGGTATCCGAGTAAGGAGAGAACGGGCAGGGTTCGGCACCGCCGTGGGAGTTGATGTGGAAGAATCCTCTTCCCGCTGCCACACAGCCGCCGCTGCTCTTTTCATCTCCCGGGAAGGAGATATATACCATTTCCGGATGGGTGGTTCGTAAGCGCATCAGCTCCTGCTGGAGGTATTCGCGCTCTTCTTCCTCCGGGGCAAGGTATCCGCTCCCTTCTGTCACCGGTACAAATTCCACATAGACAACTGCCTTGCATCCGCGGTCAGACAGCTTCTTCAGGAATTCATCCGAAGTTACTTCCTTCAGATTCTGGGTGGTCACGGTGACAGAGGCTCCGAAGATGAGTCCCCTGCGGTGCAGTTCATCCATGTTTGCGATCAGCTTGTCATAGACTCCCTGACCGCGTCTTAAATCCGTGATTTTCTTTTCGCCTTCAATCGACATGATGGGAACGAGATTCCGGCATCTGTCGAAGAGGTCCATATATTCTTCATCCATGAAGGTGCCGTTGGTGAAGATCGGAAAGAGGATGTTCTGTCTCTTTCCGGCAGCTTCGATGATATCCCGGCGGATCATGGGTTCTCCTCCGGCCAGCAGAATGAAGCTCACGCCGATCTCATCGGCCTCTTCAAATATTTTATCCCATTCTTCGCTCGAGAGCTGACGCACCGGCTCTTTGTCTACAGTCGCATGGTTGCAGCGGGAATAACACCCCGCGCAGTGCAGATTGCACTTGCTGGTAATGCTTGCGATGAGAAACGGAGGGATATGCTCTCCCTGATCCTCAAGGATCCGGCGCCTTCTGGAAGCGGCACGGCTGGCAAATGCAAATCTTGCCATATACACACTTTCCCTCGGGTCTTTCAGGGTTGCTCTCACTGCATCCCTGACCACCCCTTCTACGCCGTTGGTCATGTATTCCTGAATATCAAACGGTTCCGTCATTGATCAATCAATCCTTTCTGATTACTCACAGAGGGAAACAAACTCGGCACCTCTGCGAATTTTATATTGTACACATTCTTATTGTGCACAATCATTATAGCCGGGAGTTCACTGCGTTTCAATAAAAAACCGCTGACTGCCTGCTGATTTCAGATGAAAGTTTCGTTTTTGATGAATGTCTCGATCCGAAGCGGTTCTGTATTTGACAATAACCGTCCCTGCCCCGTATGCGGCGGTAAGCTGGAATATTCTCTCTGCATTGATGTTGCAGGTCTGATGTATCATTGCACACACTGCGGAAAATTCTTCTGGGAAACAGAAATAGGGGTATTGGAAGATACAGGGATTACTCCTGTATTGAATAATACTCAGGATTAATTGAATCATTCCAACAGAGGCGCCGGAACATGCGCCTTTTGTTTTCCGGACCGCTTTGTCC
>JAFWCM010000197.1 GCA_017536885.1 Solobacterium sp.
GATATAGGGGAGAACCAGGTATACGAAATCCTCTTCGCCAAGGCCTCCGGGCACCTCCGGATTCTTTCCGGATTTTTTCTTCCGGACGACATAGGGATCCGCACCCAGAACCCGCGGGTTGACGGTGATGGTTTCGGTCGCGGTCATACCGACATTGGCTTCGTTGATTCCGCTGGCCGCCCAGATCCCGTGTTCGGGGCTGACACTGGGAGAGGCAGTGCAGCGCATCGCTCCGTCCTCCAGCGGTACTTCAAGATGTCCGATTTTGCTTTTATACGTTTTTTTCAGATCCTTCGGGTGGATGACGATTGTTTTCTTGACATCGAAGTGTCCGTCATCCGTGCGGGCAATCATGGTCGAACCGTCATAACTCGCCTTCCTTCCGACCAGAATCGTTGTGCATGACATAGTGCTGTTCCTCCGTTACCTGTCCTATTGTACCGCGGATTGCCGGGGAATAAAAAAAGGCTGCCGAAGCAGCCGGGATGGGATCAGGGGCGCACCAGCAGGACATCGGTGATATAGCCTTCCGTGGTGACGAGGGAACCGATCGCATACTGTACGTTCTGATACTGGTAGTAATTGGAGAGGGTAAGGGGCCAGCCGTTGCCGGAAAGGCGGGCGCCCGCTTCATCGATCGTTCCGGTAAAGGGCTCATAGCCGACCGCTTCGGGATCTTCCTGCTCAACTGCCCCGTTTGCGTAGCGGAACAGCGTCGGCCAGGGAGACATGTCGATTTTATTCCCGTACTGGGAAATGCTCATATAACCGATCTGTTCCATAGAGGCGGGCTCTTCGCCGGGCACCTCAAAGCGGAACAGATACTTCCAGGGACCGTTGAGATCCTTGGGCTCCATCATGAGGGCCCCATCGGGAATTCCGTATTGAAGGACTTCATTGTAATACCAGTCAAAGTCCTCAAAGGCCGGATCACCGCCGGGATAGAGCTCGAGGATCGTTTCCTCTTTCGGTACTGTTTCCTGCACTTCGGCAGGCGGCGGGGTCGGCTCGGTCATGGTGACAGGCGGCTGCTGGGCAGACTGAGCCATACTGCGGTTCAGCAGGGTGTATACCGCAAGGATCAGAACCAGCATTCCTGCGATAGAAAGCAGTACGATGAGCCAGAGCGGAGGTTTCTTCGCCTTCTTTGTTTCCTGAAACGAAGAGGGAATGAAGAGAGCGTTTTTCGCTGTGACCTTCGTGCGGCAGTCGGGGCAGCGGGAGGTGCCGGGACGGACATAGGCGCCGCAGTTGGGACAGAATTTGTCATCCATAAGTAAACCTCCTTACAGACTGAGTATATCGGAAAGGAAGGAGATTTGCCCATTGTTCTTTCAAAACGAAGCAGAGACCTCTGCGAGATCGGAAATCCGGGCATTTCTGTCCCCATGGGACCGAAGTTTCCAATACAATAAAACCAGGAGAACGCAAGTATGAATGAAATTCTGAATGCAATGATAAACCGGCGCAGCGTCCGCGCATTTCGTCCGGATCTGCCGGAGAAAGCGATGATCGAAGAGATCATACAGGCGGGGCTGTATGCACCGAGCGGGATGGGACGTCAGGCGGTGAATATCATCGCCGTAACCCGCAAAGACCTGCGCGATCGGATCAGCGAAGTGAACCGTGAGATCTTCGGACAGAAGGAAGGGTTTGACCCGTTCTACGGGGCACCCGTCATCCTGCTGGTCATTGCCCGCAAAGATGTCAGCACCCGTGTATACGACGGCAGTCTTGTGATGGGAAATCTGATGCTCGGAGCGTATTCGCTCGGGCTTGGCAGTATCTGGATTCATCGGGCAAAGGAAGAGCTGGAGCGGCAGGAATTCAAAGACCTTCTGAAGGAGCTTGGAATCGAAGGCGAATGGGAAGGCATCGGCCACTGTGCGATCGGCTATCCCGCCGGCGAACTTCCCTCCCCTGCCGAGAGGAAGGACAACCGGGTATACTGGGTGGAATAACCCGATGGGAGACAACATGAAAAAGACCCCTGGCAATGTGATCATCCATGAAACGGAAGACGGAAAGCAGATGATTGAAATCCGCCTGAGCCAGCAGGATATTGTTTCCATTCTGGAAAATTTTGCCGTGCATCTTCTGGGAGAGGGAAATATGGAGCCGGAAGAGGCGAAGGATGTCCTGAACAAGATGACGGGAGAGCAGAGTGCTCTGGAATCTCTGATCGATCAGGCGGTGGATAACGCAGTGAAGATTACCGAAAAGCCGGTGAGCGGACAGCTCAGCTGAGGAGAAAGTATGGAGACAGAAAGAAAAAAACTGGGATTCGGTCTGATGCGGCTTCCCAAAAAGGGACTGTTTACCGATATCAAAGAAACTAGCGAGATGGTAGATCTCTTCCTTGAAAACGGTTTTACCTATTTTGACACCGCATTTATTTACCTGGGCTCGGAAGAAGCCGCGAAAAAAGCGCTTGTGAGCCGGTATCCGCGGGAGTCCTACACCCTGGCCACCAAGGTCAACGTGCAGGCGGCGCTCACCGAAGGGGGAGCGAAGAAGCAGTTTGAGACGAGTCTCGAACGCACCGGTGCCGGGTATTTCGACTACTATCTGCTGCATGCGATCATGGCGAACAATGAGAAGCGCTACGAGAAGTTTCATCTCTGGGATTTTGTAAGAGACCTCAAGTCCAGCGGGAAGATCCGCAATTTCGGCTTCTCCTTCCACGACAGTCCAAAGATGCTCGACCGGCTATTGAGCGAACATCCGGAAGTGGATTTCGTCCAGCTTCAGATCAATTACGCCGACTGGGAAAATCCCGCCGTGCAGTCGCGGGAGAACTATGAGGTCGCAAGAAAGCACGGCAAGCAGATCGTGATCATGGAGCCGGTAAAAGGCGGCGTGCTCGCCAAGCCGATTCCCGAGGTGGAGAAGCTGTTCAAGGCCTGTCATCCCGACATGTCCTGCGCCTCCTGGGCGATCCGCTTTGCGGCGAGTCTCGACGGGGTGCTGGCGGTGCTTTCGGGCATGTCGAATGTAGCCCAGATGAAAGACAACATCTCCTTCATGAAGGATTTCAAACCGCTGGACGAAGAAGAACAGGACATCATCCGCCAGGCGCAGATGCTTTTAGGAAAGTCTTCGGTCATCCCCTGCACGGCCTGCCGGTACTGCACGGAAGGCTGCCCGAAGCAGATTCCGATTCCCGATGTGTTTGCGGCGATGAACAGACAGCTCGGCAACGGACAGATGCAGGAAGCGAAAGACAGTTACGATGCGGCGGTCAGCGAAGGCCATTGCGCGAGTGACTGCATCGCCTGCCGGAAGTGCGAAAGCGCCTGCCCCCAGCATCTTCCGATCAGCGACAACATGAAAAAAGCGGCTGCGATGTTCGGCCGTTAAAGGAAAGGATTGCAATGCAGTTTGTGATTATTGCCCATGACGGAAAGGGCATGCTTGAAAAACGAATGGAAGTGCGGCCCCGTCATCTCGAAAACCTCTCGAAGATCACCGATAAGGTGCTCTGCGCCGGCGGCCTTCTCGATGAGGACGGGAAGATGAAGGGATCAGTCATGGTGATGGAATTTGAAACCAGGGAAGAACTCGACGCCTATCTTGCGGAAGAACCGTACATTCTCGAAAAAGTCTGGGAGAATGTGGAAGTGGAATGCATGAATGTCGTGCTTCTTAACGGGAAAAAGGTAAAGTAACAGGAAAGGAAGAAAACATGGAATTCAGGGAAGTAATTGCTCAGCGCTATTCCTGCAAGAAATTCAGTCCGAAGCAGGTAGAAGACAAAGCGCTTCAGGGGATTCTCGAAGCCGGCCGGCTCGCACCGACCGCCAAGAATCTTCAGGAACAGCACATCTATGTCATCCAGAGCCCGGAAATGATCGCAAAGGTCGATGCGGCTACCCCCTGCCGCTATGGAGCACCTACGGTGCTTGTGGTTGCGTATGACAGCACCAACGTATTCATTTATCCCAACGGCAAACAGGACTCCGGTGCGGAGGATGCGGCGATTGTCGCTACGCATATGATCCTTGCCGCAAAGGATGAAGGGGTGGACAGCTGCTGGCTGAACTATTTCGACGCTGACAAGCTGAAGGCACAGCTGAATCTTCCCGCGAAGGAAGAGGTCCTGATGATCATGGATCTCGGCTACGCGGATGTCGGCGGCGTACCGCTGGCAAATCACGGAAGCCGCAAGCCGTTAAGCGAAACGGTCACATTCCTGTAAGAAACAACCGGGCCGGTAATGATTGCATTACCGGCCCTGGTATATTTTTCAGATTCTTCTTCCGGGATGGGGAACATGGAGATTCATGATGGTTTTTCTCTGTTCCTCCATCGTTTTCTCCAGATTCTTTGAAAGCTGCTTTTGTATATCTTTCGTAAGTCTGATTCTGAGCTTTCTTTTTTTTCTGTTTTTGAATTTGTTCATAGGACCTCCGTTTATATTGATCCTGATCAAAGCTCAGCGGGTTTCCGCTTTTTCTTTTTGAACAGCCTCACGATTCCGAAGACGATGAGACCGATGATCAGGATGAAGAGAATCAGGGCGCCGACGAGAATACAGGGCAGCGCTTCCGGGTGGAAAATGAAGAATGAGAGAACTTTCGCAATTCCGATATCTTCGATGTGCTCGGATTTGAAGAAGGTAAACCCTTTGCCCAGCCGCTTTCCCTTTGCTTTGCAGTAGCGGTTCAGATCGTCTTCCAGGACTTCAAACGGACGCGGGCCGTTCTCCAGCAGTACCTGGTGGAATTCCGTTTCACTGAACTGATCCCCGAGCGCATGGATCACCCGTTCGCGGTATTCCAGGAATTTCATCTGCCCGTAGCCGTAGGACAGGATTTCCCCCGGCATCATGATGACGTAATCGTAGAGTCCCTGTGCTCCGCTTTCCTCAAGCCCGACCGACGTCATCCACTTTGCGAGCTTTTCCGGGGTATATCCAAGACCGTTGACCGCAAGATCCGCTGCCGCATTGGCCGCGTAACTGAAATAACTGTTCAGGAAGAAGTACCGGGCAGAGAGCTCATCCAGCCCGGACTGCAATAGCAGATCACGCTGAACATACTGTGCCCATCCTTCCTGATAGCCCATCATTTCGAGTTCATTGCGCAGGGGATTCGGATTTGTGCCCACATACCAGGTGAACTGGTAGAGATGCCCCGGGAATCCCTCATGCGCAAGGGTGGCGTAAAGACCGGTGGTATCGCCGTCCGTGAGATCACCGTTGATCCGGATGACATTGTAATCGATATCATCGATCGGACAGAGCATATAGTATGCACGGGTGCTCGGATTGGCGATGCTTGGATCGAGGTAGGACACAATGTAGTTCTCATGCGGGTTTTCCGGAAAATGTCCGAGATGAGATCGCAGGTATTCGAGAATTTCCTGCGGGGAGGAGAAGGAGAGACCGGCAGGCTCTTCCTCCATCCGGAGGGTGACGGCAACCAATGCGTTCATCGATTCCTTTAAAGCCTTGTTGAGATAATCAAAGCACTTCTGCGGGCTGTCGGAGCTTCCGGTATTGTAGCGGGTGAGAGCGGCGTAGTATTCCTTTCCTCTTCCGTCGGGATAATAATACAGGGAGTCCTGAACCGACCGCGATCCGCGCAGTTTTTCAAGCTCCTGTTTTATCCGCTCGTTTTCGGGAAGGATCTCCTGAAAGACGATGTCATGGTTTTTCTGTTTGTATGCAGTGCGCTCTTCCTCACTGAGACCGGCGAAGGCATCGATGTTCTGATCGAAGATGACAATCAGCGGGTTGTCTTCCTGTTTTGCAAGGAAACTGTCGATCAGCTGTTCGGTTTCATCGAGTGAGATATCGAGCAGGAAGTATCCCTTTTCCGCCTGCTGCTGAGTGAATTCAAGCAGGTCTTCGCAATAGCGGTCATAGTCCTGCAGGAGCAGGAGGTAATCATCGATATCCTCCTTTTCAAAGAAGACAAATTCGGTAAGCATGCTCGGCAGATCCCCGAATTCACCGCTGTACGGATTGAACTTTTCGATAAAGTCCGCACAACCGGACCGGGCGATCTCATCATGGAGAAATCTTTCATAGACCAGATAGTCATATTTCTGTGATTCGCTGAGGGAGTCATAGCGGAAGCTGTGAAGCCTGTCCAGGCTTTCCTGATCCTGTCTGACCAGGTTCTGATAATAGGCATAGCCTGTTTCCCCAAAGGAGATGTTCTTCTTTTCAAGCCCCTTTGCGCGATAGTCCCGGACGGAAAAATGCATGGACATAAAGTCGCTTTCCATCATGGCCTTCCACTCGGAAAACAGAAAGTCGTCGAACTCCTCTCCCTGGGCAAAGACCGGGATGACAGACGAAAGGAACAGTACAACAGTGAACAGAACAGCTGCGGTTTTTCGTAAAACAGTTTTCATTCTGACCTCTTTGAACCCATTATACAGAAGAAGAAATGCGAAAAAAAAGAAGCACACGTTCCTGGCCGACTGCATAGACTCCGCCATGGGCTGAGAGGGAATGTGCTTCTTTCTGAGTTTACTTTGACTGATCTTCCGCCGGTTTTGCTTTCTTCTTTCGGAAGAGCTTCAGGATACCCCGGATGATCAGAACAATAATCACGATGGTGAGAATCAGAATGCCGAGGAGGATGAACGGGGCAAATCGGATGAGTCTCTCCGTTTTGGGATCAACGATGATCTCATCATCGGAGAAGAATTCATAGTCCGTCACGAAGGTCTTTCCTCTGGCTTCGCAGTAGTTCTGCAGATCTTCCTCCACCAGTTCAAACGGACGGTTTCCGTTCAGCAGTAACTGCCGGTTGAATTCCACTTCATCGTATTCCTCTCCCAGGGAGCGGATCATCCGGTCGCGGAACTCATGGAATTTCATCTGTCCGAAGCCATACGGCAGAATCTGTGCCGGGCTGCCGCTGACGGCATTGGCAATCTCGTCAATGGAGCTTTCACTGAGACTCAGTCCGAGGCTTTTCGTCCATGCCAATAGTTCCTCGGTTTCATACCCGAGTCCATTGACCGCGATATCAAACGCTGCCTGAAGCGCGTAAGCGGTATAGTCGGTCAGATAAACCGCCATTGCGGACGCGGGGTCGAGGCCGGATCTGTACAGCAGATCACGGACGACATACTGCGCCCAGCCTTCCTGATATCCCATCATGGAAAGGTCGTGGCGGATGGGATTGGGGCTTGTGCTGTAGTACCAGGTCTTCTGGTAGAGATGACCCGCAAATCCCTCATGGGCAAGCGTGGTATAGAGTTTGGTGGTGTTGTTTCCGGTAAGGTCCCCGTTAATCCGGATCACATTGTCTCTGATGTCATCGACCGGGCAGACGACATAGTAGGCGATCGTGCTGGGATTGGCAACGCTCCTGTCGAGATAGGACAGGGTGAAGTTCACTTCCGGTCCTTCCGGGAAACTCTGAAGATTGTTCTTCAGATGATTCAGCATTTCCTCGGGAGTATTGAATCCTCTGACGACGGGGGGAATCAGTTTGGTGGGGTCTTTGTTGATAAGCTCCCCATTCTTCTGAAGCATGCCGACTACGGCATCACTGAGATAATCCAGCATCTCCTGCAGGGAAAGCCGCGTGCTTGTCTTATACTGGGCAAGGCTGAGATAGTAGTCCTTCCCTTTTCCGTCGGGATAGTGATACAGGGATTTCTGTACAGACCGCTTTCCCCGCAGCTTCTCGAGTTCGGTTTTCGAAAGCTCGGTAACGGGAATGATTTCATTGAGGACGATCGCTCTGTTTCTTTCCTTATACGCAGTTCGTTCCTCATCGGTAAGCCCTTCAAAGGCATCGACATTCTTTTCGAATATGACAATGAACGGATTGTCTTCCTTCTTTGCGGCGAAGTCGCCGAGACGTTCCAGCTCGACGTCCAGCACCGAATCGAGCATGAAATACCCTTGTTCGGCCTGCTGTTTCGTGAATTCCAGCGCATCATAACAAAAGCGGTCATAGTCTTCCAGCAGCGTCAGGTAGTCGTCGATATCTTCCTTTTCACGAAAGACAAACTCCGTCAAGAGCGTTCTGTTGTCGGCCACATCCCCGTTATAGGGATTGAACAGCTCCTTATACTCCGGATAACTGCTTCGTGCGATCTCATCTTCGAGATATCTTTCATAGGTGATATAGTCATGTCTCTCTGTGTCGTT
Source organism: Solobacterium sp. (assembly GCA_017536885.1). Classification (GTDB taxonomy): domain Bacteria; phylum Bacillota_I; class Bacilli_A; order Erysipelotrichales; family Erysipelotrichaceae; genus Bulleidia. The sequence goes on from JAFWCM010000197.1 coordinate 8,123, forward strand.
CAGCGATTCGAGCGGGAATTCATGCAGGTTTTCCAGGTTTGTTTTCGCCGTATCGGCCTTGTCCCGGTAATAGCCATACCCGACTTCTCCGAGGGAGACGATTCCCTTTTCAATGCCCATCGCCCGGTAGTCACTGACAGAGAAATGCATGGAGGTATAATCCTTTTCCATCATTTCGATCCATCGGTCCCTGAGGAATTGATCAAAATCCTTTTCGCTTCCTTCGGCGTGTACCGGATGGAATCCGCCGCATATGAAAACCGCAGAAACAAGAACAGCAGTCAGTTTACGGACCGGTTTTCTCATAGCACCTCCTTCGTTACGATAAAAGGATATCTTTATCAAATATGCATGTAAAGAAAAGAAGGAACTCAGTCCTTCTTCGTTTCCCAGGTAATATTCGGTTTCTTGTTTTTGTGCACGCAGTCCAAGAGATACAGGTTGATCAATGTCTGATAAGGAAGGTTGGCCTCTTCGGATTCTTTCTTGAAATAATCGATGATTTCCTGATCGAGATTGATCGTAACCTGTTTTTTGGAACGGGATGATTGCTTTCCTCTCGGAGCCCTGCTTTTGTTGTTGTGATCCATAGTACCCCCTCCTGAAATAATATAACCATAATATTTAATAACTTCGAAACGCGCAACTGTTTCGGGAAAGAAAGCGCAAAAAAAGGTATGAAAATGTTAAAAAAGCCGAAAATCCGTAAAACGGATGGGCGGAGGGAAAAGAAAAATGCCGAGTCTTCGGCAATTTCCGTTCAGATAGTTCTGCCCGTATCAGAAGCGGATTTCGGCAGTGACCTCAGCGATCTCCTCACTGGTCAGAGGTTTCTTGGAACCGGGTCTCTCCGGCTCTCGTTTGTCTTTTTTGTTTCTGAGATCTTTGGTTTCTTCCTTCATGCTTTTCCCTTCTTTCCTGCCTTCCGCGACTTATCCTAACGAAGAAGGAGCTTCAAAACAATTCTTGAAATCCGATCACTTTCGTGCTTGGGTGTCCATGGAAAATGAATTTCATGAAACAGTTTCAGACACCTTTTTTCCGGATCTCATTGCGCTGCGGGCGGATCACAAGCTCATTGATCACGGCGCCGTCCCGCATCGAGAGTACCTGCATCAGGGCATCGGCGATATCCTCGGGTAAAAGCCTGGCATCATCCTTTTCCGAGACCGTAAAATCCGCATTCCGGTACAGCTTTGTTTCGGTTAAATCCGGCAGGATGGTTGTCACCCGCAGGCCGTGTTTCCGGTTTTCCTCAAACAGCGTGCGGCTGAAGTGAAGCAGGCCGGCTTTTGCGGCGCCGTATGCGGCAGCGTGCGGGGAGGGAAGCTTTGCCGTGATGCTTGCGATATTGACAATCATTCCCCGGTTCTTCCGCAGTTCCCGAAGCAATGCGGCACTGATCACCATCGGTGCCTCAAGGTCGGTTTTTGTCATCGCCCTGATGTTTTCTCTGGCCATGGTTTCGTGCATCCCGTACCAGGCAGCCCCGGCGCAGTTGACAAGCAGAAAGAGGCCGGCTTTATCAAAGCGGCAGAGAAACCTGTCGAGGGCAGCGTCATCGAGAAGATCGAGCACTTCCTTATGAAATGCCGGGGAAAGGAAACACTCCTCTTCGGGGAAAGTGCGGCCGATGCCGGTGACATCCCATCCCCGTTTGAGAAGCCGTTCCGTGATCGCTTTTCCTATGCCGGAGGAAGCTCCGGTAATCAATGCTTTTTTCATTTTATAAATCCTCCGGAAGTGTGAAGATCTTTTCCTCCGGCACAAACTGCCGCAGGCGCTCCTTCAACCACTGCGTCATTTCCCGGTGATCCCGATAGCGGCTGAATCCGCTTTCGCTGATGTAAGGATACTGCGCACAGGCAAGATCCGGAAACCGCCTGCGCATCTTTTTCTGATACTCATCGCTCTGCCGGTAGGAGCCGATCGAGATATCCCGGATGCCGTCAAACTCCAACGAAGCGGACAGCTCTTTCAGAAAGGACTCATAGACGGATTTCCACCCCGGAACATGGATCATGGGATCAAGTGCGAGCCGCACCGAACAGCCAAGCGCGATCGCTTCATTGACCGCATGGATCCGTTTGGAGAGAGAAGGGGTGAAGTGTTCGCAGGCGGTGATGATCTCCTCTGGCGACAGGGTCCAGGAGAGGATGAGGTTTCTGTGTCCGGCAAACAGCGGCAACAGATCCGTTCGGCTGCTTTTGGTACGGACTTCGGCCAAAAGAGTCTCTTCGCCTTTTGCGAACTCTGTCCAGCGATGAAGATGGCCGCTGATCTCTTCCAGGGGAAAGAGATCGGTCTCATAGGAAAGCGAAAGGAAGAGGGGGCCGTCTTTGAGCGCTTCCTTACAGGCAAGGAAGTAATCTTCCGTATTGACAAACAATACGATGAAAGCCCCGGCATAGATTCCCTTGAGCCAGCAGTAATCACAGCTGAACATGCAGTTCAGCGCGGTTGTCGTATAGAAGAAGCGCTCCGATCCGAACCGATGGCAGACCGGGGAGCCTTCATAGAGCAGGGTGCCGTGCTTTTTCGCAAGGATCAGCGCCTGCGATTTCATCTGTGTTTCAAAGCTCTGTTTCTTCCGGTTGAAGACATCGGTGTAACGGCGGATGAAGATGACATGAGATGCCGGAAACCGGGCAAGGATGCGCTTTGTTTCGGGATGATCCGCAAGCTCCTCCTCCACATAGATGTGGGAGAATTTAGGCAAGAAGTTCATTGCGCAATTCCTCCAGTCGTTTCTTTCCCTCTTCCCGGTTTTCAGCCGGAAGAAGCCCTTCATTCCGACAGCGCTCAATACACTCCTGCCAGGAGATGCCGGCAAGCGTGCAGTAGAGAATCAGCTGATGAATCTGCCGGCGCATCGATGCGGAAGGAAGAAAGAGATCTTCGACCGCTTCGGTATCGATTGTTTCCTTCGGCAAAGCAAAACACTGTGTCTTCATCGCTTCGATCTCTTCTTCAAGCATGGGAATGAACTCCTGCATGAGAGCGCTGATCTCTTTGGGAGAAGGAAAGTCTCTGCCGTAATCGCTGATGAGTTTGATAAAGCGCATCTGATGAGGGCCGAAGAACAGGGAGCCGGCGTGGTAAACCGCCGCGCCTTCCATATCGTAAACGGTATCTTTCATCGGAAGAGGAAGATCGGATTCTTCGGCCCGGAAGACCTTCGCCCCGGATAGAAGCCTTGCCTCTTCGCGCAGGGAAGTGCAGAGAAGATCGGGATAATAATCCCGGTCAGAAGAAAGATCGCTGAGCTTGTGGATCAGGACCGGTTTTGTTTCCAGTCCGGGGTCGAGCGAAGCACAGATGCCGATATTGATCAGAAAATCCGAAGGCGTGAGTTCAAAACGGGAAAGACAGGCGGCCGTATGGCTGGCCGCATTCATCGGCCCGCTTCCCGTCACGAGAAGGGTGATTTCCCCGGCGGAAAAAACGGGGAGAGACCCTTCTTGTTTTGAAAGATGAAAGTGAGTGATCAATGGCTTTGCCTCAAAGGACAAAGCGGTTATCAAAAAAATCATTCCGAGACAATTTTATCATCCGGGAATGATTTTCTCCGCAGAGTCTTTTTTACAGAACGCCCCCGTTTCTGTCTTTCAGCAGCTCGATCACACCGCCGGGGCTTGTCACAGCCGGGTATCTGCCCTCGAGAAGATCGGGATGTTCACAGGCAGAGCGCACGCAGACAATCCCGTAGGAGGCCGCCTTGTCGAGGCTCTTCTCAAGATCATCGACATACAGGATCTCCTCCGGCTTCAGCTTCATCTTTGCCAGGGCATCCTCATACATCCTGGGATCGGGTTTCAGCACGCCGAGCTCAAAGCTCAGGGTCAGACAGTCGTAATACTTATAAGCGCCGGCTTCCTTCTGCTGGGGAACGGTGCTCGGCCAGGTGTCGGAAAGCACGCCGATCCGATAGCCGTGTTCCTTCAGGGTTTTCAGGGTGCTGAGGGTGTCGGGAAACAGCACATAGTTGGCAAAGTTGTACGTGTGGTCATAAGCGATGTCTTCGATCGCTTCCTCACTGAGTCCCAGGGAAAGGGTTTTGTTGAGGGAGGAATAGAATCCGATGAACTTCTGATTCTCCTCTTCCAGGGTTTCCGTATAGTGATGTTCGGAAAGCGGCCGGTGCGCTTTGGCCTCGGCGGCTCTGATCACGTTGGGATCCATTGCCTCAAAGCGCGCGCGTGGGACGTATTCATAAAACCTGCGGGTAAATACCCAGCTTCGGCTTGCCGGAGATTCCAGTGTCCAGCCAAGATCAAACAGAATTCCTTTTATTTTTTCCATAGGCAAAGTGTATCACACCTTTCCTCATGGCGTTGATGCACAGTCTTTGAGTGCTATAATTCATCCATGGCAAAAAAAACCAGAAGAAGAATACGGCCGGAAAGGGTGGCATTGCTTGTCATCATTTTTATTGCATGCCTGATCGGCACGGTTCAGGCAATCAGTATTCTCATCGGGAAACTCCATCATGAGGAAGCCCCGGTTCCCTCGGCACAAGTGCCGCAGGAGACGATCGATCCGATCTACCGCCATGACTATGACTGGAAGTATCTGAAGCACAATGACGGTCTGTATACCTATGAAGATCAGAAATACACCTCCAGCGTCGGAATCGATGTCTCCTATCTGCAGGGCGATATCGACTGGAACAGGGTGAAGGCGGCAGGCATTGAATTCGCAATCATCCGGGCCGGATACCGCGGCTATGAGACAGGAATCCTGCATGAGGACAGCCATTTCCGGACCAATATCGAAAACGCCCTGGCAGCCGGGCTCGATGTCGGCGTGTATTACTTCTCGCAGATGATCACTCCCGAAGAGGCGGAGGAGGAAGCGGTGTTTGTGCTGGATCTTGTCCGGGATTATCCCGTCAGCGTGATCGCCTTTGATCTTGAGGAAGCGGATTCCGAAGGGCGCATCGCCGCCAACACCCAGGACATCAATACCCAGGGCGCCATCGCCTTCTGCCGGAAAATAAAAGAAGCGGGCTATACGCCGCTGGTGTACGGAAGTGCAAGCTGGATGTATACCGATATCCGGATGAAGGACCTGCAGGACATGTGCCAGTTCTGGATGGCGGCCTATGACTGGTCTGAGCCGAAGTTTCCCTATGTGTTCATGATCTGGCAGTATGACTGCCGAGGCCGCATCGACGGCATCAAAACCGATGTGGACATGAATATTCTGTTTCTGGAGAAGTAAAGCTCAGAGATCCTTTTCCCTGACATCTTCTCTCTCAAACACCGCGGTCACGGTGCCGCGGGAAAGATCCCGGATCGTTTCCGGGATGTTTTTTTCTTCGCTGGAAAACAGGCAGGTGACCTGGTCGTCATAGGAGATGTCCAGGATGTCGCAGGTTCGCCGCAGGAAGGATTCCATCGTGCCGGAAAGATCATAGGGGTAGCGGACGGAATAGACGAAGCATGGAACGCTTTCGCATTTGGCAGCCTCTTTGATCGCATCGCTTACCACTCCGCCGTAAGCGCGGGAAAGACCGCCGGTTCCGAGTTTGATTCCGCCGAAATAGCGGACTACCGCTGCGGCGGTATCGGTGCAGCCGCTGCGGCGGATCGCTTCCAGCATCGGCATCCCCGCCGTGCCGGATGGCTCGCCGTTATCGCTGGAGCGCTGAAGCTCTTTGTTGGGGCCGATCACAAATGCCGTGCAGACATGGGTGCTGTCGGGGAACTCCTTCCGCACGGCCGTGAAAAAGGCACGGGCTTCTTCTTCGCTCTTTGCCGGGGAAAGACAGGTGATGAATCGGGATTTGTTTATGACGGTTTCCTTTCGGAAGGGCTCTTTTACTCTCATAGGGAAATTGTAACCCACAAAATCCGGGCCGGGGCGGGAAAACGCGGAAAGATCATATCCGGGGCAGAGAAGAGAAAAGCGGATATTGGCATTCAGAGAAAGCGCTTTCGTTTATAATTTACATATGGTTTATAACATCTATTTTGACATCTCGGCACTGATGATCACGGGTGTTGTTTTAATTGCGGGAAAAGTATCCGGCTGGATTCCCACCAACAAGAACCGCTTTTACCGATATCTGGTGCTTGCTGTATTTCTTTCGGCCCTGACGGATCTCATTTCATGTCTGATGGAGATGTATCCCATGGACTATTTCTGGTGGGGCGGGATGCGCCATGTCTTCACCTCGCTGTACATTCTCTTTCATACCGCCTGCGGAATGTGCTGTCTTCTGTTTGTACTCTCGCTTGCCAATGTCAATGCCTACCGGCAGAAGAACCGGATCCTGATTACCGGACCGATGTTTCTCTCGGCTGCCATGCTGGGGATCAACCTCTTTGTGCCGGTGTATTTCTCCTATGACAGATTTGGGGTCTATCGCCGGGGAGTGATGATGCCGTTACAGATGTTGATCGGACTCTACTACCTGGTTCAGATTCTCTATGTATCTTTCCGCTACCGCAAGCTGATCGGTGAGAAGAACCGCCGGCTGATTCTCATCTTTGTCTTCACCGCCTTCGGCGGGATTCTGATTCAGTATCTGAATCCGGGATTTGTGATCGGCGATTTCATCAGTGCTCTGATGGTGATTATGATCTACTGCCTGGTGGAGAATGCGGATGAGATCAAGGATGAGCGCTACGGCATCATCACGAGAAATGCCTTTCTGCGCATGGCGGATCTCAACATCTCCAGCAAGGTCGGATTCAAACTGATCTTCCTGCATCTTTCCGATTCCCACGAGACCACCGGCAAGGATCAGATCCACTCCGAACTGATCGCTCAGATTGTCGGCTACCTCCTGAAGACATTCGGTCAGGAAGCCTGGATCTGCCGATGGAGCGATGACATCCTCGTGCTCGATCTCAATGGAGGGGCCGATGAGCGGGCGCAGGAGATCATGGAAAACCTGGAACTGCGCTTCCGCGATCCCTGGGTCAGCGGCGATTACGCGCAGACGATCGGGGCATGCATGTGGCTGATCCGCTGTCCGGAAGATGTGCAGTCGCTTTCGGAACTCACCGCGAAGATCGATATGATCCACTCGATCGGCATTTCCAGATACCGCGGCATCCTGAACATCGCCGAGATGGATTTCAGCCGCATCAGCTATCAGCTCGCCATGGAGAGAAACGTGCAGGCTTCTCTTAAGAACCATACCGCAAAGGTGCTCTATGAACCTGTGTTCTCGGTGGCGGAAAACCGCTATGTCAGCGCCAGATCCGTGATCTATTTTCCCGATCCGGAGGGGAAGATGGTCAGCGGCTCGAAATTTCTGAACACCAGTGATACGAGCGTTCTTCTTTCCCGGCTCGATGAATACGCCTTTGAAGATGCCGCAAAGCATATGAAGCTGTTTCTCGATGAAGCGGGTCTTGTTTCAGTATCCACCCGCCTGTCCTTTTCCGAGGTGATCAAACCCGGCTTTGACGGGGGACTGCGGCGGCGGTGTGAAAGATACAATGCGGATTACCGGAAGTTTCTGCTTCGGATCTCCGGCGGAACGCAGATCAACCTGCCGAAGGAAGGCAGGGATCTCGTGCGGCGGATGAGCGAAGAGGGATGGCGGTTTGCCATGGATGATTTCGGCTACGGGCTTTCGATTCTCGACCGCATGGCCGCTTCGGAAATCCCGTTCCTGATCATGCATCCGGAGGTAACAAGAGCTGCCCTTTCCGGAGATGAAGGCGTCATGATGGGATGCGGACTGATCTATACCGTCCACGGTCTGAAAAAGAAGATGGCGATGGCGGGAATCATGACGAAGGAAGACGCAGAGCTTGCGAAGAACATCGGGGCGGATTATCTCTGCGGTCCGTACTTCTGCGAACCGATGCCGGCGGAAGAACTCGCCGTCTGGGTGAAAGAGAGGAATGCCTATGCGGTACAGTAGTCTCTGGCTGTCCGTGACCGGACTGATTCTCAATCTCTTCCCGTTGTGGATGTATTTCAAGGAGAAACGGCCGAACCTCCGTCAGGTGAAGATGTTTCTTTCCATGACGATTTCGGTGATATGCATGAACCTTGTCTGCGTGATCTATTCCCGGGTGATTCCATTTACGCTGGAACACCCGGTGCTGGAACCGATCTTCGGCTGGCTTGCGAGCATCGCGATTGCGGTGACCCCGTATTTTTTCCTGCAGTATATCAACAGTATCTTCTACTATGACTCACCGCGGAAAAACATCCGCCTGATTTCCCTTTTGCCGGAGCTTTTCACCCTGCTTCTGGTGGCATTGTTCGGGCCGATTGTCTACTGCGCCGGCAGAACGCTGGTGCTGGGGCCGGGAAGAGGCGTACTTCTTCTGGTAATTCCGAATCTTGTATTTCTTTCGCTGGCTCTGGCAGAGGGGATCACCCTCCGCAATTCCGTTTCCCGAAGACATCTGCGGGCACTGATGGTGATCCTTGCCATCTTCCTTCTGGCCCTCGGACTGTTTCTCTTTACCGCTATTCTGCCGGTCTACGGCTTCCTGCTTTCTCTGATTCCGGTGTTCTGTCAGTACACCCTGCAGGGCAAGGGAACACTGATCGATCCGGAGACGGGCTTAAGAAACTACAATGCCTTCCGCACCTCCGTGATCACGCGGATTTCCAATCAGAAACCCTTCCGGCTGATTCTGATCCACTCCCCCGATCTTTCGTCCAAAGTGACTTCCAGGGAGGAAAAGTTCGGAAAAGCCCTGATGGAAAAACTCACGGCTCTTCTTTCCGGCATCGCCAAATCCAATCCGGTCTACCGTATCGGGGAAGACAACTTTGCGATCCTGTTCGATGAGAGGAATGAGCGGCTGACCAAGGAGATTGAGATCGATCTGTCCGCCCGCTTCGCCCAGCCGATCCCGGCGGAGGGAGAGCGGGTCTCGATCCGCATCTGGGCATGCCGGTGCGATGTGCCGGATGATGCGCAGACCATGAACGATATCGAAATCATGATCGAGCTTCTCGAAAACAACCAGGAATACTACGGAGTGAATGACAGCGTCATGCGGACGATGGATCTTGAGAAAGAAAAACAGTTCCGCGATGAAGTGCACAATGTCTCCCAGGCGATCATAAACAACCGCCTCGAGGTGTTCTACCAGCCGATTCTCTCGGTAGCCACGGGGCGCTTCGAAAGTGCCGAGGCGCTGGTGCGGATGAAGGATGAAACCGGTGCCTACATCAGTCCGGGACGGTTTATTCCCGCTGCCGAGCGCAGCGGCATCATCACCCGGATCGGACGCTGTGTCCTGGAAGAGGTCTGTTCCTTCCTTTCGGAAAAGGAACTCGAAGTGCTCGGGGTGAAATACATCGAAGCCAATCTTTCGGTGGAGGAATGCATTCAGGAAAATCTTCCCCAGGTGATCCGCGAGATCATGGCGAGAAACAATACCGCACCCGAGCGGCTCAATCTCGAAGTCACGGAAAGCGCCAATGAAGCGGCGAGCGAACTCATGATGAGAAATATCATCGAGATCAACGAGAATCTCGGGGTCGAGCTTTCCCTCGATGATTTCGGCACCGGCTATTCGAGCATCTCCCGTCTGATCTCAATGCCCGTAAGCATCATCAAGATCGACCGCTCATTGCTTTTAAATGCAATGGAAAACGAGAACGGGAGGATCATGTTCGAACGCCTGTGCGAGATGCTGCACAACATGGGAAGGAAAATCGTCTGCGAAGGGGTGGAAACCAGAGAACAGGACGCGTTTGTAAAAAGCAACGGAATCGAATATATTCAGGGCTACCTGTATTCCAGACCGATTCCGAAAGAACAGTATCTTGATTTTCTGAGAGCCTTCGCCAGCCAGCAGAAGCCGGCTGCTTAAAAAGAAGACCCGCTCAGGGTCTTCGCTCATCGTATCTGACGAAACACCACAGGAAAAAAGCTGTGGTGTTTTATCATTTATCCGGCAGTCAATGCAATTTGCAAAAATTCAAATAATCTGTTGACAGAATACACTTCCGTTTCTAAAATGAGATTATCAGCTGTAAACGTTTCCGGAAACGTTACCGGAAACGGTACCGGGAACGATTCCACCGCTGAGGGATCCAACCGGCCAGCAAATCTTGAAAAAATAGGAGGGAAAGGTTATGAGTTTGAAAAAGATTCTTGCGACATTCCTCGCAGCAGTCATGCTTGCAGGATGCGGCTCCGGCGGTTCTTCCACCGGATCAACGACGACTACGACGACAGGCGGAAGCACCGGCGGTGATTCCAGCAAGGGTTCGGTTTACTTCCTGAACTTCAAGCCGGAGCTTGACGAAACACTGCAGGGGCTCGCAAAGGACTACACTTCGCAGACAGGGGTTGACGTAAAGGTTGTGACAGCGGCTTCCGGTACGTACAGCCAGACACTGACATCTGAAATGGACAAGTCCGCCAAGCCGACACTCTTCATCATCGGCAACCAGGCTGGTGTCAAGGAGTGGAAAGACTATGCAATGGATCTCACGGGAACAGCGATTGCCAACGAACTGAGCACCGATGCCTACAATCTGTATGATGAAACCGGCAAGCTCGTTTCGATCGGTTACTGCTATGAGTGCTACGGTATTATCGTGAACCCGGATCTCATCGAAAAAGCCGGCCATTCCATGGATGAGCTTAAGAACTTCGCAGGCCTCAAGGCAGTTGCGGAAGACATTCATGCAAGAGCGGCAGAGCTTGGCTTCGATGCATTCTCCTCTTCCGATATGGACAGCAGCTCTTCCTGGAGATTCACAGGACACCTTCCGAACCTCGAGTACTACTATGAGGAAAGAGACGCAGGCGGATGGACCGAGTGCCCTGCAACCCTGACCGGAAAATATGTTCCGAACTACAAGAATCTCTATGATCTCATCATCAACAACTCTCTGACCGATCCGAAAGACCTCGCAACCGGCGGACATGATGCCGAGAACGAGTTCAAGACCGGCAAGGCAGCGTTCTTCGTCAACGGTTCCTGGGAGTATGCGGCAGTTTCCGAGACAGTTCCCAACGCTCGTATGATTCCTTACTACTGCGGTGTTGAAGGCGAAGAAAAAGCCGGCCTCAACTGCGGCACCGAGAACTGCTGGGCAGTCAACTCCAAGGTTTCCGAAGCAGATCAGAAGGCAACAATCGACTTCATGGTATGGCTCGTTTCCGATGCCAACGCGGCCGGAAAGATGGTCGAGCAGCTCGGTGTTCTTCCTTACAAGAACGCTCCGCAGTCCGCTAACGGCTTCCTCGCTGATGCGCAGAAGTACACGGACAACGGCTGCTATGTCATGGACTGGGCTACCAACTATCAGCCGAACGTTGACGAATACCGTGCAGGTCTTGTCGCTGCGCTCAACCAGTACAACGCAGATCAGAGCGACGCAAACTGGGCAAATGTCGAAACCGCATTCGTTCAGGGCTGGGCGAACCAGTACAAGGCAGTGAACAACTGAGGATCTCTTCGGTCACAGTGAATCACTGAAAACACGCGATTGACGGGGCGGGCAATTGTCTGCCCCGTTATTGCATTCTCATCACGAAAAAGGAGATAACATTCATGTCTAAGGGAAAATCTGCAAAGGCGAAGAACACGGGTATTCTCAAGGCGGAGATCCAGAAGTACTGGTGGCTGTTCCTTCTGCCGGTTACCGCGGCATTTATCATCGGCTTTGTCTGGCCGTTCATTCAGGGCATCTACCTGTCCTTCTGCCAGTTCAAGACCACTTCGGATGCCACGTTCATCGGCTTCTCCAACTACGGAAGAGCATTGTCTGATCCGTCCTTCGTCCATTCCTTCTGGTATTCCGCACTGTTCGCGGTTACCTCACTCATCTTCATCAATATCCCGGCATTTGCGGTCGCATATGCCCTGACGCAGGATATCAAGTTCTCGAATCTCTATCGGACCGTATTCTTCATGCCGAACCTCATCGGCGGCATCGTTCTCGGATACATCTGGTCGATGATCTTCGACGGTATCCTCTCACACTACAACACCTCCATACTGCTCAACAGCACCTATGGATTCTGGGGCCTCATCATTCTCATCTGCTGGCAGCAGATCGGATACATGATGATTATCTACATCGCCGGTCTTCAGGCGATTCCCGGAGAAATGATTGAAGCCGCCGACATCGACGGCGCCAACGGATGGCAGAGGCTGTTCCATGTCATTATTCCGAACGTCATGCCTTCCATCACCATCTGCATGTTCTTAAGCATTACCAACGGGTTCAAGCTCTTTGACCAGAACCTCGCACTCACCGGCGGCCAGCCGTTCATCATGAATCCGGACGGCACGACGATCAAGACCACCGAAATGCTTGCGCTGAACATCTTCAACACCTTCTATAACTCCAACGCGGCGAGCCGCGGCACCGCTCAGGCGAAGGCTGTGCTGTTCTTCATCCTGGTAGCGGCGATCGGCCTGATCCAGCTGAAGTTCACAAGAGACAAGGAGGTTCAGCAGTAATGAAGAAGAATACGGCATTCAAAAACAGCCTGTCCGTTGTGCTCGGCATTATCAGCGTCATCTATGTCCTGCCGGTACTTGTGGTGGTCATGAACTCGTTCAAAAAGAACACCTATGTCAAGACCGATACCTTTGCCTTCCCGTCCGGGGACATGTGGGCAGGATTTGACAACTTCATCAAGGGCATGACCTTCGGAAACTATCCGTTTGCCCTCTCTGCCGGCTACAGCGTTCTGATCACCGTTGCCAGCACCGCCCTGATTCTTCTGTTCACTTCCATGGCGGCCTGGTTTATCGCCCGTGTCAACTCGCGGATCTGCCGCATCGTGTATTACCTCTGCGTATTCTCCATGGTGGTTCCGTTCCAGATGGTCATGTTTACGCTGTCGAAGACGGCTGATACCCTCAAGCTCAATACGCCGTGGACCATTCCGGTCGTATATCTCGGCTTCGGAGCGGGACTTGCGATCTTCATGTTTGTGGGATTTGTCAAATCCATCCCGCTGACGATCGAAGAGGCGGCTGCCATTGACGGCGCGGGTCCGGTCACCACGTTCTTCCAGATCGTTCTTCCGATGATGAAGCCGACCATGATCTCGGTCGGCATCCTCGAGATTATGTGGGTCTGGAATGACTACCTGCTTCCGTACCTCGTGCTCGACCGCACCAAATACATGACCATTCCGATTCATATTCAGTTCCTCAAGGGAAGCTACGGAACGGTTGACCTCGGTGCTACGATGGCACTCATCCTTCTGAGCATCATTCCGGTGATCGTGTTCTATCTCGCCTGCCAGAAGCACATCATCAAGGGTGTTGCGGCCGGTGCGGTCAAGGGATAACACAGACGGATCTTCCATACCGGAACAGCTCTGTAATAATTTTTTCACACAGAAAAGACGGGATCGGAATTCCCCCCGACAGGGAGTCCGGTCCTTTTTTTCGGCCGCTCCTTTTCTGTGAATTGTGCAGTTTCTTCTGATATACCATGCAGGAATGACAACGAAAAACCCGCGCTGTCTTTCCATCATAGAAGCAGCGCGGGTGAGAACGGGTATTTCATTTTCAATGCCGTTTGTCCTGAACCGGACGAAACGGCTTCGTTTACGGATTCTCTGAGCGGGCGGATTTCGGCCGGATAAACCAGATCCAGGAACACTTCCGGTTCAATACGGACAACAGCCAGGAGATGGCATAGCCGACCGCATAGATTCCCACAAGACAGGCGAGTTTATATCCCCAGGTCGTTTTGTCAAAGTTGAGAAAGGAATAGGGGGCAAGACGGCTCGGAAGAATCCGAAAGCCATACAGAACCAGCATGATGCCGGCATAGTGAGAGATGTATGCCGTGCCCTCATGTATGACGCAAGCACCTATCCGCTCGAAGAGAATATCCGCCTGATGAAGATCGCCGTCGAGTACGCCCATGCCCGCGGCGTTACGGTGGAGGCGGAGCTGGGACATGTCGGTGACGGCATCGTTTCGGGAGAAGTGAAGGCCGACGGGAAGTATGACAATCCCGATGACTTCCTGACCGATCCCAATGAGATGGTCCGCTTTATCGAAGAGACGCAGGTGGACTGCCTGGCGGTTGCGGTGGACACAAGCCATGGCGTCTATGTCCATCCGCCGAAGCTGCACTTCGACCGGCTGGATCTTCTGAATCAGCTGTCAACGGTGCCGATGGTCATGCACGGAGGATCGGGGACGCCGGACGATCAGGTAAAGACCGCAATCTCCAAAGGCATCTGCAAGCTGAATATCTATCCCCTGCCGAGAGTACCGCGAGTGACCTGCGGATCAGTCGCGGGTGAATCGGCGATCTTCTGATTTTGGATATATTGCTTTACAGCTTCTGTTGTCCGTTCACTTATTGTTCCGATGAAATACGACAGGCTCCAGAAATATGGCTTCCAGTAATAGCGGCTCACTTCATTCGGAAATTCTGCCCGCATTCTTCTTGAGGAAGCTGATTTATAAGCGTTGATAAAATCTGCCATATTGATCTGCGGCGGCGCATCAAACAGGATGTGAATGTGATCCGGCATGAATTCCAGTGCAAGAATCACACAGCTCCTGTCTTTGAAGTACTTCAGAGTATATTCTTTTAATCGCTTTTCGAGGGCATCCGTAATCACCGGATGCCTGTATTTCGTTACCAGTACCAGATGATACTGAAGAAGAAAACAGCTGTGGCGATTCACATAATAACCATCTTTCCGGCATCTCATGAATAAGCATCCTTTCTCATTTTTCTGTCGTAAAAATATGCCAGTAAGTATTTACTAACTGACTTATTTTAATTATAATAAAGATAGTTGAAATAAACAGCTCTGAATAATGAAAAGGAGGTATACAACTGATATATGTACCATAGCTTTAATATTGCAGTGAAATCAGATGAGCCTTCCTTTCCGTATTTTGACCATGCTGCGCACTGTGCTAACAACCTCTACAACGCCGCCCTGTTCCGGCAGAGGCAGCTGATGACTTCCGCCAGGAAGGAAGAAAAGAACTATACAGAAAATGAGCGGGAAATCCGTAATGAATTCGAATCCGCAATCCGCCAGATGAAGAAATCCCGCACAATTCCGAAAAAGGGATGCGTAAGCTATGAGTTCCTTGAAGAAGAAATGCGCCTGACACACAATCCGGATTATTATGCCGAAGGTTTCCCGGTTCAGACCGCACAGCTTGTGATCCGGTGCGTTTGCAGGAACATGAAATCATTTTTCAATGCCATGAGGGCCTATAAGGAAAATCCTTCCGCTTTTACCGCAAAGCCGGAACTTCCGGGATACAAGCACAAGGGCGGCGTCTCTTCATTTACCATTTCGAATCAGGACTGTGTGATCCGCCGGAATGCCAAAGGCCACTATACCGCAAAGCTTCCGCTTACAAAGGAAGTGCTGTCGCTTGGAAAGAAGATTCCTGGAAAGCTGAAGGAAGTGCATGTCACACCGGTCAACGGAATCTATCAGGTATCGTTTGTCTTTGATGACGAAATTGAAGAACCGGAGGTGACAGAAAATGCGGAGCGGATCTGTGCTGTTGATTTCGGTGTAGAGAATCTCATGGCAGTGACAAATAACTTCGGGTGTGAATGCCTGCTGTATAAAGGAGGTGCAGCCAAGAGTATCAACCAGTATTACAACAAGCGTATTGCAGAGATTGTAAGCAGGGAAACAAGAGGAACGACAGAGAAGTTTAAACCGACAGAAGAATACTATGATTTGACAAACCGCAGGAATAACCGGATCCATGACCTCATGAAGAAGACCGGAAAGCAGCTGATTGAATGGTGCGCAGAAAACCGTGCAGATACCATTGTTCTGGGCTGCAATCGGTACTGGAAGCAGGAGAGTCATATCGGGCATGTCAATAACCAGAAGTTTGTGCAGATCCCCTTCAGTTATCTGAAGAACGTCATTGCCTGGCTTGCGGAAAGAGCGGGAATTCGTGTAGTGGAACAGGAAGAATCATATACTTCAAAGGCATCCTTCCTTGACAGGGATTTCATTCCTGTATACGGGCAGGAACCCGAAGTATTCC
>JAFWCM010000198.1 GCA_017536885.1 Solobacterium sp.
TCTCGGTATGGATGAACTCGGCGAAGATGACCGCAAGATCGTCAACCGGGCAAGAAGAGTCAGAAACTTCCTGTCCCAGCCGTTTGCGGTTGCGGAACAGTTCTCCGGCATTGAAGGCAAATACGTGCCCGTCAAGGATACCGTTCGTTCCTTCCGCGAAATTCTCGCGGGCAAATATGACGAGCTTCCCGAAGCTGCGTTCATGAGCGTCGGAACAATCGAAGACGTAGTGGAAAAGGCAGAGTCGCTGAAATGAGTGAGATACATGTGCGGATCATCACGCCGCTGGGTCTGTACAAGGAGTTTGATACGCCGTATCTCAATTTTCAGACCACAGACGGCGATCGGGGCATCCTGCCGAATCACATGCCGTTAGTATCTTCATTGAAGATCGGCAAGATGAGCAGTGAGGAAAACGGTGTCAGGAATCTCTACGCCGTGAGCGGAGGCTTGCTGTACTTCCACAGAAACGTTGCGGAAATCCTGACGGATTCGATCGAAAACAAAAACGAGATCGACGCGGAGCGCGCAAAGTCCGCCAAAGAGCGGGCCGAGGACCGGCTTTCGGGAAAATACGGGAATGTGGATACGCGAAGAGCTCAGTTAGCACTGGCAAGAGCGCTCAACCGCCTGAACGTGTACGAACTGAAATAAAGGAATACAAAACCGAACCCCTGCAGGGAAAGAACAGCGAATGTTCCGAATACCTGAAACGGGTTCGGTTTTCATATGGCGATGCGTTCAGATCGATTTTAAAACGAAACACTGTCCGACATTTCGTGATCCGGAACCTGCAAACAACTTCAAAGCCGGGGAGAAGGAAATCCCTTATAATGATTTTATCCGGGAATTTCTGTGGGCTGATTAACGCTGGGACCGGCGGTTCCGTTAATCAATCCTCAGAAGTTTCCGAAAGGTTCTGAATACAAACGTCGCTGAGAGAGCCTGTCAGGTCAGCTCAGGCTTTTTTGTTTTTCTCATGAAAAACAGCAAGTTCGTTATGTATAATTGAAATCATCAGTATAGGGGGATTATTTATGATCTATATGTTCTTTCTGAGTAATCCATATATGTATCTCCTGGTATGGATCCTTCTCATTATTGCCTACTCCGGTGTCCTGAAAAAAATGGGGCTGAGATCCGGGTACTCCTTCATTCCGTTCATAGCGGAAAAGAAGATCGGGGATACGATGTTTCAGTCCGCAACGGCTTTCTGGCATCCGTTTATTCTGTCTGGCATCTTCTTTGGCTTTGCGATGTATCTCGATCCTTTTGCGGACCGGGTTGCCTCGGCTCAGAAACTGTACGGAATCCTGTTTCTGTTTCTTGCCTTTTTCAACTATTATTTCTATCTGATCCGCCTGTATAACCGGCTGGGAAAATCGTTCGGAAAAAAACTGCTGTTCCGGATCTTTATGGTTCTGGTTCCTCCTCTGTTCCTTCTGATTCTCGGATACGGGAGAAAGCAGAAGTTCCTGCACGGAACTCCGATTAAGCTGTCCCGCTTCCGTCCGAAGAAATGGTTCCGCTGGATTCTGAATCTTGCCGGTGCTCTGGTATTCCTCGCGGAAGCCGGTATCATTGTGTTGGCTCTGGGTTTTCTGACCCTGCGGACTCTGCCGCCCTGGCTGATGGTCAAATACCTGCAGGGAGACCTTCATGAAAAGACAAGGGGTCTCTCCGCTGACGGAACTGCGGTTCTGAGAGAGGAAAACATGGGAGATCAGTACGCGCAGTTTGCGTCGATCACCCCCTCCAGAGAGAAATTCCATCCGGATTATTCGAACAATACATCCACCGTTGTACTGGAATATATCATCGGTTCGGATCTTGAAAACAAACTCGGTGCTTCTTCCTACAACATCGATCAGATGAAAGATGCGACCGCACAGGGAGATGCTCTGACATTCGTGGTCGAAGCGGGCGGCTCGCAGCGCTGGTTTACCGATGAAGTGCCGGAACGCTCGGTCGGAAGATATGTGATTCAGAACGGAAAGATGAAAAGGACAGAGGAGCTCGATACCTATACTTCGATGTCGAAAGCGGAAGAGCTGAAGAGCTTCCTGAAATACGCGAAGGAAAACTATCCGGCTGACAGATACATGCTTGCGCTCTGGGATCATGGCGGAGGATTATCTTCCGGATATGGCAAGGATGCGCTGAACCCGAGAACCGACAATACATACGGCACCCTGATGGTAGATGAGATCGTTGATGCCATCAAGGAAAGCGGCATCAAGTTTGATGTCATCGGTTTTGACGCCTGCCTCATGCAGGATATCGAAATCGCAAGAGTTCTGGAACCGTATGCGGATTACTATCTCGCTTCCGAAGAGTCCGAGCCTGCGGCCGGATGGTTCTATACCTCCGCATTCGCCAAGCTCGCGAAAGATCCGACCCTTCCTACCGAAGAGTTCGGAAAAGAGATTGTAGGTACCTATGATCAGTACAACAAGATCGTCAACGACGGAAAAGAGAGCGAAGAGTTTACCCTTTCGCTTCTGGATCTCACCTATGTCAAGCCGGCATATGAAAAGCTTTGCACTCTGTTCGACAAAACGGATCAGGCGATCAGAGAAGCGGAAGCGGATTATGTGGATGTCTCGGTAGCCGCTAAAAATGCCTATACCTTCGGAAACAAAGAACAGATCGACCTCGTGCATTACCTTGAGCTTCTGAAGAGCGCTGACTACAACGAAACTATCGCAAAAGATGAGGAAATCGAAGAGCTGATTGCTTATGTCAAAGCGCCGATCGTCGTCAGGAACAGAAGAACCGCTCAGGGAATCAACGGCCTTGCGCTCACCTTCCCTTATCAGTCGCTGTTCACCTACACCAATGTCTGGAACCAGATGAAAGTTCTGGATATGAAATCCCAGGAAGACTTTTATGATGATTTCTTCTCCATCATGGCCGCTTCCCAGATGAGCGATCCCAATGCGAGCACCGGTGACTTCCTGCTCGATCTTCTCAATATCGACTACACCAAGGAAGAGTGGTATAAAACGGGATTTGAAAACTATGTGACCACTGCCCCGATGATTGACATTCCGATCTATGAAAACGGAAACGGTTATTCTCTGACGCTTTCCGACAAGGTATGGGATATCGTTCTGGATGCGAAGCAGTTCTACTATCAGGAGACGGATGACGGTCTGAAGTATCTCGGCATGGATTATGTCGGCGAGACAGATGCGAGCGGACATCCGATGATCACCACGGACGGAACCTGGATCTTCCTCGACAATTATCCGATCTACTACGAAGCCGCGAAAGTCCGCGAGAGTGACAAGGGCACGGTATACACCGGAATTTCCAAAGCAAAGCTCAACGGCACGGATGAAGTCATTCTCTACATCGAATGGGAGCCTGCAGCGGAAGGAACCTCCCCGGCAAAGGGAAGAATCACCGGATATGATCTCGCGGAGAATGACAACGCCTTCATGGAAAAGGGAACCCAGA
>JAFWCM010000199.1 GCA_017536885.1 Solobacterium sp.
CAGAAACGGAAACCGAAGGACAGATCAGAGATCATCAATGATGCGGTCGTTACTTACTGGATGGCAATGCAGGCGGATGAATATAACGATCCTTATATGCAGCGTCTGGAGATTGTCTTTGAAAGAGTGTTCAGGAAATATATGTCCGGGTTTATCCGCTCATTGAATGCTACCAATATCCTGGCGCGGGAAGCAAAGGAATATATGCGGCTGCTGTGCAAGGGACTGAACATTGACCGGGCGAAGGATGGTGTGGAGCGGCTTTTGTACATGACGCTGCCGTGGGACATCCTGATCCCGGAGAAGGTCGCGCGTGAGATGAGAGTGAAGAATCCGGAACTGGAAGATGAGGAACTGATGTGAGGCATGCCTGGGGCAAATTGCCCCAAAATTACAGGTTTAAGGCTTTGGCAACATTATCCGGCATTGAAAGAATTAATTGATGTGAGAATAAATCCGGGCTGATTCTGCATTCGTTTTCAATCCATTGGACAGCAGAATATACAACACCTGCAAAATAGAAGTTCAAAGAGAAAATCAGGTTTTCATCGATTTGATCACTGTTGCCGCTGTGCCGGATTACATTGATGCATTCATCAACAATATTCGGCACCACGAATTCCCTTAACGAGTTCTGATTGTTATATTTGAGAACACTGCTGTAGAAATCCTTTTTGCTGTAGATTCTTTCAAAGGATAATCTGGTCGCTTCGGCCCAGGTGATTTCCCCGGCAGCTTTTCTGATCGGCTCGGCCATATCATTGGAGTAGATCCACGTGACTACTTCAAACTTGTCTTTGAAGTAATTGTAAAAACTCTTGCGGGACAGGCCGCAGTTATCGGTAATGTCTGAAACAAGTATCTTCTCAAAGGGATGATGACTGGCAATCAGATCTTCGAGGGAATGGGCCAGAAGCTGTCTGGTGCTGATCCTGGATACAGCCATAAAACCTCCTGATTTACACAAAATAATCTATATGTATACTCTGTTTACATTTTATATCCTATGTCCATTTGTGCTCAAGAGACAGATTCTACAATGAAAGCAGGAGAGAAACGAAACGTTTCTGTGGAGGTAAACATAATGAAGTATCCTAACTTGTTTTCAGAGTTCAGAATCGGCAAAACAGTCTTCAAGAACCGGATTGTCTACCCGGCTGCCGGGACAAACCTCGGCAATGCTGATGGATCTATTGGTCCTGATCTGATTGAGTATTATACGGAAAAGGCACGTGGCGGTGTCGGACTGATTGTTTTGGAAGTAACATCTGTTGACTATCCATACGGTAAGACAATGGATAATCAGATCCGGCTTGACAGCACAAAATATGGAAAGGGTTTCCAGGATTTGGCGGATTCCGTACATGCTTATGGTTGTAAGATCATTCCTCAGCTGCATCATGCGGGTTGGATGACAGATGCCAATAAATCCGAAGGCGTGGAGATAGTGACAGCGTCTGATACTCCGCCGATGTATGTTTTCTCACCGTGTGGACCTGGCCGCGAGATGACAATAGAAGAAGTAAAACATGTAGAACAGAAATTCATCAATGCGGCGGTTATTGCTCAGAAGGAACACATGGATGGTGTTCAGATTCATGCGGCACATACGTATCTGATTGAACAGTTCCTGACACCGCTGTTCAACCGCCGGACGGACGAATACGGCGGTAGCCTGGAAAACCGGGCCAGAATCCTCACCAACATCATCAAGGGAATTCGGAAGGAATGTGGACCTGATTTCCTGATCAGTGTCAGACTGAGCATGAGAGACTGGCTGCCGGGCGGTCTGACCGAGGAAGACGGCATTGCTCTGGCAAAGATGTGTGAAGAAGCCGGTGCGAGCATGATCGACTGCTCGACCGGGTTCGGTCCAACAGATGAAACCCTTGAAACCGCATGGCGGCCAGACGGTCACAGAGTAGAACTGGCTGCCAACGCAAAGAAACAGATCGGTATTCCGGTATCAGCTGTTGGAAAGATCAGAACCCCGGAAATGGCAGAAGAGATCATCGCTTCCGGGAAGGCGGATTTCGTGGCGATGGCAAGAACATTGATCTGTGACCCTTACTGGCCGGCTAAGGTTGAAAAGGGACTGGTAGAAGATATCAGACCGTGCATGTCCTGCTGTGACGGATGCCTTGGCAAGATCGAAGGAACACATGGCAGAATCGGTTGCTCCATTAATCCGTATGCCGGATACGAGCGCAGATATCATGAGCATGATCTGCAGCCGGCGGCAATAAAGCAGAATGTGGTCGTTATCGGCGGCGGCCCGGGCGGCATGCAGGCAGCGCTGACTGCAGCTGAGCGGGGTCACAAGGTTACTCTGATCGAAAAGGCGGACAAGCTGGGCGGTCAGCTGAATATTGCCTGTGTTGCACCGGACAAGCAGAACATTGCCAAGGTCGTGAAATGGTATGAGCATATGCTGCAGAAGCGCGGTGTCAAGGTCCTGCTCAACACGACTGCCACCCTGGATCTGATCAAATCTTTGAATGCGGACACGGTATTTGCGGCAACCGGCTCGCTTCCGTCCGTCCCGCCGATTCCGGGCATTGAAAATGGGGTGGAATCCTGGGATATCCTTTCCGGCAAAGCAGCGATGCCGGAAGGTAAGAAAGTCATTATCATCGGCGGCGGTATCGTCGGCTGTGAAACAGCAGAGTACATGGCTGTACACGGCAGGATTTACCGGGCATGATGAAAAGTCTCAAATCATCTTATAAGTCCCGAAAATAAGTGTTTTTTGTGTTTCGCTCTCAATTTTACCAAAGATTTACCAATATTTCTGGAGAGTCAGACTTGCGAAAATAGGATA
>JAFWCM010000200.1 GCA_017536885.1 Solobacterium sp.
CTCCTGGCTCGACGGAAGTGAGATCTTCGTCCGTGATGAACCCATGCAGGAATACCGGTTTTCTTTTGACAGGGAAAACGGGTTTGCCAGCTGCTTCGACGGCACCTCTTACTTCCGGATGGATCTGTCCGGAAACAGATACGATCCCGTCGATGCCTCTCTGATGTCCTTCTCGGAAAACTACATGCCTGATAAATCTCACTATTTTCCCGACAGGCATCTTCTCGTCTCTACCGCCAGCGAAACCGGAACCTTTACGAACAACGCCATGGAGGCGGTGCTTTACGATTATCAGGATCGGATCCGCACCCGGATTGACCGGGACTTTCATACCATCGAAGAAGTCTGTGAACTGAAAAACGGTGATCTGCTCTTCATCGATTATGAAAACACCTATCTGACCAGCACCGTCACAATGAACAACGGAACCGCCTTCTATGACATGGCAGTGACCATCTCCAGTTTCAATCCCGAAACACACCGGGAAAACTGGAGCCAGACCCTGCATTACAATCAGGCCGGAGGCCGTCAGTACAAACTCTTTGAAAACGATAATGGAAAGCAGTTTCTTCTGGTATCTCTTTCCAATATCCAGGTTCTGATGGATCCCGAGAGCGGCGAGATTCTTCACCGGATTGAATGGCCGGATAATGTTATCGAAGTCATCAACGCAAAGGAAGACTTCCTTCTTTCGATCCTCAGCGACGGGAGCTTTGCGGCAGGCTATCCGGACAAATCCTCTCCGGATACCGCGATCCGGCATCTCATCCCCGATCTCGTCAGGGTGAAGACGGCCAGTCTGGATGGGGAAACCACGAGTTTCATGGTAGTGACAAACGGCGGAAACCGTGTGATTCAGTTTGATTCCAAGCTGACCAGCAGTGCCTATTCCAGTCTCTTCCCCCTGGATAACATGTCTGTTTACTACTCCGCCTTTGAAGGTGATCTGCTCGCCGTGCAGGGAAATAAAGACGGCTCCTATCTCATCTGTGTCTATGATCTTTCCAAAGATGAAAAACTCGCAGAACTCACTATGAAAGAACCCGGTTTTGCGTGCCTCGGCTTTCTCTCTGACAGAAGACTCTATTATATTTACAACGGCTCCGATCTTCTCGCCGGCGAGCTGAACGATCCGGTGAAAGGAACTTCGGAAGAGATCCGGATTGATTCTTCGGAATACACTCCGGTTGAACTCATCAAAGCCGTACAGAACGACACGCTCTTCTATGCCGGCAAAACCTCATCCCCCACCCATCTCATCATCGGCAGGAAAAACCTGATCGACGGCACTTCCGCTGTCTTTGACACGCCCATCGAAACTGACATCTTTCTCAAGGAGATCCATCCCCTTACGGATCATCATGTTCTGATCTCCTATACCGATAAATCCATCTCCGATGAGTTCCGTCTGCTTCTGGCGGATCTTGAAACAAAGACCATTCATCCGCTTGCGGAAGTCTCCGACGACAGACATTTCAATCCTGCCGGGGATGACACGCGCTTTGCGATCCGCACTGCAAAGGGCATTCAGATCTATAACTACTCGGCTGAGCCTGTTCAGACCATTCCGTTAAGCATCAACACCGTGCCTTCCTTTGCCTTCCATGACAGCGATCTCTTTGTCCTTACCACTGATGGTATGATCCAGCGGTATGATCCGGAAGGAACGCTTCGTTCCATGTATGAAGGAGAATCGGATGCGCAAAGATCACCGGCAAACTCCTGTCTGTGGCTTTTCAAAGACAATACATTGAAGCTGTTTTCCGGAGGATTGTGCGAAGTATTCGATCTGTCACAGCGTAAGTGCCGGCTGTCCGCTGCCAATGTGCTGGCTTATGATGAGCCCAAAAACAGAATCCTCGTAAAGCGAAGCGATACCAATTCAAAAACTGAGATCGGTGCCTTCCGCATCTTCTCGCCCGAAGAGCTGGTGGAAGAAGCGGTCCGCACAGTCGGTGATATTCCGATCTCCGATGAAGTTCGAAACCGGTATGGTCTTGACTGAATAATACAGACCGAAAGAAAGATCTGTGTCTGATTCCAATCATTCACAGATCTTTTCACGTTCAGTTCTGAGGTTTTGCGGGAGGTTCCCCATCCGGCTTCGCACCGCTGCCTTCCGGTCTTTCACCGCCGTTTTCACCGGGTTTTTCCGGCGGCGTACCGCCCATATCACCAGGTTTGCCATCGGGTTTTTCTCCCATCTCACCGGGTTTGCCTTCCGGTCTTCCTTCTCCGTTTCCTGAGGAAGATACCACTGCCTCTATCACCTTGCCGGAAGACGCACCGCCCTCATATGCGGTTCCGTTTACATACAGGGTATGGCCGTTAAGATCGATCGTTCCTTCTTCACAGGTCAGAGAGGTGATATAGGAGTCAGCGGAAAGAACCCATTTCGAACTCTGATCCAGCTCCACATAGACTTCCCCTTCCTGCCCCTGAGGATTGATCGCACCGCTGAACTGTGATCCTTCCTTCAGGATGAGATTTACATGGGATACGCTGTCCGCTAGAACATCCCCATTGATTTTCTGATTCACGGCAT
The DNA here is from genome assembly GCA_017536885.1 of Solobacterium sp. Taxonomy (GTDB): domain Bacteria; phylum Bacillota_I; class Bacilli_A; order Erysipelotrichales; family Erysipelotrichaceae; genus Bulleidia. The sequence goes on from JAFWCM010000200.1 coordinate 2,546, forward strand.
TCAATGTCACCTGGCCGCCGTTGGAGCCTTCATTTCCCCATCCGGCCGCGGAAGCTCTTAAGAAGACGCCGGTTTCATCCTCATTGGTGATGACCGCATTGTTCAGAGAGATCTCCGTTACGGTGTTGTTTACAAAGAAGATGTCTCCGTTGAGATTTGTAAGACTGCCGCCGTTCATCGCAAAGGAAGATAAGCCTTCGTCCGCATCTCCCGACATCGACTGGTAGATCATCACTGCCTGGTAATAGTCGGATTTATCACTGTTTTTGGTATTGTTGTCCGCGGTCAGTTCCACATTGTTCAGGGTGACAGAGTTCTTTCCTTCTACGACCACTCCCTGAGAAGCCGTGGAGGTAAGCACCGCATCATTGACCGTAATATCTGCAGTGGAATAGATGACCGGAGAACCTTTTCCTTCCGTGGTATAGACTCCATTCGTCACAGTTACCACACCGCCGCCCCGGTCGGAGCGAATCGCGGCAGAGGAATTGCCGGTGGTGATAATATTCAGATTTTCCGCATTCATGACTCCGCCGCCGGTAGTCATGAGACCTCCCGAGCAGTTTCCGGAGGTTTCAATCACGGAATCCTGAATCGTTACCGTGGTTCCTTCTCCATAGCTGAATACCGCATTGGCATGGGTTCCGTCGGTTGAGATCACCAGATCGGAAAGATTCAGGGTGCCTCCGTTGGTTGCGAAGATCGCAGCGTTTTCTCCGTAGAAATCCGCTTCATCACCTTCCGCTTCACCGCTCTTGTTTACCGCGGTATTTGAAATGCTTTTGCTTTCTCCGTCTGCAGTGATCACATGTTCTCCATCCGCTGTGGATTCGAGTGTTTCCTTGATTTCAATGTCGTCCTTTGTGATGGTTCCTTTCTTTTCTGTTTCTTCACTTGCCGGTGCGGCTGCGGGCTCCGCAGTACGCTCAGCCTCTTTTGCAATACCGGTTTCTTCTGCCGGTGTCGAATTGCATGCGGCAAGAGAGAAACATAGCAGCAGGCTTAAGCACATGACTCTCATCTGTTTCATCTTGATCTCCTTTTTCATTACAGATACAGAGTACCCTTTGATCGTGAACATTCTGCGAACAGAATCGGAATGCTGGCTGATAAATATCTTACTTCGTGACAAAGACTGTTTTTTTTCGGGGAATATTCCTCCTGCCTGTCAAAAGAAAATCAGGAGGCAAATAATGATGTCAGATATTGAAATTCAAAAAGAACCTGTCACAAGAGACGAAAGAGAACATAAAGACCGTTTCTTTCGCTTTCTCTTCGC
>JAFWCM010000028.1 GCA_017536885.1 Solobacterium sp.
CCGTTTTTCTTCACCACATACAGCGCTTCATCCGCCGCATGCATGGCATCACGGAAGCTGCCGTCACAATGGGCATAGCCGACGGAAACGGAAAATCTGCCGGTTTCCCCGTTCCAGGCAAAGGCAATCGGCTCACAGAGCTGAACCAGCCGTCTGCACACTTCTTCTTCGCTGATGTTTTTCATGACGACGACAAACTCATCGCCGCCCGGCCGGAAGATCAGATCGTCATTCTTTCTGTCAAAGATCTCTTCCAGCCGCAGAGCCAATCGGCAGAGGGCTTCATCGCCCGCCGCATAGCCCATGGAGTCATTGATGTTCTTGAATCTGTTGATATCCATCATGATGACATAACACGGTTCATCATTTGTCATCTCTTCCAGCATATGGCGGTTGAGCAGGCCGGTCAGCTGATCGTGTCTTGCGAGGTACCGCAAGCTTTCCATGCTTTTGCGGATCGCATCGATTTCGATCACCATGAAATACGAAAGAAGATGGGGTTCGCCCGAAGGGCTTTCTGCCTTGTTGTCCGAGGGTTCCGGGATGAAGATGCCCGGCTGGATGTAGGGATCAAATGCATTGAGGGAATCCTTCGTGACATAGTTCACGATGGTGCTGACCGATTCCTGTGAGGTGAACAGCGACTGAATGCAATGGGTCCACCGCTTTCCGTCTCCGAGCTTTGAAACATAGCTGACCGAATCGAACAGCCGCCGCTTTTCGTATTTTCTCCTGGCGCTTTGTTCGCTGAGAAACAGTTCCGTCTCTTTCCGATATTCTTCTTCCACCACATCATCGACAATGATTCGGACCGCCTCGCTCCACGACAAAGACGGGGTCAGAACGCTGTGGAGGAAATTCTTCCCGATGTATACCGGATGACATTCATCTGTGTCAAAATCCACCAGAATCAGGATGGAGTGTTCGGCCAGATCATTCTGTCCTTCATATCCCAGAATCTGAGCCATCTGCCAGAGAAGCAGTCTGATGATCTCATTCATATGTTTTCTTCTGTGATTGTCCGGTTTCATCATACAGGATTGTGCCTTTTCTTACATGGCCGAAAACGGTACAAGTCCTGACATGTGCGCAAACTGTGACAGGCATTGAACCCATGTCCGGAAGTTGAGAAATAGGGGAATCCGTTTTATGATTGACCCATAACTGTGAGTGATCCGTTAGGTCATTCAGGAATGGATCAGAGGATCGGAAGAGGGGAATCCCCTTCTTTTGAAAAACGTATGGACAGGCAGAAATCCGACAACAGGGTGAATCCGAAGCACAACGCGCTTCCTCCCGCAGGCCTCTCGGCCGCGATCGTTTTCATTCTGCTTGTGAATGCGGGAATCCTTTTGTATTCCTGCTTTTATTTTGACTTCAATAAAAACACCGGCAGTATCACCCTGGTGATGAGCCGGATTTACGGCACGATCCGGGATGCCGAGAGAATGCGGGATGAGGCGATCCTGGACTATGACCGCCATACCGAAAGCCATCTTCTCTTTGCCCGCAAACTGATCGGCGACGGTCACTTTGATGAAGGGGATGCGGCCAGAGTACAGGCGTACACCGGTCTGAATAACTTTGTCATGGTGAATGAAACGGGGAAGATTCTGAGCACTTCGGGAGACACCGGAAACCTCTCCATGCATGCAGGGGAGCTGATCGAAGCTGCAAAGAGTGCCGAAGAGGAAGTCGTTAAGACAGAAGCGGAAGAGGAACTGTACAGTGCCGTCCGGCTGAAGGAAGGTCTCTATGGCATGACCGTGCGCCGGGAAGAAGATCTCGCGGAACTCTTCGGAGCGCTGCCGGGAAGCCAGGAGATCATCGATCGTCTTTATGACGGGGAAAACGCCGCTTTCATTGCCGAAAACGGAATGATCACAAACGCTCCCGTAGAGTTCGGTGCCGAAAACGGCATCCGGGTTAATGAACTGTTCCAAGGATTGCCCGACTACCGGCAGCTGGAAGCGATCAATCAGTACTGGGGGATCACCTCCGTCAAGGGCCGCCGGATGCTTGTCACAAAGTTTGAACTCGACGGCAGCCCGGAGGGCAAGGTCATCTATTACTGCGCCGATCTTTTTGCGCTGATGCGGCCGGCATTCAATACCGTTCTGATCCTTGTCCTGTTTGAAGCGGCGGTCTTTATCGTCTCAATGTTCTATCTCTGTGAGCTTCGCCGCACGAAGGATCCCGCACCCGGAAAGAAGGGCGATCTTCCGGCCAAGACGATGATCATCGTCCTGGTCTCTGTCCTTCTGATCACCGCGGCGGCGTTCTATTCCCGCACCCTGTCGTGCCTTTCCTCCTATGTCAGCGATGACGGGGAAGAGCTGGCGAAGATCAGCGCGTTCTATGAGGAAAGCAAAACCAATACCGAAGACCTCAGGGCAATGTTCAGCCGGTTCTATGAAAATGACTCGGTTCTCCTCGGCAAGGTGCTGGATGATTTCCCCACATACCGCAGCGAAGAGGCGTTCGCGGAATTCTCAAAGCTGTTCCATCTCGATTACCTGGTCCTGTTTGATCATCTCGGCAATGAGATCCTGAGCGACGGGGGATTTGTGAACCTCTCCCTGAGCGAGAATCCCGAAGATCCCTCCCATGCCTTCCGCACGATCCTCAACGGCGTCCCGGTGGTGGTGCAGGAGCCGTGTGACGATGATCTCACCGGATTCTACCATCAGGTGATCGGCGTCATTCAGAAAAACGGGGAAGGCCGTCCCGACGGGCTGATCCAGGCTGCCTGGCCGCTGGATGAAGTGGACAGACTGCTTGACGGCCGGACGGATTCCGTGATCCTTCAGGAGGCGCTGACCAACTATTACAACTCCTGCTTCATCATCGATCCCGATACAAGAATCATCGAAACCAGCCCGATGGATCTCTACAACGGCTATCGGGCCGAGGACTGCGGCTTTACGGAAAAATCACTCGCACCGGGATTCTCGGGAAATCTCTCGATCGGTTCGACAGAATACTTTGCCTCAAGCACCATGATAAACAACAAATATGTTTTTATCGCGATTCCGGAAGTCATCATTTACGGAAGCCGGGGAGAATTCACTCTGATTGCCGCCCTGCTTGCGGTCATGGACTTCGCGATCCTTCTGTTCCTGCTCGGCAGAGTGCGTATTTTGGGCAAGGCGGAAGATGCCGCAGCTGCGCCGATTGACAATGTTTTGGAAGAAGTTCCGGTGGATGCGTTCGCCTCTTCCCGCACAGTGCACTGGAAAGATCGCTGGGAAGGGAAAACCCCGGCGGAGAAGACGGCGGTGGTAATCCGGATCATCAGTACCGTATTCCTCTTTCTGCTCTTTTTCCTGATTGTCTTCCGCATCCCGGTGCTGGGAAAATCTTCGGTTCTCTCCTATATCATGAAGCGGGAGTGGCAGCCGGGATTCCATGTCTTTTCGATTACCTGGATCCTGGTCATGACAGTGATCGTGATCATCACCGTGGATCTTGTCCGGGAGGGGCTGAGCCTTCTGGGGCGGATTCTTCCGCCAAGGGCGGAGACGATCTGCCGGCTCTGCCGCAGCTTCATCGAATACATCTCCGTGATCGTTACGATCTACGCTGCCCTTGCGATGCTCGGCTTCAACATGCAGACACTGCTGGCCTCGGCCGGAATCCTGACTCTTGTCATAGGTCTTGGTGCGAATGATCTGATCGCGGATATCATCGCCGGTCTCTTTCTGATCTTTGAAGGGGAGTTTCAGGTCGGCGATGTGATCGAGGTCAACGGCAGGAGCGGAACCGTGAAAGAAATCGGCATCCATACGATCAAGCTGCTCGATGAAAACAACAACCTTCTGATCATGAACAATTCGAGCGTTTCCAATATCGTCAATAAGACCCTGAAAAACAGCTATGCGAAAGTTGTTTTCACCGTGCCCAATACCGTAAAGATCAAAGATCTCGATGAGCTTTTCGCCAACGAACTGCCGAAGATCGAGATCAGGGGCATGGTCTCGGCACCGTTTTTCAAGGGCATCACCGGCTGCAGTGACGACGGCATGATGGGCGAGGTGCTTGCGGAAGTAAAAGAGATCAGAAGGGGAGCCGTGCAGAATCAGCTGTATGGCGAAGTGATCCGCATTCTCAGCGAACACTCCGTTCCTTTCGGCAAGGAGTAACGTCTTAACTATGAACAGCGAAAAGAACCCGAAAACAGGAGGAATCCCGCGCCAGGTCATCGCAGTGCTCTGTGTGATCTCGGCGGTTTTCATCCTGTTTCTCTTGTCGTTTGATCAGGTGAAAGACCTGGCAAAAGCCAAAGGCCGGGATGAACTCGGCCGCTTCCGCCGCTCATTCGACGAATCGGTTCAGCGGTCCGAAGAACAGGGAACTGCCTATGACCTGCGGGTTCTGCGCAAGCTGAGGTTTCTCGAAATGGTTTCTTCTTTGAGCGGTGACAGCGATTATGAAGCCCTTGCCGGCCGCTATCTTGAAACCGAAGACTTCCGCCTCATCACAGAAGACAGCGGGATGCAGGGGGAAGAGCCTTTGCTTTCTTCCCTCAGGGATACCGAAGAGAAAGAGGGAATCCTCAGCGATGAGACATCCCGGGTGTATTACCGCCGCTTTTCAGAGGATGCCCTCGGCGTGATTATCAAAGACGGGAAAGAGTATGAATCCGCTCTGAACTACGGCATTCTCTCGAGTCACAGCATCGCTTCCATCTCCGAAGGGATGGTGATCGCTGCCTCAGAGGGGAATGTCATCAACGGCCCCAATTACGAATGGACCGGCAAGCCAATGGAAGAGGTGATCATCGGACCGATGCCTTCCGGGGAGGAATTGTCTTCAGTCACCATTCAAACCCCGTCCGAAACGATCCCGGCACTGCTTCTGAGGGATGAGAGCCGGGATGCTTCGCTGCAGCTGTATTACGGAATTCCTCTGCGTGAGATTGTGCCTCAGGCTCTGCGGATGATTCTGATTCCGTCGGTGCTGTTTGCCTCTCTTGCTGTGATTCTTGTTCTCTATGACCGGTTTCTTAAAACCGGGAAAATGCGCAGAGTCAATGAGCCATTGATCCATTATAAAAAATGCGCGCTGGCGATTCTCGGCATTGCGGTGCTCGGCGGGGCAGCGTATTACACCGATACCATGTTTCATCTTTCTTCCTTCCTGACCAGGGAAGAGGAGGAACTCGCACAGATCCGCCGTTCCGTTTTGGAAAGCGAACAGAAAGCGGAACAGCTGCGCAGTGAATATGAGACGGAATACCTGGACGATGCCGAAATGATCGCATCCTTTCTCAGCGATCATCCCGAACAGCGCAAAGAGGAAACCCTGCGGAACTTCTCAGAGCTGTTTGATCTTGACTACATCATGATCTTTGATCAGGACGGAAGGGAACTGCTCTCCGACAGCGGCTATGTGGACTTTGTGATCTCGGACAATCCGGACGATCAGTCCTATCCCTTCCGGATTCTCAAGCGCGGTGTCGCTTCCTATGTGCAGGAGCCCCGGAAAGATGAACTGACCGATACGTATCATCAGATCATCGGTGTCAGGCTTTCGACGCCAGAGGGCAGGGCGGACGGTTTTCTGCAGATCATCTTCTCCCCCGAGAGGCTCGATCGGGCAATGGAAAGCGCATCTCTGGATGCTTTCCTGAATCCCTCCGTGCTTCCGGCGGGACTCAGCTGTTTTGTAATCGATGCCGAGACGGGAATGATAAACTATTCACCGGTTGCCCGGATTGAGGGAACCCCGGCAAAGGATCACGGGTTCGGGGAGGAATCCTTTGCGCCGGCCTGGCGGGGATATGTCAGCCTCGAGGGCACCCGCTATCTGATGAGTTCGTTTCAGATGGACCGGCAGTATCTCTATGCCGCACTCGATACGGAATACCTGAGTCCTGGCCGGCTGAAGCATGCATTGCTGGTGATTCTCCTGGGGGCACTGGAGATGTTATTCCTGCTTGGGGTTCTGAGAAAAACCGATTATCCCCCGGGGAGTGCAAAAAGCAGTCCCACCGCTGTGAAAAACCAGCAGAGAAAGATCACAGCCTTCCTGAACAGAAACGAAGCCTGGACGGCATTCCGGAAGACCTGGACGGAACAGAGCGCCGAATCGAAGATCGCTGCCGTGCTTCATCTCTTCCTGTATGTCTTCGCGATCCTGTTGACGCTGTCGTTTCTTTTCAAAGATGCGGTTTACGGGGAAAATTCGATTATCGCTGCGATTCTTGAAAACCGGTGGCCGCGGGGATTCAACATCTTCGCCCTGACAGCGGTGATCATCCTTTCCGTATCTGTCTTTGTCGCTGTCTCTTTGATCCGGCGGTTACTGACGCTTTCGGCCGAGGTTGCGGGCCCAAGGGCCGAAACGATGTTCCGGCTGTTAATCAGCACGGCGGAATACATCTCCGTGATCCTGATCTTCTGCCTTTCGCTTTCCTTTCTCGGCATGGATATGAGTTCTCTGATCGCCGGGGCCGGGATTGTCACGATCGTCGTGGGACTTGGCGCCAAGACATTGATTATGGATATTCTTGCCGGTCTCTTCATCATTTTTGAAGGGGACTTTCAGGTAGGTGATATAGTAGATATCGGCGGATATACCGGCAGGGTGCGCGAGATCGGCATCCGTACGACCAAGATCGCCAGCTGGGATGAGAACGTCAAGGTCATCAACAACCGCAATATCACCTCCCTGATCAACAAGACGATGTACCCGAGCATCGCAAAGGTGGAATTCCCGGTGTCCTGCACGGTGAATCAGGACGACCTCAGCCGCATCTTTGCCGAAGAACTACCGAAGCTCAACGATGTATATCCCGGCGTCAGCGGCGTACCGAAGTATCAGGGCATCAGCGGCCTGAAGGGAAACCGGATGATTCTTGCCGTTTCGGTACAGGTCAAAGAGGAGTATAGGGATGCGGTGGAAACCTGGCTCTTCCGGGAGATTCAGGACATCCTTTCAGCCAACGAAATCGTGATGGGGTAGTTTATGAATGATGTAGTGAGTTATCTGACAAGCAGTGAGTTCTACGGAACCCTCATCATTCTGGCATTGTATCTGTTTATCAATCATATGGTCACCAGAGCCTATGAGAAGTTCGTGCGCGAACGGCTGAAGCAGACCAATTCCCGGATGGCGGAGATCTCCCAGCTTCTCTACAACCTGCTGAGAGGGTCTTTGCTGGTGGTGACGATCATCACGATACTGCACGCTAACGGCATCAAGACCGCCACTCTGGCTGCCTTCCTGAGCATCCTTTCCGCCGTGATCGGTCTCGCTCTGCAGGATATGCTGAGGGATGTGGTCAACGGCATGCATTTATCCCAGGACAACTACTTTGATATCGGTGATACGATCACCTACGGAAACAGAACCGGGGTGGTGGTATCGATGACGAGCCGCACCGTCAAAATCCTCGACATCTACAGCGGCGATACCCACATCATCGCCAACCGCCTGATCGACGACGTAACCCGCCGCTCGCGCCAGGTGGATATCGATCTCGGCCTTTCGTATGAGGAGGACTATGAGAAGATCAACCGCGTCCTCACGGATACATGCGTGCATATTGCCGAAGTCGACGGCATTGATAACTGCATCTACAAGGGGATCAGCGACTACTGCGATTACTGCATCAAATACAAGATCCGCTTCTTCTGTCCGCCCGAAGCCATGCCGGAGCTAAGACGCAGTGCATTGCGCATCATTCAGAAAGATCTTGCGGAAGCGAAAATCACGATTCCCTATCCGCAGATGGATATTCACAACAAGAGCTGAGGAGAACTATGCCGTTTCAGATCATCCGCGAAAACATCACAAAAGCAAAGGCGGACGCAATCGTCAACACCGCCAATCCCGAACCCGTTTACGGGCCGGGAGTGGATCAGGCGATCTATACCGCCGCCGGCGAACAGGAGATGATGGAAGAGAGAAGAAAAATCGGCCGCATGGAAACCGGAAGTGTTTTCGTGACGCCGGGCTTTGCCCTTGATGCAAAGTATGTCATCCATACCGTCGCCCCGGTCTATGAGGAAGAAGAAAGGAACCGCTGTCTCAAAGAACTCAGTGCCTGCTATACCGCCTGTCTCTTTGAAGCGGAGAAGCTGCGTCTTTCTTCGATTGCCTTTCCTCTGATCGGCAGCGGGTCCAACGGCTTTCCCCGCTCCGAGGCGCTGAAGACCGCGATCACTGCCTGTTCGGACTTTCTGCTTTCCCATGAGATGAAAATCCTGCTGGCCGTCTTTGATCAGAAGTCCTATGAACTCTCGCGCAAGGTCTTCGACGGGGTGGATTCCTATCTCGAAGAACATCTGGTTGACTATACACTGCGGGAAGAATACGGCAATCTGCCGAGCATCTCTTCGGGACGCAGAAGAAGGCGGCCGAAGAATTTCTTCCATGCCCGCGAAAGCCTCGCAGATGAGGACATGGAGGCATGCGCTGCGGACAGAGAGCGCTCATTGGAAGATGTGATCCGCAATATTCAGGAGACCTTTCAGGAAAGTCTTCTGCACTGGATCGACCGCAAGGGATATACGGATACCGAGGTCTACAAGCGGGCCGGCATCGACCGCCGCCTCTTTTCGAAGATCCGCTCCAACAACAGCTATCATCCCGGAAAAACGACCGCTGTCTCTCTTTGCCTGGCATTGAATCTCGGACTCGATGATACGAAGGATCTGCTTGCGAGAGCTGGCTATGCCCTGTCGCCCTCGAGCAAATGGGACATGATCGTCGAGTATTTTATCCGCAACGGGGTCTATGATTCTTATACGATCAACCTCGCACTTCTCGAACACGGCCAGAAGATTCTGCTGGGATCGTAAATGTCGCCCATGAGGCGACCTTTTATTTTTCCTCATCTTCTACAGTAGTCTCAGAAAGAGAGGATGCATACGATGAAAAAAGGACTTACGGAACTCGTGTTTCTCCTGGACCGGAGCGGATCCATGGCGGGACTGGAGAAGGATACGATCGGCGGCTACAACGCCATGATTCAGGAACAGAGAGAGCAGGAAGGAGAAGTGCTCGTCTCCACCGTGCTCTTCGATCATGAAACCACGGTGATCACCGACAGGATGCCGATGGACAGGGTGAAGCTTCTCGATGAGAAGACCTACCGCGTGCGGGGAAGCACCGCCTTGCTGGATGCGATCGGCGGCAGTATTACCCATATCGGAAACGTGCATAAATATGCGCGGACGGAAGACGTCCCGGAGAAGACGCTGTTTATGATCACGACCGACGGAATGGAAAACAGCTCCCGCATCTACACCTATCGCCGGGTGAAGGAGATGGTGGAGAGACAGAGGGAGAAATACCACTGGGAGTTCCTCTTCCTGGGCGCCAATATGGATGCGATTCAGGAAGCCGCCCGCTTCGGCATCAGCGGGAAGGGAAGAGCGGTCAGCTATGAATGCGATGAAGAGGGAACCGCTTTGAACTACCGGGTCATGAGCACGATTGTTTCGGCTGCCCGCCGCAGTGAAAGCAGGGAGAAGCTGGAAGAAATCCTGGACGAAGCGGACCTTGTTTCCCCGATCACGGCCCATTACAGAAAATCACACAGAAAGTAATATCACCTGCAGTATCCCCCTGTCTTTCGGCAGGGGATTTCTCTGATCTGGGAAAGAACGTATGACAAAGCGTCCAAAACCGGGAAAGTTCATGCAATTTCCTGTGTCATGATCTCTCTTTTCCCTATAATATAAAACTATGATTCAGGGCCTGCCCTGAAGATCGATCAGACAATCAGGAAGGAAACATCAGTCCCGTTTCCCGGAATGAGAGAGAAGAAATGAAGAAATTCCTCGCTGTTTTTCTCAGCACCGTGATGTGCTTTCATAGTTTTTCCAGAGAAGCGTGGCGGCAAACTGGATCGAAGAACTGTTTGCGGCGCTGGGATTCTGAAAAGAAACGAAACAATGTATTCATGGAAAGGAAGGGAAACCTCTTCCTTTTTATCGGGCAGATCTGATGCTTTGATTTGCCTGTGTTAGAATTGTCAGGGAGGTTCGGGAGTCATTCTATGAAGAGAGAAGTGCGGCTGTACAATGTGCTGTTTCCCATCTGGCTTCTGGTGTTTCTGCCTTCCTGGCTCTGGCTGATCCTGATTCCGGCAAACTATCTGATCGACCGGACGGTGCTGAAGTATTCTCTGGAACCGGAAAGAAGAGGCAGCTTTGTAAGAGCAAACACCTGGAAGATCTGCCTTGCCGGATTTCTCGCCGACTTTGCGGGCGGGCTCCTGCTGTTTGGGATCCTGCTGGCGTGCAGTGAGATCAAAGGAGCGGAGCGTTTTGCGGACGCTCTGACATTCAATCACTTCCGCCATCCGCTCGCACTCCTTGCGGTGGTTTCCGCGATTGCGCTTTCCGGGGCTCTGATCCTTGTCATGGACCGGTTTATTTTAAAGAAGAGCGGGCTGGAAGAAAACCAGGCAAACCGTTCCGCAAAGATGCTTGCATGGATTACGGCACCGTATCTTTTTTTGATTCCTTCCGCTCTGATCTACAGCGGAAGGCTGTACTGAAAGGGGAACATGATGTTCAAACGAGTGAGAATACTGGCAAGAGTGCTGAAGGAGACAAATGCGGACCGGCTGATCCTGTCCTTTGTCCTCTTTCTCTTTATCATTGCCTTTCTGATCATGCTGGTCGAGCCGGGCATCAACACCTACGGCGATGCCCTGTGGTACTGCTATGCGGTCTTTTCCACCTGCGGCTTCGGTGACTTTGCGGCGGCGACGCCGATCGGCCGGATTCTTTCGATTCTGATCACGATCTCGGGCATCTTCGTGGTAGCTCTTGTCACCGGCGTTGTGGTCGCATTCTTCAATGAGGTGGTCGCGATGAAATACAAGGCCTCCAAAGCCGAGATCCTCGATCAGCTGAGCCATCTTGACACCCTGAGCAGAGAAGAGCTCGAAGACCTTTCCAGAAAGGTCAGATCCATCACATGAGCAAAGCAGCGGAAAGCGAGCTTTACAGGGTTGTTCAGCGAAGCATCGCCCATCAGGCGATACCGATGCTGTTCAAGGATAAAGAGGCTGAGGGGATCGTGCGCTCTTCCGGTTATGTGCCGCAGAAGGAGCCCTCACTTTCGGACGCCTTTCGCACCGCGCTTTGTCAGGAGATCATCGCGGAGGCAATCCGGGCATTTCTCAGAAAGCATCCGTTTGCGCTTGTTGTACAATATGAATGCGGTCTTTCACTGCCGTTTTCTCTCTATGACAACGGCCGCTGCAGGTGTCTCTGCCTTGACAGAGAGGACCGTCTCGATCTTCGCGATGCTTTGATTCCCGAGCGGATCAGAGAAACCCGCATTGCCTGCGATCCCGATGAAAGACAGTGGCCGGGTCTCATCGAAGCACAGGGGATAACGCCGGTCTTTATTGTGATCGCCGATCGGTTTCTCTATAAAACCGAGAGGGAGGCGAAAGAGATCACCGATCTTCTCGCCCGCCGGTTTTCCGCGGGAGGAATGATCTTTGAATACCGGAAAAAGCTTCCGGGCTTTGCATCGCTGATCGCAGAAGAGATGGGGTATACCGTGCGGGATCCAAAGCGCGAGATTCCGTATTATTCGGGGAAGATCAGTTCTTGCGAAAGAATCACGCATCTTCCCGATGGCTATGGACGTCTTCTTCCAACAAGAGAAGGGGCGATGCTGGAACTGATGATGAACACCGAAGTATTCGCATTTGCGAATCTTCTGTTTGAGGAGGAACAGTCATGAATCACACAGTGATCAACAATGAACTGGCCATGGACTGGCCGGACAGCTTTCATGAAATGAGTGCGCAGGAACTCAAAGAGTCGAGCATATCCGCTCCCTCGGAGGGGTTTTCGATCCGTGACAATGAAAAACGGATTCTGATCAGCGTGCACTGGAAGAAACTGCCGTTTCTTCTCAGCGCCTTCGCCGATCCGAAACAGAATATGAAGTCGACCGAAGAGATGATAAGAAACGGTCTGAAAGACCATGAGTATCAGATGATCGGCTGGAATGAGACTGAGACCGCCGGGCAGAAGGCGCCGGGCTTTGCCTATGAATATACCATCCGCGGAAACCGCCAGTATTCAGAGGCGCTGTTTCTGAAGCACGGCAGTTATATCTACGCGGTTTACTTCTATGGATTAAGTGAGAGAAAAGATGAGGGCAGAGCTGTATTTGAAGAGGTGCTCGCTTCCCTGAAATTTGTCTCCTGATCCTTCGCGGATAGAAAGTGTTTCCGAACTATGGCAAAACTCACAAGAAAAGAAATTACAACAGAAACCTTTGAGATGGCATGGCCTTCGGTCATGGAAAGCGTTCTGATCGCCCTTGCGGGAATGGTGGATACCTACATGGTTTCAACCCTGGGCAAGGCGGCGGTCTCTTCGATCGGTGTCACCAACCAGCCGAAGTTTTTCATGTATACGGGCTTCTTTGCGATGTGCACTGTCATCTCCCTGTTTGTCGCCAGGCGACTGGGAGAGAAGAAGCGGAAAGAGGCGAACCAGCTGTTTGTCAGCGGCTTGTGTATGGTGCTGATCCTCTGCATTGTGATGAGCGTATTCAATGTGATCTTTGCCGATCCCTTCATGAGGTTTGCCGGGGCCAACGCCGATACGATCGCATACTCCGTCCGCTATTTCCGGATCGTCATGGGCTTCAGCATCTTCAATCTTCTCTCCATGTATATCAACGCCGCCCAGCGGGGCAGCGGCAATACGAAGATCGCGATGACCACCAATATCGCCAGCAACGCCGTCAACGTCGTGATGAACTACCTTCTGATCAACGGTCATTTCGGCTTTCCGGCCCTGGGAGTCATCGGTGCGGCGATCGCTACCGTGATCGGCACGGTTGTCGCTTTTGCGATGAGCGTTCAGACGCTCTTCCGCAAAAACAGCTATGTGCAGGTCCAGTATATCCTCGAGGAAAAGATCCGCCCCTCCATGGCGTGCATCAGGGAGATGACCCCTACGGCGGCGACCATCTTCTCCGAAAACATCCTGACAAGAGCCGGAATGATGATCAGCTCGGCGATGACCGCAAGAATCGGCACCGCTCCCTATGCGGCCCATCTTGTCGGCATGAACTTCATGACCCTGGGCTCTGCCTTCGGCGAGGGCCTGCAGTCGGCTTCGATCGCACTGGTCAGCCGCAGTATCGGCGAAAAGGATATCGAAAAGGCGAAGCAGTACACCTGGAGCGGACAGACCTTCGGACTGATGATCTCCATTACCGTCTCTGTCCTGATGGTGATCTTCGATGATCAGATCTTCAATCTCTACTTCCCCAATGATGCGGAGATGATCGGCTACGGCCGGATCATCTCAACCTTCTTCGCCTTCATTCTTCCGATCATGGTTTCCAAGATCGTCTTCGGCGGTGTGCTGCGCGGAGCAGGGGATGTCAGGTATGTCATGATCTGCTCGACGATCGGCGTCACCCTGGTTCAGCCGATTGCGATGTACATCCTGCAGGTTCAGATGAATCTCGGACTGGTTGCGGCCTGGGGCAGTATTCTTATCTCTCAGGCATCCCAGTTCCTGATGTTTGCCAGCCGGTATCTTTCGGGAAAATGGGAGAAATACGCGATGATCGGGCAGGGATAAGCCAGGCAATGCGCAAATTGACTGCGGTTTATTCAGAATGATATGATATCTATCACAAAGGGGATAAATACTCTGAAGGGAGGAAAATTATGGCAGGAGTAAACATCATCTTAGGCATTTTTCTGATTATCGGCGGCATCAGCTGCATGGTCACACCGTTTGCGACGTTCCTTTCCACCGGCTATTATGTTGCGATCATTCTTATGGTATACGGCATCAACGGCATCATCCGTGCCTTCCAGAAGAAATCGGGCACGATGGAAATCATCGTCAGCGTACTTGCGATTCTGTTCGGCCTTTATGCAATCATCAGACCGGGCAATATCCTCACATTCGATGCAATGGCAATCTATCTGGTTGCGATCTGGTATATCCTTCAGGGAATCTCTTCCGTGATTCTCGCAATCCAGGTCAAGGATACCAATAAGAACTGGATCTGGGGCCTCTGCTCCGGTATTCTCGGCATTCTGCTCGGACTCTATTCCTTTGCTCATCCCGGCGTCACCGCAATCACGACGGGTATGCTGATTGGGCTGTACTTCATCATCGCCGGCGTCGGCCTGCTTTCCGCAGGAGTTGCCAACCCCGATAAATAATCGGCAGATAAGAACGGAACACTGAATATCACCGGCTTCACGGAAGCCGGTGTTCTTCCTTTTAACACTTCATAGTCCTTGGAGGATTTCTATGCAAAAGACAAAAAACGAACTCACTCTGGTATTGTTCTGTACGCTGATCGGTGCCTTTTCCGGTATTGTATTCTGGCTGTTTCTTCTGCTGGTATCGCGGGGCACATGGCTTCTGTGGGACAGTGTGCCGGCGGCAATCTCGGCTTCGATCTGGTACCCGATTCTTGTCTGTACGATCGGCGGGGTCATCATCGGCCTGTTCCGAAAGAAGTTCGGAGATTATCCCGAAGATATGATGAGGGTCTTCGGACGTTTAAAGAAAGAGGGAACCTATCCGTATAAGAACATGCTCGTCCTGATCATCGCGGCTTTACTGCCGCTGATCCTCGGCGCAAGTATCGGTCCGGAAGCCGGCATGGTCGGCATCATCACGGCATTGTGCTGCTGGGCGGGAGACAACCTCCGCTTTGCCGGCGCGCAGTCTTCCTATTATTCCCGGATCGGTGCCGAGGTCAGCCTCTCCGTCATGTTCCGCTCACCGCTGTTCGGTATTCTGGATGTGGAAGAGGAGATGGAAGAGGGGGACAACATCGAAACATCGATCACGAAGTCGATGAAGATCATCATCTATTCCCTTGCGATCGGCGGCGGTTTCGCGGCCTTCACACTGCTCAACAAATTCGTCTTCGAGGTCTCGGAGGCTTTCCCGAGCTTTGATGTGATTCATCTTTCAGAGAGGGATATCCCGATGTTTCCCGTGTATCTCTTCTTCGGCATCCTGCTGGGCATTCTCTTTGAAGGCTCGGAAAAAGGGCTTGAGAAACTCTCGGAAAAAATCCCTCCGGTGATTTCCGAAGGCATTGCCGGCCTCATCCTCGGGGTTACGATCGCGTTTCTTCCGATGGTGAAATTCTCCGGCGAAGAGCAGATGGCAGAGCTGATCATTGACTTTGCGTCCTATGCACCGCTCTTTCTGATTGCGGTTTCGGTCATCAAGGTACTGCTTACCAATCTCTGCATTCAGTTCGGACTCAAGGGCGGCCATTTCTTCCCGCTGATCTTTGCGGCGGTGTGCCTTGGCTATGGGATTGCCCTGATGTTTTTCCCGGGTGAAGCGAATCATGCGATCTTTGCGGCGGCGGTATGCGCCTCCGGCACGCTGGGCGTATCGATGAAGAAGCCGCTTGCGGTATCCGTACTGCTTCTTCTGTGCTTCCCGGTGAGATCGCTGATCTGGATGATTCCCGCCTCGGCGATCGCATCCCTTGCCGGCAAATGGCTTGAAAAGAGAAAGGAAATTGTCCATGATTGATTTTCTTCTGATGGTCTCCATCGTTTTTGCATGCATTGTACTGATCGGGTATCTGAATGAGAAGCTGTTCGGGATCACCTATGAAATCGCGCTTCTGATCGGAACCACGATCATCGGAACGATCATCGCCCTGGTCTGGGCATCAGTGAAAAACACGACATTGGTCGGCCTCATGGATACGGTGCAGGTATTCGACCTGAAGGAATTCCTGATGGAAGGGGTGCTCTGTTTCATGTTGTTTGCGGGCGCAAGAAACATGAAGATCCGCGAATTTCAGAAACACGCAAGATCCGTCACCGTGCTGGCATTTGTCTGCACGCTGCTAGGGGCATTGTTCTACGGACTTCTCTTTTTCCTGATGTCCAATGTCATGCATCTGAACTTCACTCTGCCGATGTGCCTGATGGCCGGCAGTATTATCGCGCCGACCGATCCGATCGCCGCCACCAGCATTCTCAAGAAGTTCCATCTTCCCCATGAAGTGGGTTTCCTGATGGAGGCGGAATCCCTGCTCAATGACGGGGTCGGCGTCGCTCTGTTTGTCTGCTTCTCCGGCATGGTCACCTCCTCCGGCTCCGGCAGCTTTCTGATCCTGATGGGAAGGGAAGTGCTCGGGGCGGCCGTGATCGGCTTTGCGGTCAGCTGGCTGACCTTTCAGATCTTTCAGAATACGCAGGACATTCAGCGGAAGATCTTCACCTCGATCTTTGCCGTCTCTCTGTCCTATTACCTGTGCGAGTGCTTCGGCTGTTCGGGAGCGATTGCCTGCGTGGTATGCGGCGTGACCTTCTCCGCCTTGCGGGACAATGCGCAGAGTCATGGGAAGCTGAAGAATCTGAAGGACTTCGATTCGTTCTGGGAAACCGGCGATGTGCTTCTCAACTCCGTGCTCTATGTGATCATGGGGCTTACCTTTATTCGGATTCTCTGGATGGAGAAGGTGATCCGTCTCTCCTTTGTCGCAATTGTTCTCAACTTCGTCTGCCGCTATGCCAGCGTCTTTCTCGGCAGCTTCATTCTCGGACCTCTGCCGAAAGGATATGATCACAAGCGCTTTGCGATGCTGTTTACCTGGGGGGCTCTCAGGGGCGGGTTAAGCCTCGCCCTGGCCATGAGCACCAAAACCATGGTGCCCGAAAGTCAGTATCACATCATTCTCGGAACGGTCTATGCCGTGGTATTCTTTACGACCGTGGTGCAGGGCCTGTCCATGAAGAAGATGTATCTGAGCCTTTCCGGCGTGAAATGAACGACAGAAGTTCCATGTATTGCCTGCAGGATCAGACGCATATGAAAAATCACCTCGGAACATCGTTGGGGTGTCTTTTTGTGAGCGGGCATCACATTATGCATGCATGCACACGGAGGACCGCAGAATGACAGGAGGGAGGAAAAAAATCTTTCACCCCCGCTTGCGGTCACGGCACCATCTGGAGTACTGTTGTCTGCATAAGGAGTAATACTCATGACTGAAGATACCTTACCGCCGAAACTCCGCTTTGGATTAAGCGGAAATGCACTGAAACTCATAGCGATTCTCACGATGACCATCGATCATCTTGCCTGGATGGGAATTGAAACCTATGCCCAGGCGGAAACACCGGTTCAGATTATTCTCCATATGATCGGCCGGCTGACAGCACCGATTTTTATCTATCTCATGGCGGAGGGGTACCACAATACACGACACTTCCCGTCCTATCTGAAACGCGTCGCACTGCTTGCCTTCATCAGCCACTTTGCGTTCTGTTATTTTAATATGCAGAGTTTTAATCCGCTGAATGCCCTGATGTTCAATGCGACCAGTATTGCCTGGCCGCTTTTGTGGGGACTGATCTTTCTGAAAGTATGGGATACCGGAACGATCCCGGTCTATGCAAAAGTGCTGATTACGATCATCGGATGTGTGCTGACCTTTACCTCCGATTGGAGCTGCGCTGCGCCGCTTGCGGTTCTGATGATCGGAAGAAATCAGGGCAGCTTCCATAAGCAGATGCTGTGGCTGATGGCGCTTACCACCGGATATGCGGTACTGTTTGCCGTATTCAATAATACGATTTACGGGATGATGCATCTCTTCTGCTGGCTGGATGTGCCGCTGTTGTCCCTGTATGACGGAACCCGGGGAAAAGTGAAGTGGCTCGGCAGATTCTTCTACTGGTATTATCCGGTTCATCTCGCACTGATCGGATTGCTTGCACGTATGTTATAAGCAGAGTTTCATGCTCTATTTTACAGAGCCTGATTTATGATAAATTCATCGTGAAAGAAATAAGGTTGGTTATGAAACATCATCTCCGTACGGCAGCGTCTGTTCTGCTTTCTTTTGTTCTTGCGTCTGCGAATTTTCCGGTCATGGCGAAGGAGCGTGTCCCGTAACCGATTCAAGGAACATATCAGTTTGCCTCTGCCCAGAAAGAGGACATTCAGAGCCAGGATACCTTTGAACTGAGGGATGACTGCTTTATGAGGTCTTCCTTTCTCGGCTGCGGACATCTCGCACTGCTTTCCGCTCAGGCAGCCAGTGCGTCGTTCTCTTATTATCCGACTGCCGGGGATGGGGAGCCCGTTGCGGCCGATGATTCACAGAGCGGCAGGAACATCAGTGATTTTCTGACGTCAGCCGGCTTTTCGGATGTTGAGACCAACAAATACTGCTCCCTGCATAAGGAGGAAAACTCCCTCGGCGCCGCGATCGGAAGAAAAACCATCACAGCATACGGCAAAACCTATACACTGCTTGCGATCATGCCGAGATCGGCAGGATACAAGCAGGAGTGGGCAGGGGATTTCACGATCGATGATGAAAGCATGCACTCCGGTTTCCATGATGCCAGAGATGAATTGCTGCGATTCATGAAGCAGTAAATCAGCGAACATTCCATCACCGGAAATCTGAAGGTCTGGACCGCCGGCCACAGCCGGGGCGGCGCTTCGGCATATCTTCTGGCCGGATTTCTTGCGGGCGGAGGAATGGAGTATTTCGGAGGCGATGTCAGTCTGAAACCGGAAGATATCTACTGCTATACCTTCTCCGCTCCGCATGCGATCAAACCCGGCGCATCCATTGCGCAGGTGCTCAGTGTTGCGGCAGCCGGAGACAGAAGCCGTCATGTCACCAGCAATGACGACGCTGCAAAGTATGCGGAAGAAGATACCCCCGGAAACGCATATGTCTCTTCGAAAACAGGAAAAGTGAATCCTTCGGATTCAAGATACAGCGGAATCCGCAATTATATCTATGACGGAGATCTGATCCAGCACCTCCCTCCGAGCAGCTGGGGCCTGGAACGGTATGGTCAGAGCATCTCGCTCGAATCTCTGATCAGTGAAGAAACAGGGGAGATTGTCACAAGAGATGAAATGCTGAAGGAACTCCAGGATCTGAGTCCGTATCTCTATGACTGGATCATGCAGTACGAAGGAAGAGATACCTTCCGTTTTACCTTTGATCCCAATACCCTGAGCCTTGTGGAGGACAGAAAACAGCATGCGGCAGATGATCTGCATTCCTTTCTGCAGGAGAGGCAGAAAGGCTTTACCCTTCACATTAAGGATACCGCTTCCTACCAGGCCTACCGCCGGACCATCGAAGGGAATTTCATCAGTAAACAGAACGCACTGCGCCATGCGGGCGGTCTGTACAGCATCCTGGAATACATGCCTGCAAATACGGTGAATTATGGCAGCTTTGCCGTCCCGGTGATCCTGGTCTATCTTGACTATGCCCACACCAAACTCGGAAGATCCGAGTCGGAAGACGTCTGCACGGCGTTTGCGGGGCTCCTGTCCTTTCTGACCGGAACCGACAGGGATCTTGAACACGGTGCGGTAGATGACGCGGTTCTCTCATTGATCGTATGGCTCAACGGCAATCCCGTTCTTCAGGAAACGATCCTTTCGGCAATTCCGGATACCTATTCGATCATTGTCAAAGTTCTGATCGATACGGTGCTGGGAAAGAGTACGCCGAGCCTGGAAGAAGGTTTTGCGGAGCTTCTGCAGGTTTGTTCGGACAGTGAGACAGGACTGACCAGCCGGCAATCCTTGTACAATGTTCTGTCCATGGCGCTGCTCTTATTCAGCTCTGATCTTGCGAATGCGTTCTCTGATGGCGGGACCAAAGCTTTCACTGTACTCACGGACGGAATCCTCGGCTATCTGAAATCCATCGTCGACTCTTCTTTGACTTTCACCGAACAGTTTTTCTCTTCGGCAGAAGAGCTTTCGGAGGCAGGAGCGCTCTGGACGGAAGAAGAAAGCGAAGAAACAGAATCCCTGAGAGAACCGGAAACAGCCGAAGAATCCCTGGAAGAAACAAAGCCCGATTCCGAAGAGGCAAAGGAGAAGTCTGACGCCGCTGAAGCACCGAAGGAAGAAACTGCAAAGACCGAATTGCAGGGAAATGAAACAGGTCAGGATTCAATTCAGAAGGAAGAGGAAAGCAAAACGGAAGCCCTGAATGAAGAGGGAAGCGAAGCGCTCTTGTTGACGGAAGAAACCGAAACAGATGAAACCATTTCCAGGTATGAACCTCTCCCTATGGAAGAGAACGCAGACGAAGAAAAAGAAGAACCCGGATCTTTGAAAGAAGAAACCCCACAGCAGACTGATGAATCCCTGACGCCTGTAAATGAGGAGGAACATCCGGAAGAGAACAGCGAAGAACTCTCTGCAGTGATGGAAGAAGAGAATCCCGCGGAAAGGGAAGATGAGCAGTCAGAAGCGAACGAAGCGGAATCCGGATCGAAGGGGAAGAGGTTTCCGAAAAGAAAGAGACAATCTCTCTATCAGAGGCAGCGGATGCCAAGCTCGCCGAAACCCTGAAAACCATCATCAATGATGATCTCATTGATTACTACCGGCAGAATTACGGAGATGCTACCGCAGACGATCTTGTCAAACACACCAATGGCGCGATTCGCAATATCCATGAACTTCGTGAAATCCTGACGGATTTTGCGCTGTACACGGAAGACACACAGGAATTTGATGTTCAGGCGATTGTGGATACCGTTGCGACCCTGGTCTCAAATATCTCCCTGATCCTGCTCGGACATTACAACGAAGGGAATATCTCCTGGATGAAGGCGGCAGTGAAGAAGGGATATTATACCGATCACTACATCGAACATGATGATGCGATTCCGGCAAGCTGCGAGGAAAAAGGACAGATCGAATACTGGCGGGTCCATGAGAGAACCGGAGATCATTATTACAGGGATGAAGCACTTGCCAAAGAGGTAAACACGGTTGTCATTCCCGCCAAGGGTCACAGATGGGATCAGGGGGAAGTAGTCCGCAAACCAACCCATACCCATACCGGGCTGATCGTCTATACGTGTCTTGTCTGTGAAAAGA
>JAFWCM010000201.1 GCA_017536885.1 Solobacterium sp.
CAATGGACAGCACCCCGGGAAAAATGAAAGGGGCATATAGCTTGCCCCAAAAAGGTTTGTTGGTTCTCCATGGCTCGTGGGGTGATCTCCCCAAGATTTTTCGGAGCGAAGCGTTACCCCAACAAAATCTGGATAGTTATTCTTTTTCATTTCTTCATTATATCGCCGTATCTTTTTTTCATTCCCCTCTTGACTGGTCCCATAGGGAACAGAAGTACGATGTTGTCACAATATATGTACACCGTAAAAGACCTCTGCAGGATAGCGAATGTCAGCCGGAAAACTCTGTTCTACTATGACCGGATCGGACTGCTCTGTCCTGAAGAGCGAATTGGAAAACAGAAAAGCAGACGCTATGGTGAAGCGGATCTGAAGCGGCTCTATCAGATCCGGTTTTATCAGCGGGCAGGCCTGACCCTCTCGGAAATCCGTACGGTACTCGATCATCCCGACGAAGACCATACCGATCTGTTTCTTCTTGTTTCCCGGCGGCTTCAGAAGAAAATGAATGACATTGCCGAAATGCTGGAACGAGCACAGAAACTGAAGGAGGAAACCGGAAATGATCCGTTTGAAATGCCCGTACTGCGGGACGATGCTGGAAGCAGATGAAACAAAATCCATAATCTACTGCACCAACTGCGGTGAAGAGATCCCCGTTGTCTTCGATCCCAGAAGACCCGTGAAGAAATCCTTTGCCCAGAAACATCCGATTATCAATATTTTACTGTGGGTATTCTTCTTCCCGATCATGGCAACCATATTTATCTGGAAATCGGACTTCACCCAACGCTTCTCCGTTAAGATCAAGGCCATCGCAACCGCGGTGCTCTGGGTTCTTGCCCTGCTGTTTTTCTGGCGAGGTCAGATTTCGGAAGCCCTGGCTCCCAAGAAGCTGACCTTTGCGAAAACCCAGGTGGTCTTCGGCGACGGGCTGGATGATCTTCTTGAATGTACAGACAAGGTCACCGCAAAGATCGACAACGGTGAAGTGACCTTCACCCTTCCCGTACAATGCACACACTCCCTGGAAAGCATCTTCCGGTCCAATGACCGCAGTCTTGCCGACTATGAACTGAAGTACGGAGAACTCTCCGTCAACCGTCACATAGTCGATACGGGAAACTATGATGCGGAAGAGGCCCGCGTCAAGCAGTACATCGAAAAGATCATCGCCATGCAGGAAGGTCAGAGCGAACCTCTTGAGATGATCTTCTCCTTCTCCCCATCGGAAACAGAAGCACTGCGCAAGGCAAAGAATCTGATGTTTGATCTTGAACTGAGTTATCGGAAATCCACAGAACTGGAAGAAGAGACGGTTACCATTCCATGGCAGATTTCGACAAGATCGCTTGAAGAAACCCCTGAACCGGCAACAGAACCTACAGCGGAGCCAACCCCGACACCAACTCCGGAACCCACTGCCACTCCCGAACCGACCCCGGAGCCGAGTGCGGAACCGACTCCGTCAGCCGAAACAAAAACCGGCATCCGGCCGGAGGTGAAGGAGATGTGCGACAGCTATGAAGCGTTTATCGATGAATACTGTGACTTCATGGTGAAGTATTCCAAAAATCCCACCGACATGAACCTTCTGATGAGCTACACCTCCTATATGTCAAAACTCGCTGATTTCGAAAAGAAGATGGATGCGGTGGATGAAACCACATTAAGCAAAGAGGAAGACAAGTATTACATCGATACGCTGCTGAGATGTGAACAGAAGCTTCTCAATGCGGCGTATGATCTGAATTAAAGCGTCCCCTGGATCTTGCCCTGAATGATTGCGGCCAGTTCTCTCAGCATGTAGTTCGGCTGATGAACCGGCACGGAATAGGCGGAGATCATGGCCGGGTTCTCATACCCGGCTTTTTTTGCGATCATATAACTTCTGGTCAGATGATAGCACTGGGTGATGATTCCGATCGGCTCTTCTTTTTCTTTGATCAATGGCAGGCTGTTTCGAAGATTCTCAACGGTGGTCGTCGACTGATCTTCTTTCACCAGCCGGGCTTCCGCGATGCCGCGGTTGATTAAATCCCGGACATACCCTTCCGCTTCCGAACACGCTTCATCCCCGCCCTTGCCGCCGGAACAGATTACCGTGCATTCGGGATTCATCATCATGTATTCATAGGCCTTGTCTTCACGGTATTTGAATGCGAGCGATCCGACCTGACAGCCCAGCAGAATAACATTCCTGCATGCCTTGCCGGCACCGGCCGATGCCAGCTCTCTGTTTTTCTTCCAGAGCAGATAAAACCCGGCCGCAAGCAAAACCAGCGGAACAAAATACCCAAGCACCGCATACCAGGGAAGAATCCGGTTTCTCATAAACCATGGGATCGACAGATACGCGGATAACAGAAACCAGATGATTTCCGTTTCCACCCTGCTTCTGTTGACGATCGAAAAAATGCCGTACAGGCAGACGATCAGGGCAAGGATCAGAAAGAATACTTCAATCGACATGAGTACAGTATACCTTACCTGAGGTAACAGGTGTTCACCGCATACATGAGACAGGCTCTGCTGCAGCGCAATAGTTCATCGGAAAGCCGTTCGTAATCCTCTCCTCTGCCGATTTTCCTTGCTTCAAACGGCGGACAGTCATTCCAGGAACCCATCCCTCCGAATACATCCGAACAGGTTACCGCTTCCAGAATTCTTCCGTACGGCTCGGGCAGCTCGGCCGTTCTCTTATGTTCCATCTCCGCTTTGCCGGCAAGAATTTTACCTGCCGTACTGAACCGCGAAGCGAAGAAGGGCTCATGAATCTCTTCGGCGAGATCTTCGATCTCTTTCAATACCGCTTCAAACGCTTCTGTTTCATCCGCAAATACCGGCGGTTCCACCGGCTTGTCCACCCATTCCCTTTCCCGGTAGGTGATATTCCATCCCTTCTTCTGTTGATCATAGTTCCAGAAAGGCGCCAGAACCGAAGGCCCTCTGTCTTTGCGGTAGAGCACAAGATATGCCCGGCTCTCGTTGGCAAAGCCGAGGTGACCGCGCTTTTCATACTTTACCGGAACGATCAGATTCACTGCATGCATGCCGCGCTTTACGGAAACGGAAAACCACTGCTTTGCGGATCCGGCAAAACCGAACTGCTCGCTGAAGATGAATTTTCTGCTGAGAATATACGGTGCTGACTCTGTCTCTAAGACACTCTTTTCCTTCAATGCTCTGTTTGCGGAAAGCGCAAGGTCACATAAATCCTGAAGTTCCCCGTTCATGACGATTCTCCTTTCTTCTTTCATCCATTATAAAGAAGCGGGAATGAAATGGTTCATTCCCCGGCAAGGC
>JAFWCM010000202.1 GCA_017536885.1 Solobacterium sp.
CCTCCTGATAACAGCATACCACACTAGAGCCTAGTTGCCAAGAATAAAAAGAAAAAATCATCCAATCATAAGCCGTATTTTGGCTCACGATCAGATGAATATTTCAGGGTCTGAGAGGGTCACCCCCCGTTACAGCCCCTCCGCTTTTTCATAAGGGTTTTATGGGATCACTGCATAAGAAACCGCAGAAACTTCACCGCAAGATCCCGATGCGAACTTCCGGTCGGAAACGCCGCATAAACCTCTTCTCCCTGTTTTCCGTTGTAATAATAATATTTCATTAAAAGTGAGGAATCGCCGAGTTTTACGGCGATCGGAATGCCGTTCTGAACCAGGATTCCGTCCTCATTTTCCTTCATCAGCTCCTGACCGCCCTCGATGGTGCTCAGATCATCGAACCACTTCTGCTCACTATAGCGCTCCAGGACATCCTTTCCGGAGATGAACAGATCCATATCGCCGGTCATCACCATCGAAAACAGGCGCTGTTCATCTTCATATCCGTATTTGATGAAATTGATTTCGTTCTGATCGGAAGAGATATAGGAGGAGCTGTCGACGAAGATCTCCTGTTTCTTTGTGTTGATATTCTCCTGTGCGAACGGATCGGTCAGTCCTTCGGCAGATTCCTGGATCAGGCTGAAGTTGACAAGGGTCACATACAGCGCAATCTGCTTCCGGAAAAAAAAGTTGTACAGAAAACTGCCGGAGATGGCCAGCACCAGCACAATGACGATTGTCTTCATCAGGTAATAGTCCCTGAAATATTCCAGTTTCTTGGAAAAGGGAGCGTCTTTGAGCGCTTCTCTCTCTTTTTTGAATTCATCCATGACCGGCATGGCAGTTACCTCCGTATTCCTTTCCTGGCAGCAGATGAATGATCATCCTCTGTTCTGATAAAATAAACTTAGACGGACACTTCCGGGAAAGGAGATCTTATGTCCCCTCTTCAGAAAGCAATTCATCAGAAGAATCTCAGCGAGGTCAGAACAATCCTGGGCACCGATCCTTCGCTGATCCATGAAACCAGCGATGACGGAATTCCCCTGGCGCTTTACGCTGCGCAGTACGGCTCATTCGAGATTCTGAAATTCATTGTCGAATACTCGATGGCAAGCCTGGATCTTTACGATTCCATGCACCGAAATCTATTACATTATGCCACACTGTCAGGGGACATTCAAAAATGCCGGTACCTCCTGGAGCGGGGCGGGTGTTCGCCATTGGAAGCGGATCAGACCCTGATGACGCCGTATGAGATTTCTTACCGGAAAGAGGAGGATGCGCTTTATCGGTATTATCTCTCTGTTGTCGGAACCCCGTTTCCCATGATGTATCAGAACCCCATCCGCCGCGGCTTCTTTCCCGATCCATCGATTGTGCGGGTCAGAGATGACTATTACATGGTGAACTCTTCGTTCATCTTCTTTCCCTGCATTCCGATCTCCCATTCCAAGGATCTGGTGCACTGGACGATCATCGGCCATGCGATCACCAATCCCGAGTGGTCAGAGCTCGGAACGCTGGAAGGCGGCAGAGGCTACTGGGCGCCGGACATCAGCTATGATCAGGGCCGTTTCTATATCACCGCTACCTATCGGTACAATGACACCGGCAAAGTGCGCAGACGCCAGATGGTCGTTTCTTCCGAACATCCCGAAGGCCCCTATTCCAGACCGGTCTTCATCGCCGAAGACGGCATCGACCCCTCCGTCTTTCATGAGGACGGCCGGCATTACATGCTGTTAAACCGCGGCGCCAGGATTTTTGAACTTAACGAAGACTGCACCGAAAAGATCTCGGAGGCAGAGCTTCTCTTCTACGGGGCGATGAAGCATGCCCCGGAAGGCCCTCATCTTCTGAAGAAAGACGGATATTATTACCTGTTTCTTGCCGAAGGCGGCACCGGACCGGGACACAGGATCACGGTTGCCCGCAGCAGAACCCTCAAAGGCATCTATGAGCCCTGCCCGTACAATCCGATCATGCGGCAGAATGATCCCCACGCCCCCATTCAGCGATGCGGGCACGGAAAGCCGGTGATGACGGAAGACGGACGCTGGTACATGGTCTATCTCTGCGGAAGATACCTCGAGGGAAAATACACGATGCTCGGCCGGGAAACCGCTCTCGATGAAATCACCTGGACAGAAGACGGCTGGCCGATTGTCAACGGCCTTCAGGGACCCTCGGCGTTAGCCCCCCTTCCCTTTGCGGGCGAAGAAGACGGGATCCCGGAAAATGATTCCAGCATCCGTCCCCGGGAGTGGATGACTCCCCGCGAGCCGCAGAAAGATGCGGTGATCAGTAAGGAAGACGGCATTCATCTCCTGTCCTCACCTGCCGGCCTTCATTCCACCGACAGCCGAAATCTGTATCTTCACCGTCAGGAGAGTTTCACCTTCCGGGCGATGCTCACCCTGCGCTTACCGAAATTAAAGCCGGGCCAGAGTGCCGGCGTGATCTGTTACTACGATGAAAACAGCTATGCCTTCTTTGCCCTGAACGGCGAAGAACACGGCGTCTCCCTCACGCTTTCCGAGCAGATCGGAAACAACGCAATAAAGCATGAATGCATGTTCTTCGAGGAGCAGGAGGAAATCTGCAGGTTCCTGATTGAAACCGACGGACTGACACGGACATTCTCACTGTCTGCGGAAGATCATACGCTCCTTTCCCGCAAGACGCTGGAGAATGTGACCTACCTCAGCGATGAGGGAATTCAGATGGGGAAACGGTTCACGGGTGCCGCCTTCGGCACCGCCGCCTGCGGCAGTCCGCAGTTCTCCTACACCCTTCTTTCCGCCGACATCCGGACCGCATAGAATCAGAAGAGGAAAACCCATGCGTATCAGCAATGAAACGATTGACCGGATTTACTGCAACAGCACCGTCCGGCCGACAGACTCCCGAATGGCCGAGAACCATTCCCACAACTACTACGAGATTTTCTACGTAAGCAAGGGCAACGCGAGATTTTTCGTCGATGACCGGCTGTTCGACCTGCATGCAGGGGATTTCATGATCATCCCGCCGAATCTTGTTCACTACAACCGGTATCTGATGCAGACAAGCAGAGTGAACATCTACTTCCGCGAGGAAGATGTGCGGCGGGGAAACAACTACGTCCTCAAAGGCCTGAAGGAACAGTTCCTCGAAAAGCCCGCCATGTTTCATACGCCGAGTTCCCACCGCGATCTTCTCGATACCGTACTCAACACGATGATTCACGAAGATCCCATCAGCGATGAGAACACCGGCATCATGCTTCAGCTGCTTCTGCAGGAATTCTTTGTATACTCCCGCCGTTACTGCATCATCAATCCCGGCTATTCCAGCCATATCACCCAGGGCGATGACATCACCATCCAGCAGGCAGCTCAGTACATTTCGGAAAACTACAACCTTCCGATCACCCTTGATTTTCTCGCCCGGAAATCCGGGCTCTCGCCGGCCTATTTCTCCAAGCGCTTCCACTTCATCACCGGCATGGGCATGAAGGAATACCTGACCTACGTCCGTCTCAAGCACGCCGAGGCAGAACTTCTGTCCACTTCGCATTCCATTGCCCAGATCGCCGAGAACACCGGTTTCTCCGACAGCAACTACTTCAAGGATGTATTCAAAAACAAGTTCGGGCTCTCCCCGCGCGCCTACCGGAAAACCCGCAAGACCGATCTTGTCGATGCCCGCACAAGACGCGACTCTCAGCCCGCTGCCGAATCGTAAGGCTCTGTCAAAGAAAAGCCCGCCATCATGCATACATGGTTCGGAAGCCGGCCTGTATTCAAAATGATATCTCTGCACTGAAAACACTTCCGCAATCGCGGAAGTGTTTTCGAGAAGGAAGAACTATGTGATCCGCCTCAGGCAGAGCACACCTGAAGCTCAGCGGGAGTTTCTTTGGTATTCATCAGTTCCTTCCAGGAGCTGCTGAACCGATAATATCCGATCATCGCCAGCATGCCGAAAGCGAAGGAAATCGGGAAGCTGTAGGGAATCGCGTTGCCGCCGACATAGGTCGCGAGCAGATACGCAGCCGGAACCCGGACCGCCCACAGCATCAGAAGATTGATCATCGTCGTGTATCTGACTCTGCCGGTGCCGTTGATAATGCAGGAGATTCCGTTGAATACCGCATACATCCACTGGCTTAACAGCATGACGACAACGAACTGTGCCGACAGGGCGAGAATGGCGGGATCCGAGGTAAACATCCGCAGGATCGGCATCCGCACCGCGATGAAGAGAAGTCCGAAGGCAAGCGTAATCGCACCGTTGGCGGCGGGGATGATCAGCCGGCCTTCTCTCAGGCGGTCAATGCGTCCGGCACCGTAATTCTGTCCGGCGAACGTCGTCGCCGCCGAGGAGATTCCGGTGATCGCCATGTTGGCGATGCCGTTGACCCGGCCCGATACGGACCATGCGGCCATGAACAGCGATCCCTGCAGATTGATCAGCGTCTGCAGCGCAACATGTCCAAAGGAGAACAGGGAGTTGTTGAAGCCGATCGGAAGACCGATCGCAAGCACCGCTTTCAGTTCCTTCATGGAAACACCTGCGGGGAATACCGACATGGATATTTCAGGATAGTGCTTCATCGTGTAGAACACGCTGAAGAACCAGGCCATGTACATGGCAATCGAGGTCGCGATGGCCACACCGGCAACCCCCATGCGCAGTCCCGCAACCAGAACCAGATCGAGAATCACGTTGGTGATGCAGGAGACGATCAGGAAGTACAGGGAGGCCCGGCTGTCGCCGACGCCCCGGAGAATTCCGGCATTCATGTTGTACCCGATGTTTCCCAGCGCTCCGGCAAGAACGATCCGCGTATAGAGCAAAGCCCCTTCAAAGACATCGGCGGGAACGTTCATCATATGAAGAAGCGTCGGGGCCGCAAACCAGCCCAGGATTCCGATCGGAATTCCGAACATCCACACCAGGGAAACCGCGGTCCGACCGGCATCTCTGACAGCTTCCCTGTCGCCGGCACCGATGTGCTGCGACATCAGAATGCTTACACCGGTCCCGATTCCGAGAAACAGGCACAGCAGCACTTCTACCGGCTGGGAGCTCGTTCCCACCGCCGCAAGTGCGGTGTGATCGCTGTAGTTGCCGATCACGAGCGTATCCACCGTTGTATAGAGATACTGAAGAATATTGCCTGCGATGATAGGAAGCGCGAACAGAATAATCTTTTTCATGATCGGTCCGCGCGTCATATCAGAACTGTTCATCTGTACATCATCTCACTCTCTGATAATGCCCGCCAGTATCCCGCCAGCGGGATCATGCTCTGGGCAAAATTCTTGCTGCTGACATTGCCGACCAGCACCGCGTCTTCTCTCTTTGTCTTCAATGAGGTATATCCGGGCTGATCGTCCATCGCATTTTTGAAGGTCTCGATTCCGTATTCCAGGTATTTCTTATCTCCGGAGAGATCATAGGCGGAA
This sequence comes from Solobacterium sp., assembly GCA_017536885.1. Classification (GTDB taxonomy): domain Bacteria; phylum Bacillota_I; class Bacilli_A; order Erysipelotrichales; family Erysipelotrichaceae; genus Bulleidia. The sequence continues at coordinate 5,457 of JAFWCM010000202.1, forward strand.
TACAGCGCCTCCAGAAGCATCGTATTGTTGCCGAGGCGGTTGAGGCTCGGCAGTTCCTTGTAGTAGAAGATACCCCATTCCTTCACGTAGAAGTTCTCGATCAGATCATCGACCTGACGCAGAACCATCTGCTTGATATCCTCACGCGGGAAGTACCGGTAGTAGCGCATGATGCTGCCGATTGCCACGGAGATCATGAAGCCGACCCGGATCAGGGTATTGTCGGTATACGGAGCCATCCAGTGGCCGTACGTCTCTTCCCAGGCCTTGAAATCGTTGATGATGCGCTCGCATTTCTCACACCAGCTCTCATCCAGCGTTTCCGCATACAGTGCGGTAAGGGTGCGCAGAGCCCATCCGGTTTCCCGCGCATTGCTTTCGCCGACCTTGGCATAAGCAGGTGTATCGAGCAGGCGCTGAATGCACTTTCCGATGCCGACCGCGGTTTCCAGTCCGCGCTCGTCGCCGGTGAAGTGATAGTAGTCGAGAAGGCCTTCGACCCACTGATGGGAACAGACCATCACGCCGTTGATCACGTGTCCGGCGGTGTGTTCCCACTGGCCGCCGACATACATCGGATCGGTGTGATAGTGGCAGACATCCACATCCATCCAGTGACCGGCGGAAGCGATCACGTAATCCAGGAACCTGCGGATGCCGGTTCTCGCAAACAGCAGTGCACATGCATGCGGGTAGTCATATTCGTTGTTCGACCAGACAAGTTTTCCGTTTCCTCTTCCCTGGGCCGTGTAGTTGGCATCGTAGGAATCACCGAAGTTGAGCATGCCGTAGGATCTGCTGTGGCCGTCCGCTCTTGCGATCAGGTTCTGTTCCACCCGGTAATCGGTGGTCTTCGGGAAGATGTTGGGCCAGACGCCGGATTCCTTATGGACCTCGGGAGATACATAGGGACGGTTCGGCATCTGATAGACGATGCTGCGGTCATTCAGAGCCTCGAGGGATTCTTCGGCGCTGTGGAAGTGAAGAAGGAATTTCTGCTCTCTTGCCATACCGCTCTGCAGAACGACATCGCCTCCCTCTTCCGGCACCAGCAGGATCCGGATGCCGTCTTTGCTCGCTTCCAGAGCCTTCGGGAAATTCTGATGCGCCTGATAGACCGTGGCACAGATGCCGTCGCTCTCGCCGGTGCAGTCGGCGAAGAAGGTGCCGTGGAACACTTCCGCGAAATGTTCATTGGCTTCGTTGATCAGCCAGTCAGCGTCGATCAGCTTGCGGATCGGCTCGCCGTTTTCACTGTGCAGATAGGAAGTCAGATAGTTCGAATTTGCGATGCAGCAGCGACAACTGCCCTTTTCGGCGATATCGAAGTGCAGGGATTTCACCGCAAGCGGAGAGTTATCGGTGTTGATGATCCGATAGGATACCTCTGCCCAGGGCTTGCCTGCCCAGACGGTAATCCGCAGTTCGAACTGCAGGTTCTTGCCGGAATCCGCTGCGGTATGAACACCCTTTGTCTTCACGATCGCACAGACCGGACCGTCTTCGGCGATCTGCCAGTCTTCAATCTTCAGATCATAGGCACCGCTCTGACCTTTCTCCCGCAGCACCGGGCCGGTAAAGCGATCTTTCTCATAGGTTGTTCCGTTGGCGGCCACCTTTTCGATGATCCGGTCGGATCCGTTTCTGAGCTCGAGCAGGAACGCTTCTCCTCTGTCATCTCTTGTTTCAATCCGGAGTCCTTCGGAAAGCGAAGAGACGGAAACGGGATGATACTCCACAGGAGTTCCGCTTCTTTTTCCTTCGAGATCGCACTCCACGCTCGTCGTCTTGTTGGCGGGTGTATCGACGAGGAATCTCAGGAATAAGAACTTCACCGAACCGTCCTCATAGCGGGCGGTTGCCCTGGCCTGAGAGGGAAGACGCATGTCTTTGCTGTATACCCCGGCAAGTGCGGGATCCGCAAGCTTTCCTTTCGGAAGCGGAAAGCCGATGAAGACGGGTTCTGATTTATGTTCGTTTCTGTATAATTTATCAATCTTAATCTCAGGCATATTCTTATCTCTCTTTCTCTTTCGGGTTCTCTCAGTTTACGAAGTCTTCTCTCATCGGGGAGAAGATGTCCAGCAGGATTCCATCCTCCAGACAGACGCATCCGTGCGGGATGCCGTTCTTTTTCAGCATCGTATCGCCGGCTGTAACAGTCCTTGTTTCACCGTTGATCGTGAATTCGAATTTTCCGGATACCACATAGGTGATCTGGGTGTGGGGGTGGGAATGCACGGAACCGACGGCTCCCTTTCTGAAGATGTTTTCCACCACCATCAGTTCATCCGTATAGCTCTTGATTCTGCGGGTTACCCCTTCCGCTGCTTCGAAGTTGTCCGCTTCGGAATCTTTCATCCAGATTTTGTCTTTTACCGCTGTCATATGCTCTCCCTTCTTTCCTGGAATTTCTTTTTTCTTTACGTGCTTATCATAAATCACAGAAAACAAGAATCCATTCATTCTCATGCCGTGATTTCACAAAAAACTTTGATATTATGATATCAATCAAAAAAAGAACAGCTATGCCCATAGAAATGCCGAAAAAATCCCTGATTACGGTTCAGAAGCGGAGTCTTCCCGCGGATTTCATGATGCCGCAGATGGAGATCGCCGCCGGGCATTATTCGCTCGGATATCTTATTTCCGGCGACCGGCGGATCATCACCCCTTTCCGGCAGATCGACCAGCATGAAGGCGATATTGTCACGATGTCACCGATGATCTACCACCGCTCTTTTCCGCTTAGCGACAAGCCGTACAAAAACTATCTGGTCAAGATCTCCCAGACCCTCGCCGACCGGTTCACTCAGGAGGTCGATCCCAAGATCTGGCAGGATCTGTTTGACAATCAATGCATCACCCTCGCCGAGGAAGACCGCACGAAAGCCGAGGCAATCCTCGAAGATATGGCAGAGTTATATAAAAACAGAACCTCGTATACCGAAGTTCTGCTGACAGGGCTTTTCTATCGCCTCGTGATCCTGATGTGGGAGAAGCGGCAGAAAAACGACATTGTGGATTTCCGGGATGCCTTGTCGAAGGAGATCATGGAAGTCATGTATTATATCGAGCGCAATCACGCCGATGATATCCGCCTGAAGGATGCGGCGGAGTTTGCCGGCTTTTCCGAAGGGCATCTGTCGCGGCTGTTTGTCAAGCAGGTCGGCGTCCCCTTTTCCGAATATCTGACCAACGTCCGCATCCGCCATGTCAAGAAACTGCTTCTCAACACCGCGATGCCGATTTCCGAAATCGCATTCCACACCGGCTTTTCCAACGCGGATTATCTCTCCGCCTGCTTCCGCCGCCACGAGGGAATGACACCGAGCGCCTTCCGCAAGGGGGACCGGCACTGACAAGCAACAGCCGGCAGATTGCCGGCTGTGATTGGTTTACTGCATGTCTTTTCGCAAAAGAGAGAGGTCAGTTCTTTGTCTGGCTGCTTTCGGCCGCAGAAGGTTCCTGCGTCGGGGCAGGTGTCTCTGCCGGTGTTTCCTGTGTTTTCGGCATATTGCATACCGTCAGGCTCAGAACCATCAGGATCACGATGAAGAAGGAAACCTTGCTTTTGAGTTCTCTTTCATCCTCTTTGGTCGCTCTTCTTTTCTGGCTCATGTTACATTCTCCTTCCAAAACCGATTTCTTCAAACAGTCCTTTTACAGATCAGAGTTCCTTTGTCTCTGCCGAAAGAAACTCTGCGCTTCCCATTTCCGCACCCTTCTTCGCCAGGGCGAACAGTCCCGTTTTCGCTCCGACCCACGTGTGATCCGAGGGCGTAAAACGGCAGGTGCTGTCGGTGAACACACCGCTCTTTCCTTTGAAGAACATTCTCAGCTGCGGTTTTTCTGCCGCATAGTTATTGTAATACAGATCTTCCGCATCCTGCGCAAGGAGCTTCACTTCGCCCTGCGTGCTCACCTCTGCTTTCGAGGTGCGGATAAAGATCATGCGGAAGGTGAGATCTTCAAGATCGGCTTCATCGATTTCAAAGCATGCTTTGACGATCTCCGTTTTATTCCTGTCCTCTCCTTCGGATTCAAGAAGGCGGATCAGTGTCTTTCCGTTTTCCTTCGCCGCTTCCATGATGCAGTACTGACCGCCCATCATCAGGACTCCGGCCCGGTTTCCTTCCTGCAGGGAAGAGGCATCCACCCGGAAGTCCATCCGGAATTCCGGCATCACGAGTTTCTGCGTGAGCACATTGGAGCTGTGCCAGATCGTCGGACTCTCCTCGTCGGAAAGATTCAGCGCTCTCAGCGCAATGCCGTTTTCCCGCTTGCTTTCGGCAAAGGGAGATTCCGCAAGATTTCCGAGCCACTGCCACTGCAGGCCGATCCGGTGATTTTCGAAGCGATCACTGCTTTCCAGCGGCGATTCTTCTTTGCCTGTGCAGGGAATGGACCATGTATGGACGGGGTTGCCGATGCCGTCGCCGTTGTCATCGGTTCCGATCACCGGCCAGTCATCCTTCCACGTCACCGGCTGAACATGGCAGATTCTTCCGTAGAGACCGCGGTCCTGAAAGTGCAGAAACCACTCTCTTCCGTCCGGCGAATCAATCAGTGCGCCCTGATGAGGACCGTTGATCACGGTATCTCCCTGATCCATGACGGTTCTGATTTCATAGGGGCCGCGGATGTTCCGGCTGCGCAGCGCTGCCTGATAGCCAAACGTCACACCGCCGGCCGGAGAGAGAATATAGTAATATCCGTTTCTCTTATACACCTTCGGTCCTTCGATCGTGATCGCGGGATGAGCCGGATCATTTCCGTCGAAGATGAACTGATCTTCCGAGATCGCCCTGGTGCCGTCAGGTGTGATTTCAAAGATTCCCAGAATGCTTTTGAATCCGATCCTGCTTCTTGCATATCCGTGGATGATATAGGCTTTTCCGTCCTCATCCCACCACGGGCAGGGATCGATGAATCCCTTTGCGGGTCTTACGCAGATCGGCTTCGACCAGGGGCCGAGCGGATCCTCGGCAATCACCACATAGATTCCCTCATCCGGCATGCCGTAGTAGATATAGTACTTTCCGTCATGGCAGCGGATCGAGGGAGCCCAGACCCCTTCCGAATGGCGGGGTATTTCATAACGCTTCCCAACCGCTTCGCTGTCCGCATTGGGATTTCCCCTGGTTCCGTCTTCCGAGATTTCATTCACCGCATAGGTTTCAATCTTCCAGTGCACGAGATCTTTCGAAATGAGAATCGGCAGACCGGGGACATAGTTGAAACTCGAGGCGGTGAGAATGTATCTGTCACCCACCCGGATCACATCCGGGTCCGAATAATCCGCGAATAATACCGGATTTGTAAACTCTGTCATACTCAGACGCTTTCTTCCACACCCTTGAGGTAAACCAGCGCCGATCTCGCATTTTCCGGTTTGGTGTTTTCGAGCGTCGCGTGGATAAAGGGTTTCTTTTCCTTGGCGAACTTCAGAACGGCGCTGTAATCCATATCGCCCAGTCCCGCTGCCATGCAGGTCCGCGGTCCGGTTTCCGTTTTGTAGTCCTTGAGGTGAATGACATCGATTTCCTTTTCAAGAAGGGTCATCGCATCATTCAGAACTTCCTCTCTCCGGTCCAGGTTTTCTTCATCCAGCAGGTTGACGGGATCGAAGATGATGCGCAGGTTCGGGGAGTTGATCTCATCCAGAACAATTCTCGCCCGCTGCGGCGAATAGACGATATGTCTCCATACCGGTTCGATCGCAAGCAGGACACCGAAGCGCTCCGCATCCTTTACGACCGGACGAAGATTTGTGATGAAGGTTTCCAGTGCTTCATCGGTATGTGATTTCTCCGGATCATAGACATATCCGGTATTCGGATTGCCGGTTTCCGTTCCGACAACCCCCACGCCGAGAATCGATGCGAATCTCAGATGTGCTGTATATTTTTCCTGGTTTTTCTTCAGTGCATCCTTGTCCGGAGTCGCAAGATTCAGATAATTTCCGAGCACCGCAATATCTATGCCGGCTTTTTCAAAGGCCTTTTTGAGATACATGGCATATCCCGGCGTAAGCGCAGAAGGATCTGCCGTCATTCCCTGAACCTTTGACAGGGCAAGATGCACGCAGGTAAATCCCATATCTCTTACCACCGACAGCTGCTGCTGAAGGGGAAGCTTTTCGGCGTCATGAAGACGCAGACCATACTGAATCATCGTTCATCCTCCTCCCCTGTCAGATCTTCTGTCCGTTCAGGGTTACGTTATTCATTTCCGCGTGAATCTCTGAATGGAAATGCGGCACCTGCACATTTACTCCCGTGATTTCGAGATTGTTTACCGCAAGTTCATCAACATTCTTCAGCCAGAGGGTCTCCGATACGACCGGATCGAATCCGTCCATCATGATCGGAACTGCGGGCTCTCTGTCTTTTTCATCACAATAGTCCGCCTTGACATTTTCCAGCGTGATCTTCTCGATCTTCGATTCGGGAAGGCCGCATGCGCAGACAAGGCTCACACTGCAGTCCCGGCATTCCACATCCTTCAATGTGATCCGGCCTACGGTCGGCGTCCGGTAGTCTCTCGGCGCCATCGCCTGGTTCTGCACATAGCTGCTGTGTCCGTCGGGATCGCAGAAATAATGCATGTTTACGGTGATTGCCATCCGCACATTCTTCATCAGAATGTTCTCGAAACAAAGGTCGGTAAGCACGGAGCGTTCGCCTCTGCCTCTTCTCGTCTTGATCCGCACACCGCGGTCGGTGCCGATGAACTGGCAGTTGGTGACATGAACATCTCTTACGCCGCCGGCGATTTCGGAACCGATCGTAACCGATCCGTGTCCTTTTTCGAGCAGGCAGTTGCGGATTTCAATACCCTGGGATTCCCTGTGGTGGGCGGTCGCCATGTACAGCTTTCCGCTCTTGATCGCAATGCAGTCATCTCCTACCGAGATCTTTGTGCCGAGAAGCAGTACGTTGGTGCAGCTCTCCGGATCGAAGCCGTCGGTATTGGGAGAATCATACGGGTTCTGAATCGTGAGATTCAGGAATCTCAGATCATCGGAATAATACGGATGAACCGTCCAACTCGGAGAGTTCTTCACGGTGATTCCCTGCACGGTCACATTTCTGCAGTGATTCAGGAACAGCAGCCGCGGCCGCCATGCGATCCGCTTGATCTTGCGGTCGATCCACCAGTCCGCCTGATCGGCGTTGCCGTTGACCGTTCCTTCGCCGATAATCGTGAGATTCTCGGCTTCGATCGCAGTGACCAGAGCCGCAAAGCAGTCCAGGGGATTTCCTTCCCAGCTGCCGAAGCTCATCTCCATCTGGTTGTCATACTGATTTCTGACCATGCCGGGCAGCACCGGATACAGCGTCCGGTCCGTCTGTCCCAGAAGCATCGCATCCTTGTCAAGCCAGAAGGTCATGTCGCTCTTGAGGAAGATGGAAGAGGAAAGGTAGGTGCCTTTGGGAACGAAAACGGTTCCGCCTTTGGGACAGCAGGCAATCGCCGCATGAATCGCAGCGGTGTCATCCTTTACGCCGTCCCCTATGGCACCGAAGGAGCGGACATTCAGAAGGATCGTCTCTTTCAGCGTACGGAACGTCACGGTTTCCGACGCGTCTTTCTCTTCGACTCTCACCTCATACTCCGTATCGGGAGTAAGGCCATAGAGAGAGAATACATTCAGGCTGGTTTCCAGAACCACATCATTGCCGAGATATACCTTGCAGGGAACGCTTTCGTACCTGTCCTGATTCACCCGTTCAATGGTTGCACTCCGCACAGTTGCGGCAATTACACGAATACTCATATCAGACCTCCGACCTCAGCTGTTTTCACGTCTCAGAATTTCCGTATAGGCAAGAAGGAACGGCGCCACACCCTTGGCTTCGTTTTCCACGACCGGCTCGCTGAAGTAGTATTCCAGGGAACCGTCTCTGTGTGTCTTGCCGCCAAGACCTGCGACCAGGCAGATGCCGCCGAGCTTCAGTGTTCCGTCGGCGTTTTTGGACAGATAGCTGTCGCAGATGCCGTCAAATGCCTTCACGCCCATCTCCGCATAGCGGGGAGAGATGAATCCCAGGCGCACCGCCTTGAGAAGCGCATAGGCGATCAGCGCGGTTCCGGATGTTTCGAGATAGTTGCCTTCCGCATCCGGCTTGTCCGGTACCTGGTAGAACATGCCGCATTTATCCTGGAAGGGAAGCAGCGCATCCGCGAGATTCTCGAGCAGGGAGATCAGATAACGCTTTTCGTAATACAGCGATTCATCACATGCATTCGCGGTTTCGCAAAGCGCCAGCGAGAACCAGCCCAGGGAACGGAGCCAGAAGTTCGGGCTGCATCCCGTCACGGGATCCGCCCAGTACATCTCTCTCGACTCATCGTAGCCGTGATAGTAGAGGCCGGTCTTGGGATCCTTCATGTGCTTTTCGACATTCTTGAACTGGTGAATGACGTCATTGCAGTTCTCCATGTTGCGGAACTTGGTCTCGTACTGCATGTAGAACGGCTCTGCCATATACAGCCCGTCAAGCCATACCTGGTTGGGATAGATATCCTTGTGCCAGAAGCTTCCTTCTTTCGTTCTCGGCATCGTCTCGAGCTGTTCTCTTACGTGATCGAGAGCGAGCTTGTATTTCGGATCTTTTGTCTTGTCATACAGGAAGAACAGATTGCTTGCGGTGTTGATATTGTCGAGGTTGTACTCCTTGATGTTGTAAGTACGGATCGATCCGTCTTCCTGGACAAAATAATCCACGAAGTCCTTGGCAAATTCATAGTAGCGTTCTCTGCCCGTCATATCATAGAGCGAAAGCAAAGCGGTAATCATACAGCCGTCGATGTAGTTCCATTTGTTCGGCTTGCCTTCCAAAACAAGTTCCTTGTTCCACATCGGCTTTTCTGCACTCGAGTTATCGAGAAGGTATTCAATATATTCACTGATCTGTTCAGCTGTCTCTTTCTTCATTTTTTTCCTCCGTTTCGGCAGTCTCCACCTGCCCTGCTTGTTCATAACTACTGAAGAGGGTTCTGTAAATCCGCGCTCTTACAAATCCCGGGCCGGTAAAGCAGAATGCGAGAAATACCGGAATGACGGGATAACCGAAGATGTACAGAACAGCCATCGGAACCAGATTGACAAGGCCGCAGATAAATGTCCGGAACATGGTGATTCCGTATACAGCTAAGGCAAACGAGGTTTTGAAGGTCCCCCCGATCGTATTTTTATATCGGGCAAGAACCGGGAATACATAGAGTGAAATCAGATAGACAATGGCAATTGCGCCGTACATCAGGATGATGAAGAACCCCGGAAACTCATCGCCCTGCATGCGCAGAATGCGCCAGTCCACAAACAGCACCGCAAACACAAACACCAGAATCACCCAGATGATGGTTGCCTGCTTAAAGTTCATCTTGAAGGAATGGAAGAACTGGCCGATGAGATCGTTGTCTTCCTCTCTGACAATTTTCTGAAGCACATAATGCATTGCCGTAAGTGACGCACCCGCCGTAATGATGGGAATGCATGTGAACAATGTTATGAAGTTCAGAATCATGAGATTGGCAAGCAGTCCAAGCCAGGTCATGAATTTTGAATCCGGTCTTAAGAAATCCATATACGGTGCCTCCATTTATTTACTGACTGAGTGTGATCTGCAGGTTTTCCATATGGTAGAAAATTCCCTGCTTCTCCATCAGCTGTGCGTATGTCCCCTGTTCCGCGATCGCCCCATGATCCATGACGATGATCCAGTCGGCGTTGCGGATCGTGGACAGACGATGGGCTACGACAAATGTCGTCCGGTCTTTGATCAGCGTTCCCAGTGCTTTCTGAATCTCCCGTTCCGATATCACATCAAGCGCAGAGGTTGCCTCGTCCAGCACAATCACCTTCGGATTCCGGATGATTGCCCTGGCGATCGCAATCCGCTGTCTCTGTCCGCCGGAGAGATTCGCACCATGCTCTTCCAGTACCGTATCGAGACCCTGCGGCAGATCTTCGATCAGCTTTGTAAGACTCGCGGCCTGTACTGCGCGCTGAAGCTGTTCTTCACTCACCAACTCCAGGCCGTACGTGATGTTGTCCCGAAGCGTTCCGGTAAACAGCAGCGGCGTCTGCGGGACAACAGAGAGGAATCGGCGGTAGGATTTCAGATCGATATCCGTAATATCCTTTCCGTCGATCACTATCTTTCCGTTAAGCGGGGGCATATAGCCGATGATCAGCGACATCAGGGTGGTTTTTCCCGATCCCGATTCGCCGACTACCGCAACCGTGCTTCCCGCCGGCACATCCAGTGTCACATCTTTGAGAATCGGCTCCTCTGTATCCGGATACTGATAGCCGACATGAGAGAAGGAATACTCCCCCTTCAGTTCGTCGATGACTTCCTTGCCGTTGTTGACTTCCACTTCTTCGCTGGTCAGAACTTCACCGACCGAGACAATGGACTCGAGTCCCTTGGTGATGATCGGAAGAAGGTTGATCATTGCCGTCACCTGGTTGACGACAGTGGTAAAGCTCGACTGGTAGAAGGTGATGTCACCGACAAGGATCATTCCCCGCAGTGCCATAAATCCCGTAAAGGCAAGACACAGCGCCTGAAACAACTGGAATACCACCCATCCGACGGCGCCGAAGTTCGCCTGGATCATGTCCAGCTCGTAACCCTTTTCCGCTGTTTCCTCCAGCTGCTGAATCATTCGCGCCCGTTCCACATCTTCCAGCGCATGCGCACGGGTGGCGGGAACCATTTCCACCATCTCCATCACTCTTGCGGAAGTCTCTTCCATCTCGAGACGATAGTTCCGGTTGGCACTCTTGATCTTCTTTCGAAACGCGATGATCGTCAGTGAGGCAATCGGCGCCACAAGAACGAAGAACAAGAGAACAACGCGGTTCTTGGATGCCGTGAGCACCAGCGTGATCGTGACGTTCATGACGATGTTGATCAGGTTGACAAACAGCTGGGATGACATCACTTCGATGTTGTCCACATCCCGAATGATCTTCGACTGCAGTTTCCCCGACGGCATGCGGATATGGTAGAGGATGGAAAGCTCGGAGAGCTTCCGCACCAGCGCCGCCCGCAGCCCCGCTTCGGTTTCACGGGTCAGAGAACTCTTGTATTTGGAATGCAGGTAGTTCGCCGGCAGATGCACCAGAAGCAGCACAATCCAGATACCGACATTCAGCAGAATTGCCCTGACAGCCATATCTCCTCCGGCAAGCACGCCGTTGATCACATTGGAGACCAGCAGCGGCGTAAACAACGCCGGAGAATGCTTGATGAGATAAAAGAAGGAACTGATGAGAAACCGATGATACTGGCCTTTGTACAAGCCAAGCAGAACCAGAATCGGTTTATCCTTGTATTTTCTGTAGTAGGTTTCAAACCGTTCATCCTGATCGGTCAGTATCTTTTTCTGCTTCATCGTCTATGATTCAATCCTGTTTTTCATTCTGGAACGCATCCAGATTCGCACTCGGATCGTTGAACGGCTCGCCCATTCTCTCTACCATGTATGCGTCTTTCGCTTCCGCGAAATCCTCATCGATGATCTTCGCATTTCTCGGAACCAGAAGATCACTGTAGGGTTTGCCCAGCGCCAGGAGTCCGTCGGCGATGAATCCGGCATAGATCACCGCACCGTGAACCGTAAGGTGCGAATTGTCTTTGGGATATACATACATCGGCCGCGATGCGAAGTCACCGAGCTTCATCAGATATTCCTCTGTCTTTGCGGTCATTTCGATAAACGGAACGCCTTCCCTTTCCGCCAGTTCCTCTGCGGCTTTGGGATATTCCCCATGGCTTCCCGGCAGGAACACCCCTTTTTCATCAAAGAGACGCCTTGCGATGGAAGAGAGGATCACGGGATAGGCGCCCTTTTTCTTCGCGATGCCGACCATCTCCCGAAGGTTTTCCTGGAAGGTGCCGAAGGCATCGGTATACCGTTCCGTGTCGTAAAGTTTCTGATCATTGTGCCCAAACTGAATCAGGACAATATCGCCTTTTTTGATATAAGCCTTTGCGTCGGCCAGCCGTCCCTGATCAATGAAGGATTTCGTGCTTCTGCCGTTGATCGCAAAGCTGCGGATAAACACATCATCCTTCACATACCACAGAAGTCCCTGCGAGAGACCGGTCTGCGGATAGGTTGCGATATGATTCCAGGTAACCGTGCTGTCCCCGAGATATATAATTCTCTGCATCATTCTTTCCCCTATTTAGAAATTAAGGGCAGGAGAGCATAAGCCCGCCTGCCCTGTTTTCAGAAACAATTAAGCAACAAATCTGTCGATTTATTCCTTGACCGCACCGGCATTGATACCTGTAACGAAGTATTTCTGCAGGAACGGATACGCAGCCATAAACGGAAGGATCGCACATACGATGGACGCATAGTACAGGGTGTTCTGAGAAACCTTGTACGCGGTAGTCGGTGTGTCACCATCCATGATCATAACTCGCAGCTGATACTGGAAGTTGACCTGGCTGGGGCTTGTGATATAGATCTGAACGGTGGAATAGTCGTTCCAGATCGTAACCGCAAACATGAGACCTACGGAAGCGAGAGCTGCCTTGGAGAGCGGAAGAACAACCTTGTAGAAAATCTGCAGAGGCGAGCATCCGTCGAGTTCAGCTGCTTCGTAGAGAGATGCCGGGATACCTTCGAAGAAGTTCTTCATCAGGACGAGGTTGTACACGTTGATTCCGTGTTTGACGACGAGAATCCACATGCTGTCAACGAGATGGAGCTGCTTCATAACGAGGTATTCAGGGATCATACCACCGGAGAAGATCATGGTAACCAGCAGGAAGTAAGAGAAGAAGTTTCTTCCCGGCATGTCATACTGGTTCAGAACATATCCGCCGAGGGTAGCCATTGCAAGACCGACGAATGTGCCGACGATCGTTGTGACAACGGAGTTCACAAACGGACGGAACAGCTTTTCGGTGGTGAGAATCGTCTGATAACCGCCGAGGGTGAAGTCGGTCGGCCAAAGCAGGAATTTGTACACGCCTACGGCGTTGAAGGAGTCAACCACGACTTTCCAGATCGGAAGAATGATGATCAGGGAAATGATTGCGAAGACGATATAGAGAATTACATCAAACGCTGTTGTTTTCTTACTCATCTTATTGTCCTCCCCTTACATGATTCCGCGGCCGCGGATCCGCTTGCTTGCATAGTCACTGGCAAGCATGAGAACCATACCTACGAGGGATTTGAACAGACCGACAGCTGTGGTGTAGCCGTAGTCAGGAATCGCTGTAAGGAAGGTCTTGCGGTAGATATAGGTGGAAATAACGTCAGATACTTCGAGGACTCGGGTATTGTAGAGAACGAATACCGGTTCGAAGATGTTCAGAACCTTGGCGAGGTTCAGAATCAGGACGATGATGACGGTGTTGGACAGAGCCGGAACTGTGACGTACCAGATCTTCTGAAGTCTTGTGGCGCCGTCGATTTCCGCTGCTTCATAGAGTCCGGGATCAATACCGGAGAGAGTAGCGAAGAAGATGACTGTTCCCCATCCTGTTTCTTTCCACAGGTCAATCATATAGAAGATCGGCCGCCATAGTGCTTTGGTATGCAGGAAGTCTATGCTTTGTTCGATCCATCCCCAGCTCTTCAGGGTCTCGTTTACGAAACCGGTGGAAGATGTGGAGAGGAAGAGTGTGAAGATCGCTGCTACAACCGCCCAGGACATGAAGTGCGGCAGGTAAATTACGGTCTGAACAAATTTCTTGCAGAAGAGGTTAACCATTTCGTTGAGGAAGATGGAGATCAGAACTGCAACAAATGTGTTTAGAAGCAGCTTTACGATAGAGAGGATCAGGGTGTTCTGGAACGCCATCCAGAATTCCTTTTCCGAGAAGAGCTTCGCGAAGTTTGCGAGTCCGACCCAGTGGATATCTCTCAGCTTATAGCTGTAGAACGCATATCTGACACCGAGCATCGGCCAGTAGTACACAATCAGCACGAAGATGAAGACAGGCAGAAACATCAGGTAGAAACCGGTGTAGGGTTTCATTCTGTCCCAGAGGGTTTTCTTCGGCGCAACCCACGTGGTTTCCTGAGTTCCGTTTGAAGCTTTGTTAGTGCTCATAGCTTGTTCTCCCCTTGCGAATCATTCAATTCGCCTACAAAAATGAAGTGATTTCTGAGTGATTGAGCGAAACATACCCCGCCTCCTACGTTTATCTGAGAAAGCAGGGTATGAAGTCTGCTCATTTGTTCTTTGTGATGATTCGGGAGAATGATCTCCCGAATCGATGTGATGACTTAGTTAGCGTTGAGCTCGGAAAGGATTGTCTCAGATACAGATCCGAACTGATCGATATACTGCTTGACTGCATCTTCCGGTGTGATTTCGCCGACGACAGCCTTGTTCATGAGACCCTTCTTCGCTTCGGAGAGGTCAGCCTCACGCTCGGAGAATGTCGGAGAAGAAGCTGCAGGATATGCATCTACGCAGTTCTTTGTGAAGAATTCGTTGCCTTCCTGGATCAGCGGGTCGTTGTCGACGAAGCCGTTTGTCAGCGGAGCAATAACGAGGACTGAATCGAGGTGGTTCTTCTTCCAGAGGGAGTTAGGATCATTCGGGTTCGGTCTGAGGTGGAACTCACCAGCTGCGTAGCTCTTCTTATCTTCTTTGTCTGTTCCGGCATTGAGTGTGAACTCTTCTGCATCTGTGGACCAGTGAACGCCCTTAGCACCGTATGTCCAGAGAGTCTGAACTACATCGCCGTCGAGCATGGTGTCGAAGAGAGCATCGAAGATAGCCTGTTCACGAGCGTCGTTGCCGTCGCCGTCATCGGTGATGACCCAAACCGGAGCTTCACGGTTGATGTATCCGCCGACAGTATCCTTGATTTCCTTGATCGGAGGCAGCTGAACGAGGGATTCGAGTTCGCCGTCCTTGTTCTTGACTTCGTTCTTCTGCATGTTGTCAGTCAGAGTTCTCAGCCAGGTGCCTGCCCAGTAGGTGAAGACGCCTTCGGAAGTGCTCTGGTCGTTGGAGAAGAACTTTTCACGAGCCTGTTTGGTTCCTGCTTCTTCGGTATCCGGATCGATGATGCCGTCTTTGTAAGCCTTGTTCAGTCTTGCAAGAGCATCGATGGTAGCCTGCTCTGTGAAGCCGTCAACCCATTTTCCATCCTTGCCGGGATAGAAGGAAGGATATGCACCCTGCCAGAATTCAGGCATGTAGTTTATGTAAGGAGCTTCATCAAGCTTTGCGAAGCCGGCAGCGATTACACCGTAGGTCTTGTTGGCGCCGTCGCCATCCGGGTCATTCTCTTTGAATGCCTTGAGGACTGCATAGTAGTCATCGAATGTCTTGATGTCATCAACGGTCTTTCCGACAGCATCGAGCCAGCCCTTCTTAATATAAGTAACGCATCCGTTACCATAGGTCGGAGCGAAGCCGTACTGTGCGCCATCCGCTGTACGGAGGTTCAGGTTAACCTGCGGAAGAGTTACACGCTTCTGGAATTCAGCATTGTCATAAGCGTTTGCGAGGTTCCAGAGAAGTCCGGTTGTCTGATACTGTCTCAGCATGGAAGCGGACATGATCAGCGCATCAGGATATCCTGCATCGCCGGGTTTACCGGTTGTCAGAGTTCTGGAAACTGTTCCGGAGTAGTCAGAGTGATCGAGCTGAGTGATGTTGAGCTTGATCGGGTGTCCGATTCTTGCGGAGACTGCTTCTTCCCACTGCTTGACGAATTCTGCCTGGCCGGCATCGACGGTAGCGGTGAGTGTTCCGTCAACGATGATGTTGAGCGTGTTCAGCTGATATTCTCCGGTTTCGGTTGTGGTTCCGCCTGCGCTGGATCCGCCGGATGAAGCGGGTGTGCCGGCAGAGGTGTCGGTGCCGCATGCTGTAAGCAGAAGACCTGCAGCAGCGGCGAGAGTGAATAACTTCTTTTTCATTTTTCCTCCTCCTATTAGGGTTTTGTTTTCATGATTCCGTGTCAGCTTCTGTAAGCGTTTTCGTTATCACACCATCAATCTAACCTGTAAACCGGTACAATTCAAGGCTAAAAACAGGTGATTATTATGGTTTTTTTAACGAATTTACCTGTTTGTTTATGAAAATACGGATTTTTTGTCCGCATTTCTTACATTTTTTGTTTTTTCGAGTAAAAAAATTGGTAGTAAACCGGTATTCCGTCATTTGAAATTATCACTGTTTATCAGGGTTTGTGAATCTTTAAACCAGTTTACCAGAGTAATGATCGTAAACGTTTCCAAGTATGCCCGGGTAAACCCGGAACGAATTTGCCGGTTTCCGCAGGAGAAGTACATGATCGAAATTGTTTCAGCAGTTTACCCTTCGGTATTCTATCTGTTAGATTAATTATAACAGGGTTTATCCTGCGCTGATTCTATTTATTTATTAGGAGATTTCTATGACTGACGGCATTCATTTCTTCAGCGGGCATTTTCCCTTCCCGTTTCATTCCGTTCTCATCGCGCGTAAGGGAACACTGATTCAGGAAGAATACTTTTCACCCGCTTCCAGAGACGGACTTCACCGCATGTTCTCCATCACCAAAAGTTTTACGGCACTTGCTGTTTCCGCACTGATCGCGGAAGGAAAACTTTCCGCTGAGGATCCGATCATCCGGTTTTTTCCGGATTTTACACCCGAAAATCCACATCCTTATCTCAGGGAGATGACGGTGCAGAACCTGCTTGACATGAAAACCTGCTATGACGTCACCACCTACAAGGCGAATCTCTCGGAAAACTGGGTGCGTTCTTTCTTCATCACCGCCCCCACTCACAGACCCGGACAGATTTTCAAATACGATACCAGCGCAGCGCATACGCTTGCCGCGCTGGTAAAGCGGCTCACAGGTCTGGGTGTACTCGATTATCTGCGCACCGTATATCTTGACGGAATCGGATTTTCCAAAGACGCAAGGATTCTCACGGATCCCTTCGGAGATGAAATCGGCGGTTCCGGTCTCATCGCAAAGTCTTCCGACCTGCTTGCGTTGTCTTTATTCTTAATGGCTTTATACAAGGGAACCTGGAAGGAACAGTACTGCCATCTTCTCTCCCCAAAGCACAGCGAAGCATTTTTCGATCATTATGCATCCCTGTTCAGACAGTGCGTCTCTTACCGCAGTCCCACCATGCATGAAGGGAAGACACTCGAGGAATGTCAGGGATACGGCTCGCAGTTCTGGCGGATCCGGAACGGATTCATGATGTACGGCATGGGCGGGCAATACGCTCTGTTCTATCCGGAGGAAGATCTGATCATCGTCACCACTGCGGATACACAGTCCCTTCAGGGCGGCACTCAGATCATTCTCGATGAAGCAAACCGCATAGACACTCTGATCCGCAGCGAAGAAGGAAAAGAACCTTCCCCCGCATCTCTTCCCCATTGCCCGAAAGAACACGGCGACAGAGAACTGCTGGACAGGGTCATTGCAAACCTTGCCGGAAAGTATCGCTTCCTTACCAACCGGAACGGAATGGTTTCCTGCTCGATTTCTGAGGGAGAAGTTCTGCTGGAACACAATACCGGGATCTGGCGTTTTCCGATTCTGCTGAAGGAAGCTGCGGAAACAGAAGATCCGGTTCATCATCAGAAGCTCTTTGTTTACACCAGTCCGTTAAGTGACGGCAGTCTCTATCTCTGCGCAGAGATCTATGACGACAACCTCGGCAGCATCCGCATCCTGATCCACGGAGGAAACGGGAAGATCACAGTCTGCCTGCGCAAGATTGAAGAATTCCTCTATCCCGAGATGAACGGTTTCCTCGAAGCTCAGATACAGCCCTGATCTCACAGGCTGAGAAAGAAAAAAATTCTTCCCGAAGGGCATTGCACGCAATGCCTTTTCTCTGCGGCTTCTTACGGTCGCAGAACATGTACGCATGCCTGGCGGGAATTAAAATGAATCTTTCGGAATGAATCAGCCGTGATCATACATGCATGCCATACGTGCAGACCGGGCACGGACTCTTCCTGCATGGTTCGTCATCGAACCTGTCGGAACCTTCATGTTCCGATGGAACAGGGTCCGGCGAACATCACAAAACAGGAAATCAGGATGTTCCGGGGAAACTGCACCAGGCGAAGCGGTTCCGCCGTCAGATCATGCATGCATATATACAGCATCTTTCCGCCGGAGATTTTCTGATTCAAACCTCGGCTGCAGTTCTGGTTCGCTCATAAAAAACGCTGAGGAAATCTTACGGGAAATTTCATCAGCGTTCTGTGCCGTCCTTTGCGGATTTCATTTTTCCGGCCGCCGTTTTTTTAGAGAACTGATCACATCGGGTTTTCCCCCTCACTCTGCCGGCTGCGGTTTTTTCCCTTTTCTGACCCAGAGATAATACAGCGCGGCGGCGAACAGCCAGGTACAGACAATGGTGAGACAGCCGGTTTCACTGACAAAATACATCCGGTTATCTCCTCTTGTAATCACGCCGAATACCGCCTGGTCAAAAGCGTTATGTGCGGCATGCAGAAATGCGGCCGGCCAGGTACTGCCGCTTTTTTCCCGCAGAAGTGAAGTGATGGTTCCGACCGGAAAAATGCAGAGGACAAACGCCGGAAGCTGATACAGAAGAGAGGTTCCTTCCATATATCCGCCGAAGATCAGCAGAGGAAAATGCCAGAGACACCAGTAAAGTGTCGAAAAGGCAATGGCTTTGTGCAGACCGGCCTGTTCCTTAAGCGCCGGAAAGAGAAATCCCCGCCAGCCGATTTCCTCTCCCACCGCGGTAAGCAGGCTGATCAGTACGGAGACGATCGAATACAGCGTCAGATCCTTCAGAATCACATCAAACGAAACACCGGTATAGGCAAAGTTTTCTGGATAGATCTTCCAGTAAATGAGATAGGGAATCAGAAGATACACAAAGGGAATCAGAATGCCCAGAAGAATATAGCGGATCGGGCAGAGCCGGATTCCGAGCATTGTCCGCTTTTTCGCGAAGGAAACAGTTTCCTTTCCTTCCTTCAGGGAGATCCCGGCGGCGATGAAAGCCGATATTGCCGGAATCCACATCAGGACCGCAATGAAGAGACTCTGATCGCTGAGGATCGCGGCGGCTTCGGCAATGGCGGACAGCGCGGTAACAAGAATCAGAAATACAATCAGTGCTTTTTTCCCATATGGAGATGTCATAACTGGTTCCTTTCGCTTTCCGTTACTCCCCCGTTTGCCCGGGAAATTTTTCCTGCCAGAGAGCGTATCCGCAAACCGCATTGAAGACAACGGCCGAAAAAGTGCTGAACCGCTCAAAGAGTCCGAACAGGGATTTCGGCATGATACCTGTGCCAAGAGCGCCAGTGATCATGGCAAGAAAACAGAGAGCCGCCCAGTTTCCAATGAAGGGAAACGGCTCTCTGCGGGCTCCGAAATAAATCAGAACCAAAGCTGCGACAGAAAAAAGAACGACCAGTATCGTTACGGCAATATGCATGACATTCTGAAAGGAGGAAGGCGATTCTCCCTGTACCAGAGGAAACATCTTATACCCGGTAACGGTAATCCATTCCATTGCGGCGAAAAATGCGAAGCCGGCTTTCAGCAGGCGGCTCTGACACTTCTGTACCGCCACGAGTACAGCCATGACCGAGACAACCGCACAGGGACCAAACAGTGCATTCAGCCGCTCGGCAAGGGGAGCGGAAGGTGCGCCGACAGCAGTAAGATCACTGACCGCCATGCTCAGCCAGTCATAGCCCGGATAAGCAAGAGGTGAAAAGACAACCATAGCGGTGTAAGAGAGCAGACTGATAATTCCGAAAATACCCAGATGTTTGAATTTCATATAATGATCTCATTTTCCGGCCATATGAAGCAGCCTTATGAAACAGAGGAAACGCGGCAGATTTCGTTCTGAAGAGTTTCCAGAAACCTTCCTGCATGGGCGCCGTCCATCTGTGTGTGATGAAACTGAAAGGATATTGCAAGCCGGGTTCGGAACCATGTCTTACGCGCTTTCCCCCAGATGAGAAAAGGATTGGCAAAGGTGCCGGCATATACGTTAACAGCTCCGTCCAGTTCTGTTTCCGTGATCGCAGAAGTTCCGATGACCATGCAGTCCTCTGAGCAGTCATGATCTCTGCCGGTGCGGGCGGCTTCTGCGGTAAGCCGGTCGTAATCGGCGCAGAAGACATCCAGATCAGGGGAAAACGGGATATCGCAGAAACAGATTTCATCCGCCTGATTTTCCCGGTTTGTACGAACAATGACACTTACCGCCAGACGGTCATAGCGGTACAGCTTCCCGTTTTCCGGCAGGGTATAAAACTCCGGAACTGACGAAGCGGCTTTTGCGATGCAGTAAGCCAGAAGCGCATTCTTCTTCCGGCTTTTCTTCTTTGCCGTACGCCAGAGCTCTGTGACATCAAAGGTCCGGATCAGGGTGACCATCGGATTCGGTGCCTTCATCCACAGATGATATGCC
>JAFWCM010000203.1 GCA_017536885.1 Solobacterium sp.
ATGGCTTATGCAAAATGAATAATTGATGTGCAAGTTCGTCGCGGTGAATCGTGTCGGTAAGCCGTGTGCGTTAGTAGCTCATGCACGGTTTGAAATGGGGGCGGTTGATCTTGAATTTCTAAGGTCTGCCGCCTACCTTATCGGGCAGAATCACAGCCGATCAAAGGATCCGGACCTTGTGATTTTTAGTAAAACGGTTTATGCGATCATTTGAAATGTGAAAAAAACATAAAAAATGGCGAAATAAATAGATTAACCACTTGAAATCAAAACAGAAACAGGTCATAATAGGTTTACCGGTTAACCAAGAGAGTTGACCTAACGTAGAAAAGAGGAAGAGTATGTTTGATTCGAAAGACTTCAGATTAGACGGCAAAGTTGCCCTGGTCACGGGCGCCAGCTATGGAATCGGCTTTGCCATTGCAACAGCATTCGCAAAGGCAGGCGCAAAGATCTGCTTCTGTGATCTCAATCCGGAAAAGAATGCAAAGGGAGTTGAAGATTACAAGGCGCTGGGCATCGATGCGCACGGCTATGTCTGCAACGTAACAGATGAAGCTCAGGTTAAGGAAATGATCAGTAAGATCGAAGAGGAAGTCGGCACAATTGACATTCTCGTCAATAACGCCGGTATCATCAAGCGTATTCCGATGACCGATATGAGCGCGGAAGACTTCCGCATGGTGATCGATGTTGACCTCAACGCACCGTTCATCGTATCCAAGGCTGTCATCCCCGGCATGATCAAAAAGGGACACGGCAAGATCATCAACATCTGCTCGATGATGTCTGAGCTCGGAAGAGAAACCGTCTCCGCTTATGCGGCAGCCAAGGGCGGTCTCAAAATGCTCACCAAGAATATCTGCTCCGAATACGGAAGCTACAACATTCAGTGCAACGGCATCGGCCCGGGCTACATTGCTACCCCGCAGACTGCTCCGCTCCGCGAGATTCAGCCGGATGGCTCCAGACATCCGTTCGATCAGTTCATCACCGCTAAGACTCCGGCCGAGCGCTGGGGCACACCGGAAGATCTGCAGGGACCTGCGGTATTCCTCGCCAGTGATGCATCCAACTTCGTCAACGGACACATTCTCTATGTAGACGGCGGTATCCTTGCCTACATCGGCAAGCAGCCTCAGTAAGATAAAGAAAGAAGGAAGGAAGACTGATTATGTTTGAATCCATGAATGAAAGTATTGCCGCATTCGGTGTAGTTCCCGTGGTAGTTCTGGAAGACGCCGAAAATGCCGTGCCTCTTGCAAAGGCGCTGGTTGAAGCGGGTCTCCCGGTTGCGGAAGTTACCTTCCGTACCGCAGCGGCAGAGGAAAGCATCCGCCGCATGAGCGAAGCGTATCCCGACATGTGCGTCGGTGCCGGAACGGTTCTCACGATCGACCAGGTTGACCGTGCGGTTGGCGCCGGTGCGAAGTTCATCGTCAGCCCGGGCTGCGATCCCGAGATCATCGACTACTGCATTTCCAAGAATATCCCGGTATATCCCGGAACGGTTACTCCGAGCGATATCATCCAGGCAGTCAAGAGAGGCCTCACGGTTGTGAAGTTCTTCCCGGCTGAGCAGTATGGCGGCGTTGCTACAATCAAAGCGCTGACGGCGGCATTCACCACCATCAAGATTATGCCTACCGGCGGAATCAGCACCAAGAACATCAAGGACTACCTGAGCTACAACAAGATCATCGCCTGCGGCGGAAGCTGGATGGTTAAGGGCGACATGATCAAAGCCGGCGAGTTTGACAAGATCAGGGAAATGACAAAAGAAGCAGTCGCAATGGTAAAGGAGATCAGAGGCTGATTATGGATATGAATTTGAAACCCGAAGGCACATATGCCTACGATGCAGTAAGTCTTGGTGAGGTCATGCTGAGACTCGACCCGGGAGAGGGAAGAATCCGCGCCGCGCGTTCCTTCCGTGCCTGGGAAGGCGGCGGAGAATACAACGTTGTCCGCGGTCTGCACAAATGCTTCGGCATGAAGACGGCTGTCATCACAGCATTCGCTGAGAATGAAGTCGGTCTTCTGATGGAAGACTTCATCAACCAGGGCGGTGTCGATACTTCCCTGATCAAATGGATGAAGACAGACGGAATCGGCAGAATCTGCCGCAACGGCATCAACTTCACCGAGCGCGGCTTCGGTATCCGCGGTGCGGTCGGCTGCTCTGACCGGTTCAATACCGCTATTTCCAAGGCTACCGCTGAAGACTTCGACTTCGAATACATCTTCGGCAAGCTGGGCGCTCGCTGGCTCCACACCGGCGGTATCTACGCAGCGCTCTCCGAGACTTCTTCCCAGACAGTCGTCGATGCGATCAAGACTGCGAAGAAATACGGAACCCTGATTTCCTACGACCTGAACTACCGTCCTTCCATGTGGTCCGCAATCGGCGGCCAGGCGAAGGCTCAGGAAGTCAACCGCGAAATCGCGAAGTATGTCGATGTCATGATCGGAAACGAAGAAGACTTCACCGCATGCCTCGGCTTCGAGATTGAAGGCAACGATGCCAACCTCAAAGAGCTGAATCTCGACGGATACAAGAAGATGCTCAACACCGCAGTCAAGACCTATCCGAACTGGAAGGCAGTTGCGACAACCCTGCGTACCGTCAAGACCGCGACCGTCAATGACTGGAAGGCAATGTGCTATGCGGACGGCGAAATCTACATGTCCAAGAGCTATGACGGACTCGAGATTCTCGACCGTGTCGGCGGCGGCGATTCCTTCGCTTCCGGACTTGTATACGGACTGATGACAACAGGTGATCCCGAAATCGCAGTGAACTACGGCGCAGCGCACGGTGCTCTTGCGATGACGACTCCGGGCGACACTTCCATGGCTACCCGCAAGGAAGTAGAAGCGATCATGGGCGGAGCCGGAGCTCGCGTACAGCGTTAAGATATTCTGATTCAAACCCCTTTGAAAACTGCGCAGGGATTCCATGCGCAGTTTTCTTGAAAAAGCAGACGAAGGAGAACGATTGATATGGCCTTAAATGTAATGGATGAAGCGAACAGATGTCTTGGATGCAAGATCCCGAGATGCCAGCAGGGCTGCCCGATTCATACGAATATTCCGGAAGTGATCCGTCTTCTCAAACAGGGCAAGCTGAATGACGCCGGATGGATGCTGTTTGAAAACAATCCGCTTACCACGGTATGTTCCATTGTATGCAATCACGAGAATCAGTGCGAGGGACACTGCGTGAGAGGCATCAAGGAAGCACCGGTTCATTTCTCGGTAATTGAGAACTATATTTCCGAAACCTATGCCAACCAGATGGTTGCAGGTCCGGCACCTTCCAACGGCCGCAAGGCTGCGGTCATCGGTGCAGGTCCCGCAGGTATTACGATCGCCGTCATTCTCGCCCGTTACGGATACAAGATGACGATCTATGACAGCCGTGACAAGATCGGCGGCGTCATGCGCTACGGCATTCCCGATTTCCGTCTGCCGGACAGCGTCCTGGATGACTTCGCATATCGTCACCTGCGTCTTAAGGGCATTGAGTTCCGTCCGAACACCTATATCGGAAGTGCGGTAACGATCGATGACCTCTTCCGCGACGGCTATCAGGCAGTATTCGTCGGCACCGGTCTCTGGAAGCCGAGAAGGCTTAACATCCGCGGCGAGAGCCTTGGACACGTCAGCTATGCGATCAACTATCTGGCCAATCCCAAGGCGTTCAACCTCGGCCAGAGCGTCATGATCGTCGGCACCGGAAACTCCGCGATGGACTGCGCGAGAACCGCAGTGCGCAACGGTGTCCGCCGTGTGGTATGCATCAACCGGACCGAGAAGATCTCCGCAAGCGTATATGAATCCAGCTATGCCAAGCTCGAAGGTGTTGAGTTCCTGATGAACAAGTGCACGATGGAAATCCGTGAAGACGGTGTTGTCCTCGCCGACAGCAGCGTCAGCGAAGACGGAAAGATCACACCGGTGAAGGGCACGGAAATGCTGTATCCGTGCGACAGCGTGATCATCGCCGCCAGCCAGGAAGCGGAAAGCAATCTGATCACTTCCACCAAGGGTATGGATGCCAAGAGCTCCGGCCTGCTTCTCGCCGATGAAAACGGCCGCACCAGCAGACCCGGCGTATTCGCGGCAGGCGATACCGTCAACGGTGCCCGTACGGTTGTCGAAGCGGTTGCCAACGGCAAGAAGGTTGCGGAAGCCATGCATGAATACATGCAGACGCTGCCGATGCCGAAGACCACGGATTATCCCGACATTCCCGTGGCACAGACGATTGCCGCAGCCGCTCAGGCAGAGCAGGTGATCTGAACTTCGGATTCCGTCTGCTGAATGCTGTTTCTGCCGGTAGGATGCAGACAGCCTGACAGAAGACAGAAAAATCACGAAAGACTTCTCTCTTCCGTGAACATGAATGAATCAGGAAAGGCATCGGGTAAAGCCGATGCCTTTTTTGCATTGGTCTTTTCATAGCTGCTCAGCGCTCAGAGGTCATCCTCTTTTTTCCTTCGGAGCGTATTGAGCCAGAAGCGGAACAGCTCCCTGGTATCGTGTTCCATCCGTTCGATATCGGCAGGGGTGATTTCGCGTTCCCCATAGATGATCTCCTCATAGACCGGGATGAATTTCAGCCGCTCTTCCGGCAGTTTCAAAGAGGCCCGGCAGGCAAACTTCGCCAGTGTTTCCCCCTGACGAAGAGAGAGGCCAAACAGTCCCAGGATGCGCATGCACCGGCTGAAAAGATAGGTGATTTTCTCGCGGTCATTCTTCCTTCCGTACCGGAGGCGGCGCAGGGTAAGATCGGCGATCAGGAACACGATCAGGAATGCGATTACCGAAAGGATCGGAAGGAGAGCCCCGCTCTGATTCTGTGTTTCCGTCACGGTTACGCCGGGCTGCGGCGTGGGGGCCGCTTCGGTTTCTTCCTCCTCCTCCTCTTCTTCGACTGCGATTCTGATCTCTTCCTGCTGCTGTTCAGCGACAGGATCCTTTACTTTCCATCCGGAGAGGATGAGAAATCCCGGGGTTGGTTCGAAGCTGATCCAGCCCTTGCCGGGGAAATAGACCTCTGGCCAGGCATGGGCAGTGCCGGAAAGAACATTCGTAGTGCCGTCCTCTGAAGTGGTAAAACAGTATCCCTGCACATACCGGGCAGGATACCCCAGGCTTCTTGCGATCAGTACAAAGGCTGTCGCATAGTGGGTGCAGTAACCTCTTCGGGACTGGAAAATCAGATAATCCGCAAACGCGGCAGGAGAGGTTACCTCTTCCGGCAGTTCTCCCGGCGCATTGGTATACTCCATTGCCCCAAGCATTGCCTCTGCCCGTTTCAGCTTTTCGTAATCGCTCTGTGCCCCTTCAAGAAGCTCCGCAAGGAAGGCGTTCAACTCCTGTGATAACTGAGGGTCCTTTCCGTAGACTTCACGGATCTCATTGCGGTAGTCGATCAGACCGCGTTCATCGTAACCGGAAAGATCGAGATGCTGGATCGAATTCCGCACCTTCTTCATCGTTTCCTCTTCCAGCAGGATGTCATCAGTGAAGCCGGAGTTCATGAATTCCTCAAATCCCTGATAGGAGCGGTTCATGCGGAAGAAATCCACGGAATACGTCCGGGTTCGTTTGTTTTTGAACCAGAGATCCCCGCCCCGCTGAGCAGCGGTGCGGTTTCGGATGACCGGCAGGGATTTTCCCGGCAGGAATACATGGGCGGTTCGAATTCCCTTGTATTCGATATCCAGGCTGGAACTGCGCAGATAGTCGGACATATGTTCATCGCTGAATCGGATCACCGAGGCCACGGTTTCCAGCACATCGTACATGCGGTAGTTCTGTTCGGAGTCATCCCGCTTGCGCCATCTTCTTCCGTCAAACTCATCAAAGGTCTGTCCGGACATGTAGATGCGGGAATTCAGTGCGGTATTGCTTTTGACTTCAAATACCTCATATTCACTGGAACGCACGGAAGAGAAGAAGCCGCTCTCTTCGGAGAAGCCGACTTTTCCTTCGCCTTCAATCCATTCATCCTCATGATCGAACATCTGCAGAATACGCTCGCAGGTGGAGCGGATATCACGGGCGATGTCTCTGACAATCTTCCAGTCAAACGGTTTCTCCGGTGCCTGAATCAGAAAGAGAGA
>JAFWCM010000029.1 GCA_017536885.1 Solobacterium sp.
CCGATTTCGTAGTAAACGTATTTGGTTTTATCGATCTTCTTCCTGGTGATTTTGCCTTCGCAGTCAGGAACTTGAACTTTGGATGTAAGGTACATGCGGCCTCCTTGACGAGTGTTAAATACCTCTCTATAAATATAACTTTTTTGCCGCAAAATGCAATAGAAAAATGGCTGAAAACCGCGATTTTAAGCCACTTTTTGAAATTTTTCTATTGAGGGGTAAAAGGACGAGAGTCAAATGTTTTGGAAGTTAAGATTTAGATGAAGTTTAAAACTCAGGAGACTTTACAGCATGGCTGATTACAAGATGGCAGAGCTTATTCTGAGCGGCCAGGTAGAAGTAGACGCAACGTACACCAGGATCAATCTTGCAGGAACAAGGCCGGATCCTTAAAGATCACTCTTTGTTCTCACTCTTTTTCAGCGGAATCCAGATATAACTCTCGCAGTCTTCCGGATTCTCCGCCGAAGGTCCGTACACCTCCAGGGAATAATTCCCCGCCAGGGTGTATCCCTTCAGTGCCGGCAGCCACTCCGACCAGATCTGTGTGTTCACGCTCTGCAGGCTGTCCGGAAGTGGTCCTCTGCATGTAAACTGCGCCCAGAGCCCTCCGGGAATCTCCGTCCACTCACATCCCTCCGGAATCGTTTCCCAGGGCACATAGAGGTCGGCGATCCAGTAATCAAACTCCTTTCCGTCCGTATCAAGACAGAGTCCGAACATTCCCTTCAGTCCCTTTCTGTCAGCGGACCATTCATCCCAGAACTTCGGAATCTCCTGATAGCTCGTGTCGGAATTAAACCGGCGCCTGATCCCCATGACCGTAAACGGCGCTTTTTCAGTAATACGATAATCCAGCATTTTTCCACCCTCCATTGATATTCTGATGCGGAACGGCATAAGCGAGCGAAGCGCTGCCCCTGCTTCCCGGGCTTTTGAAGGCGCGATGCCATGAAATCTCTGGAATGCCTTCGCAAAGCTGTCCGGGGAATCATAGCCGTATTTCAGGGCAATATCGATGACCTTCTGATCCGCGGCGGACAGCTCCTGGGCAGCGCATGTCATGCGTCTTGCCCGGATGTACTCCCCGACCGTCATTCTGCACAGGGCTCCGAACATCCGCTGATAGTAAAACGGAGACAGTGCTGTTCTTTTCGCGATGTCTTCAATTTCAAGAGTGCCGGCAAGATTTTCCTCTATGAAATTGATTGACTGCTGAAAGCTCTCGATCCAGTTTTCCATTCCGCTTGCCTCCCTTCCATCCTCAGTATATCGATGCCTCTTTTCCGCTGCCCGACATTTCCTGCTCTCATTTTCCGGGTATGGGTTTTGATCGCCTTCTCCCCTTCGGACACCGTTTTTCTTCTTTCATCCTTCCGTATTGTTTTCTCTGCTTCCCGGCAGTTCAGCGGCTGCGCTTTTCTCCCGAAACCTCATACACCGGATATTCATGATCAAATTCATACCCCAGTTTCTGAGCCAGACGGACAGAATTCATATTCGCCGCATCCCAGCTCGGATACAATCCTTCCTTAAGACATCGCAGAATCAATGCCGCACATGCGGCTGCCGCAAGTCCTTTTCTGCGCTCCTCTTCGGCGGTAATCACCTCGACCTCGATTCCATTCCTGTATCTCGAATAGGAAGATGCGCCGGAAACAATGCGTCCGTTCTTCATGACCGCCATGCCTCTGCCCAGTTTCAGAAACTGATCCCTGCTTTCAAATACCGCAATAAAATCACGCATCAGCGGATCGCTCATGCACTGATCGCAGATTCTCTCATCGAACTCCTTCAGCTCATATCCCTCAGGCAGCTTCGCAGCCAGCTCCTTCAGATACCCCCGGTCAAACCTGGTATCCTTCTTTATAGCACACCGGATCTTCCTTTCCGCCTCCGGAAGACACGCTTCTACGCAGTCTTCCCACGCTTTATTCTGCGGCGTCAGGATCAGAAATCCCTCCGGCTTCCCCAGGACCAGCTCCTTGTCCGGCACTCCCGCAAAAAATGCAAAAGCCCCCCGACTGCCATGGCCGATACCGGAGAACCCGGATCGGCAACATAGACTTTTCCCATGACCTTCTGCAGACAGGAACAGATCAGAGTATCCTTCCAGCCTTCAAACAAGGATTCAGCTTTCTCTGTCTCGCTCAGTTCAAAAATCATGTTCAGTACCTGCCGTTATCATTGTCCAAAGGAGTCTGCCTCATACCCGGTGACAGTCTAATGATTCAGAAACCCTTCCAGCGTTTCAAACAGGATATCCGGATCCACCGGTTTGCTCAGATGCGCATTCAGACCTGCCTGCATGCTTTGCTGCACATCCTCATCAAAGGCATTCGCCGTCAATGCGATCATGGGGATGCTTTTTGCGTCTTTCCGGTCCATCGCCCTGATTCTCCGGGTTGCCTCCAGACCGTCCATCTCGGGCATCCGCATATCCATCAGAATGGCATCATAATAGCCCTCTTCGTGTTCCGCAAACATATTAACGGCAATACGCCCGTTTACCGCATGTTCCACCTGGATCTCACGCAGGGAAAGCACCATAATCATAATCTCGGCGTTTACATCGACATCTTCTGCCAGCAGAACTCTGCGGTCTCTGAGATCCGTCTTCCTGCGTACAAGCTCCGCTCTCTTCTTCATGAAAGCATCCCGGAACTGATCCATCACCGCCCCGGCGAAAAGCGGTTTCGCCGCAAATGTGTCCACCCCTGCCGCCTTCGCTTCTTCCGCAATTTCATCCCAGTTATAGGAGGTAAGTATGATCACCGGCGTTTCGGTGCCCACGGCGGTACGGATCTTCCGGGTTGTCTCTATGCCGTCCATATCCGGCATGCGCCAGTCCACAAGAATCAAGGTATAAGGCTCACGCCTCGCCTGGCGGACTTTCACCATCTGCAGGCCTTCTTCTCCGGACAGTGCCTTTTCACAGCTGATCCCCACCTGTTCCAGCACCAGCTGGGCATGTTCACATGCGATCGGATCATCATCAATCACCAGCACGAGCATCTCATGAGGATGAGGAACATCTGCCTCTTCCCCGATGGTCTGGTCATCACAGTCGATCAGGGTGAGGGTGACAATAAATGTTGTTCCCCTGTTCTTTTCGCTCTCCACCGAAATGGTTCCGTTCATCAGCTCAACGTAGCTCTTCGTTATGGCCATGCCGAGGCCCGTGCTTCCAAATCGGCTTGTGCTGGAGGAATCCTCCTGACTGAAGGCATCGAACAGCCGGGGAAGAAATTCCTGATCCATTCCGATGCCGGTATCACTGATGATAAAGCGCAGCGTGGTTTTTCCGTCAAATCGCGCGATGGCTTCCACCACAAACCTGACGGTGCCGCCTGCAGGTGTGAATTTGACTGCGTTGCCGAGGATGTTGATCATGATCTGACGCAGCTTCATGTCATCGCCGATATAGTAATCGTCAACCGCACCTTTCACCTGGCATTCATACTCAATGCCCTTGTCCCGGCACTGACCGCTGATGATGGTATTGACCTGAGCCAGCGTACCGGCGAAGGAAAACTCTTCATTCTTCACGGTGATACGGCCGGATTCGATACGGCTCATGTCAAGAATGTCGTTGATGATGCTGAGAAGATGCTGGGCTGACAGCCCGATCTTCTCAACATGCTCGCGCGTCGTCTGGGAGATGCCGGGGTCATTCAGCACGATCCGGTCCAGCCCGATGATCGCATTCATCGGCGTGCGGATTTCATGACTCATATTGGACAGGAAAGCTGTCTTTGCTTTGTTGGCCTGGTTCGCCTCTGCCAGGGCACTGCTCAGCGATTCCCGCTGCCGTGCCAGTTCCTGCATCATTTCCTTCCGATCGGTGATATCGATGAAAACACCGACATAGGTCACAGGAGTGCCGTCGGGACGGCGGGTGGGTTTGCCCACAGCCCGATACCAGCGATAGCCTCTGTTCTTCGTCAGGAGGCGATATTCCACATCATAGGTCTTCTGTCCGGTATAGTCA
>JAFWCM010000204.1 GCA_017536885.1 Solobacterium sp.
TAAAAGAAAAAATCATCCAATCATAAGCCGTATTTTGGCTCACGATCAGATGAATATTTCAGGGTCTGAGAGGGTCACCCCCCGTTACAGCCCCTTTCAGTATTCAAAGCGGTCAAAATCGGGATTGGGAAGATCCTTTACCGTAATGATTTCCTCCGTGAAGGGATTCGGGACTGACATCGTATCCGCCCAGAGGCACATCTCCTTAAACTCCGTGCTGGCAACGCCGTAGATCGGATCGTTGATGATCGGATGGCGGTTGCCGGAGAGATGAACGCGGATCTGATGCGTTCTTCCGGTTTCGAGATCACACCGGAACAGGAGGTAATCCTTTTTGCGGTCCAGGATCACGGCTCTCGTCAGGGCGGTTTTTCCGGTCGGGGAGAAGCGGTAGACATTGCTCGCATGGCGGTCTTTTCCGATCGGCTGGTTGTAGGTGAACTTCTGTCCCTTATGGCCTTTTCCTCCCGTCACCGCAAGGTACCGGCGGGCGATTTTCTTTTCTTCCATCATCGCATCATACCAGCCCTGAAGTAACGGGATCTTGACAAACAGCACAAGGCCCGTGGTCTCTTTGTCGAGACGATGAATATAGCGCACCGGCTGCTCGATGCCGTGGGCGATCTGAAACGCCGCTGCCTGGGATGCCAGGCATTCTTCTTCCGGATCGTGGACGATGAGGCCGGGTTCCTTATGGGCAACGTAGATCAGATCATCTTCATAGACCACCGTGCACTCCCGGGACGAAGGGGTGTAGTCGAGCGGGGTGCTGTGAATCTGAATGGTGATCCGGTCTTTGTCACTCAGGATATCGCTGCCTGATGCGTCTTTGCGGTTGAGGGTGATATCGTGATTCTGAAACAGTTCATAGCGCTTTTTGGGCGAGATGTGAAAGCTTCTCAGAAAATCGCTGAGGCTCATTCCTTCCTGATCTTTTTCGGTATCGATCAGAAGCCGCCCGTACCGGTATTCATAATGCATGATTTTTCCTCTTCTTTCTGCGTCTGTCTTTTTTCACCCGGTCGCTGGTGCCGACGCGGGTCAGTACGGCGATGCTTTCGACATGAGCGGTGTTGGGAAACATGTCGAAGGGGATGATCGTCTGAAGCACGAAGTCCCGTTTCAGCGCGCCGATGTTTTTTCCCAGGGTGGCGGGATTGCAGGAGATATAGACGATCTTTTTGATCTTTGAGGCAAGGATCGCCGTGATCATCGCTTCATCCATGCCGGCCCGCGGCGGATCGGCAAGCAGGGTATCGATTTCCGTGGTCTTTGAGAGCTCCGCAAGCCCATGCGCCGCATCATCGCAGAGAAACGTGACATTCGGCACCCGGTTGAGATCGGCGTTGACCTTTGCGTTTTCGATTGCCTGGGGAATGGACTCGATGCCGAAGATCTTTCTTGCCTTGTCTTTGGCAAGGATCGACATGACCCCGATCCCGCAGTAGGCTTCCAGCAATACCCCGCAGGGATCGATTTTCGAGATCGCCGTGCGGTAGAGCGCTTCGGCCTGAGTGAGGTTGAGCTGGAAGAAGGATTCCGCGGAAAGACGCAGATCAAACCCGCAGAACTTCACCTCAAGACAGGGGAGTCCCGCCAGGGTCACCGCCTGACTTCCAAACAGCGAGACGCTGTCCTTTTCGGTATTGACGGACTGCGTCAATGAGGTGACTTCGGAAAGCTGAGAGAGCTTCTGCACCAGCGAGGAGGGAATCTCATCTCTTCCGGTGATCAGGGCGATCTGGATCTTTTCATCGATCCGCCGCATGACAAGATATCTCAGCCCGTGGCTGCCGTCAAAGGCGGGGAAGTTTTCCTCATGCAGGATGGCAAGCACGGTTTTGCGGATCGCCTCTATTTTTTCATCATGGACCGGACAGTCTTTGATTTCAATGAAGTGATTCGTACCGGGCAGGTACATGCCGGTCAAAGCCTGCCCGTTTCTTTCCGCCACCGGAAGCTTGCAGGCGCTGCGGTAATGAAGCAGACTCTGGCTCGGGCGGATCTCGCGGACAAACTGATCTCTGACATTTCCGTATTTATAGACAGCCTCACACAACAGCTGTTTTTTCAGACGCAGCTGTTCTTCATACCGCATGGAAATCCAGGGACAGGCAGTGCATGCCTCTCTGCAGGGGGACTCACAACGGCTTTCGGCCGGAGTGATCACCGAAAGAACTCTGGCTCTTGCATAGGAGTCGTTTTCTTCGAGAACCTCTGCCTTTACGGTTTCAGAGACAAAAGCGCCCGGGATGAACACAGGCCTGCGGTTCTGGTAGGCGATGCCTTCCCCGTTGATGCCGGGCTTGACGATTTTGAAGATGGAAGATTTCATAACATGCCTCTTATCGCAGGAACGCGATGCTTGGATCATCGGCGAAATTGTCCAGGGAATAGATCACGTAGAAGTCCGTTATCCCCTCGAGAAGATCGGAGACCGGCTGATGGTAATAGCGCAGGTCGATCAGGGTGATCTCATCATATTCCGCCGCAAGGTAGGGCATCAGAATATGGGAGAAGCTGTCCTTGAGGATCAGGGCTTTCCGTCCCGAATTCACATTCGTGGTGATCTTTGTCAAAGGATGGTTGCCGTCGATGTAGTAGGTGTATTTGTCTTTTTCCTGAAGGCGGGACGAACTGTAAATACTGTCCATGGGCTCCCGGTCGTCAAAACTGAGGCGCGCGGAGAAGTTCTTTTCGGGAAGGATCGTATAGATGGTCTCGCCTCTTGTCCAGAAGGCGCCCGACTTGGAATACATCGTTCCCACAAACCCTTCGGCCGCAGGTTCTTTCGTAAAGTTCTCCGGTTCCTTGTGCAGGACATGTTCGCAGATCGCGCGGTATCCGAGATAGCTGCCCGATTCATTCCAGTGGTGATCGGTGCGGAAGTAGTTCTCCGCCGAAAGGGTATTTTCATTGTCGAGCGGGATGAAGTTCTGATCCGCAAATTCCGCTTTGATCTCTTCGATCATCTTCGCCTGATCGATATCGCAGGCACCCCGGGGAAGGGTGTCCTTTGCGGAAGAGACCGCCCCCGGGACGATCAGAATATTTGTCCGTATTCCGTGTTCTTCGGAAAACTCCTGGATGAGATCGATATTGGCCTGAAGGGTTTCGGTGCTGGTGCTGCCATAGCGGGAGATCAGCCGCTCGTCCTTTGCGAAGTAGATGTCGTTGTTTTCGATGAAGAGGGAAGCCTTGCGGACCATGGCCTTGAGTTCGATCCAGAAATCCCGGTACATGAAGTGATCGGAGAACCAGGATTCAAAATCATCATCGAACTTCCCGCCGAAAAGATGCGCCGGCTCGAGGCTGGGCGCTTTGGCCAGCGTCCGGTTTTCATTCCAGCTCACGGTCTCCTTCGGCGCCAGGGCATTCCATACGGAAAACACACTGATCAGTGCGGTGAAGCAGAATATCGTAATCGAGTGAAGCACTTTGTCTTTCATAATATTCCTTTAAAACCTGAAGTACAGGAAGGGGTTGTAGCTCGCATCCACGATAAAGGCCGTACATACAAAGAGAGCCAGAACCGTAAGCACGGGAATCAGAACTCTTCCGGCTTTGTGGTTCAGCGGATTGAGCTTTGTTTTTGCGATCGGCGTACAGGCGAGAATGCATACAAACAACAACACCAGATTGTCGCGCAGGTAATACAGGGTGTAGCCGTTGGCGAATGTTCCGGTGGAGCCGAACATCATGCCGATAAAGGAGAAGCCTTTCATGATGTCGGTATTGGCGAAGATCACCCAGTTCAGGATCACGAGAATCATCGTATAGACATGTCCCGCAAAAGCCGGTGCCTTATTGAGCCACTTGAGAAGAAACAGCTTTTCGAGAATCAGAACAATGCCGTAGAACACGCCCCAGAGCACGAAGTTCCACGAGGCTCCATGCCAGAATCCGGTCAGGAGCCAGACAATCATGATGTTGATCAGCTGCCTCTGCAGGCCGTTCCGGTTTCCGCCGAGGGGAATATAGACATAATCGCGGAACCAGAAGGACAGCGACATATGCCAGCGGCGCCAGAATTCCGTGATCGTCTTCGAAATGTAGGGATAGTTGAAGTTCTCCAGAAAATCGAATCCCAGCATCTTGCCAAGTCCGATCGCCATATCGGAGTATCCGGAGAAATCAAAGTAGATCTGGAAGGTATAGCAGACGGCGCCGATCCAGGCGGTGAGGCTGCTCTGCTGGGAAACGGAAAGCGCCGCAATGCCCTCATAGACCTGACCGGCGCTGTTGGCAAGCAGTACCTTCTTGCATAAGCCGGTCATAAAGCGCAGGACGCCCTGATAGAATCCCTCGGTCGTGATCGTGCGCTTGTTGAGCTGGCGGGCGATGTCGGTATAGCGGACAATCGGCCCCGCGATCAGCTGGGGAAACATGCATACATACGCTCCGAAGGAGACGAGGCTCTTCTGGGGATCGGTTTCCTTCCGGTAGAGATCGATCGGATAGGACATCGTCTGAAAGGTGTAGAAGGAGATGCCGATCGGAAGCCCGAGATGAAGCGGCCGCAGGAGATGAATGCCGAGGGCGATCAGATTCTCTGCCAGGAAGTCAAAGTATTTGAAGAAACCCAGAAGGACGAGGTTGAATACCATGCAGGCCGCAAGGATCTTCTTCGCTTTCTCCCGCTCGCTGTCCCTTCTCTTTGCGATCGCGTTTCCGAAGATCCAGTTGATGATGATCGAGGCGATCATGACGAGAACATAGACGGGCTCTCCCCAGCCGTAGAAGAACAGGGAGACGATCAGAAGCACGAGATTGCGCCAGCGCATCGGCACAAGAAAATAAACTGCCAGAACGATCGGCAGATAGGCATACAGAAATGTCAGGCTTGAGAATACCATAAACAGCACTTATTATAACAAGGCAGAATCGGAAAAAACAGAGTGCTGAGGCGAGGTGAACTATGAAACAGAAACGGCCGTTTCCTTATGTGAAAATCACGGAAAAACAGGAGAAATCCGTACGCAGGGGACATCCCTGGATCTATGAAGATGAAATCACGGAGACTTCGGGCGATCTTGCGGACGGCGGGATCACCGATGTCTTCTCCGCCAAAGGGAAATATCTTGGCAGCGGGTTTCTCTCCCTGCATTCGAAAATCCGCGTGCGCATCTTAGACCGGAATGCGAACGAGACCTTTTCGGATGATTTCTTCCGCCGCCGCGTCCGCTATGCTCTGGCTTATCGGTATGATGTCATGGATGAGACGGACTGCATGCGCCTGGTCCATGGGGAGGCGGATGGGTTATGCGGATTAACGGTTGATAAATACAATGACATCCTCGTCAGCGAAGTGCTCTCCTTCGGCATGGAAGGAAAGAAGGAGGTCATCTACCGCGCATTGATCGATGAACTTTCGCAGTACGGCGTCACCGTCAAAGGCATCTATGAGCGCAATGAATCGAAGCTGCGGGAAAAAGAAGGCCTGGAAAAGAGAAGGGGATGGTTTGATTTCGGCGAACCCTTCCCGGAATCCACAGAATTTGAAATCACAGAAAACGGCATCCGCTATCGGATCGATGTCGAGCAGGGACAGAAGACCGGCTTCTTCCTCGATCAGAAATACAACCGCCGCACCCTGAGGCCGCTGGCTAAAGGGAAGACGGTGCTCGACA
The DNA here is from genome assembly GCA_017536885.1 of Solobacterium sp. Lineage (GTDB taxonomy): Bacteria > Bacillota_I > Bacilli_A > Erysipelotrichales > Erysipelotrichaceae > Bulleidia. Next base: position 5,631 of record JAFWCM010000204.1, read on the forward strand.
CCTGCACCCATATCGGCAGTTTTGCCCTGAATGCCGCAAACTTCGGCGCTGCACACGTAACGGCGGCTGATATCTCGGAAGAGGCGATCCGCTCTGCGGAAGAAAACGCAGAGAGAAACGGATTTACCGACCGGATGGATTTTGTCTGTGCGGATGTGTTCGAACTCCTGGAGACGTATAAGAAAGAGAAAAAGCACTATGATGTGATCGTGCTCGATCCGCCCGCATTTACCAAAAGCCGCAAAACCTTCGCCAGCGCAAGACTCGGGTATCTGCGCATCAACCGGCTGGCGATGGAGGTGCTTGAGCGGGGCGGGTATCTGCTTACCGCATCGTGCAGCCACTTCATGCCCAGGGCGGCATTTGAGGAGATGCTGCAGGAAGCCGCAAGCCTGGCCGGGGTGAATCTGCGCATCATCGAGCGGCGCGGAGCGGCAATGGATCACCCGGTGAATCCCGCCATCCCGGAGACAGAATATCTGAAATTCCATGTTCTTCAGATTGTTTAATGTACCCTTTTAAAACGATGTTTATTTAGAATGGAATCGTTTTTCAGGCGAATTACTGTACTCTCTGTATATTCTTTTTGTGATATAATCACAAGCAAGGAGGGAGTGCATATGTACAAAATTGACGATATTGTTGTCTACCGCCGTGATGTCTGCCGCGTCGCTGATATCAAAGTCAGTGAACGTACCGGAGAGGAGTGCTATGTGCTCGTCCCCTATGGAAGCACGGACAATTCCGTCACGATGCAGGTGCCGGTAAGCAATAAGGCCGGTCATCTCAGAAGTCTTGTCACCCGGGAAGAGATCGATGATCTGATCGTCAGCGCCCCGGGCATCGAAACCCTCGAATCCAAGCCCGCGAATATGAAAAGCCAGTATGCGGCTCTGATGAAAGGGGACTCGCTCGAAGACCTGATCTGCATCATCAAGACATCCTTTCTCCGCAACGATGAGCGGCAGAAGAACCATAAGAAGCTCGCAAGCATCGACAACGAATATCTCGAGAAAGCGGAAAAACTTCTCTATACCGAACTCTCGGTAGCCCTCGGCATGAGCTATGAGGAATGCAAGGAGTTCTTCGAGAAGGAAGTCGAAAAGGCGGCGGAAAAAACCGGCAGGGCGTAAGTAAAGAAACGCAAGAGAAA